>CAQWMM010000004.1 GCA_948907985.1 uncultured Bacillota bacterium
AATCGCCCTCTCCCAATGCCCCTTTGGTGTTTTGGCTGCCGAGAAACAATCTTTTAGGAGGTTATATAATAATGAAGAAGAAATTTTTTGCTGTGCTGGCGCTGGCGGTTTTGCTGGCTCTAAGTATGGCGCCTGCGGCCTGGGCGGCGGAAACAGCTGCCGGGCAAACATTATATGGTGTTGTAGTCGATTCTACATCGCAGGAAAGCTCTTGGAGCGGCGAATTATCCACGATCATTTTGTTTACGCAGGAGGGCAAAGAGGTAAAATATAATTTTGCCAAAGATATTGTTGGCAAGCCTGCCGCTAATCAGCCGCAGGTTTGGATGGGGCAGCCGGTCGCCTATCGACTGAACATGAACGGCGAGATTACGGATGTTAAACTCTTTTCTTCTGTGTTAAACGCGAGCCAAGAAGAGATCCAGGTAGTAAACAATACTTATCTGAAAAGCGCTTCCAGCAGTAAATTCTATACCCTGGCGCAAAACGCAGTTATTTTTGAGGTTGGCGAAGACGACCATAATGTGGACGTTTGTTTGGTGAACCGCTCCGATTTGCTGACCGGCGGGGATTTTACGCCGGAAACTCTAAGCAATATTGCCATGGGTAGTATTGACGGCGCACCTGCTTTCTATGATTTAGATGCCTATGCCAAATTTGAGTTGAACGCGGATGGGGCTATCTGCGCTTTGGCTTATACGACGCCTAGCCGTGTAACATTACGCTACGCTGTGATTGAAGATTGCAAAATTGTTGATGAAAATCATGCCGGCGAATTGGACAACGGAATGTATGACTATGGTATCAAGCTGGTTGGTAATGAGTATATTTATGATTTGGATCGTATGCTACCAGGAATAGGCAATGGCCGATTTGTTATTTATGGTTTGGCTGGCAACGCAGTAATTCCGTTCTATGTTTATAAGCAGAATAATGGCTTGACAAATTTTGCTAAGCAGTTAAGCTCCTTTAATGACGGTTTGCTGAATTTTGCTGAGCCAATCGAGCCGGTTATGGATGACTTCAATTATAATCAGGATAGCTTGGAAGTAAAAACTGTGCCTACCGATAGCAATACCGTTGTTTATGTGATTGATGAAATAACCGGCGAATATCAAAAAGGTTCTTTGCAGGATATTGCCAAGGGTTCTTGGGCGTATGTTCCGGTGATTGACGAGGACGGTTTTGCCGATTGCGTGCTGGTTGACAATTACTCGCACAGCACTTTGGAGAGAGTTCCGGTAACCGGTGTTACTCTGAATAAAAGCGAGTTGACCTTGGAGCTGAAAGGCAGCGAACAGCTGACGGCTGCTGTTGAGCCGGCAAACGCTACCAACAATACGGTGGCCTGGACAAGCAGCAATGAAAACGTGGCTACCGTTGATAAAGACGGCAAGGTTATGGCTGTTGGTGTGGGCGCCGCGACAATCACCGCGACTGTTGAAAAACAAAAAGCGGAATGTCAGGTAACCGTTAAGGCAACTATCAATGAGGCGCTGGACAATGTTCTGGATAATCCCAACGCCAGCCAGGCGCAGGTGCAGGAAACTATTAACGCCCTGGATAAGGATGAGCTGGCGGCGGCGATTGTAGCCGATAAAGAACTGATGGCGAAAATTGCCCAGCTGGAAAATAAACTGGGTGGCACGACGGTTAATGTGGCGGTGGAAGTGGCTGTAAAGGCTGCCGACGTTATCGTGGTGGGCGCTAAGGTGAATGACTTTAAGGCAGAATTGCAGATTGACAAGCCTGAAAACGCAAATATTAAAGTTGACGTGCCGGAAAATTATACAGATTTTCGTTTTTCTATGAACTTGGTTAATGCCGAAACCCAAGCTAAGGTGGATGTGGTTGTGCCAATGGAAATGACCTTGCCAATCCCGGTAGTCGAGGGAACTATTTTCCGCGCTGATACCTTTAAGTTGTGGCATAATCATAACGGCCAAAATGTGGAGGTTGCAGCGACAGTTAGCCAAAAAGACGGTAAATGGTTCGCCAAATTTATGGTGAATAGCTTCAGCGATTTTATAATGACCTATCAGGAGATTAAACTTGACGAGGTTTATACTATTACTTTTGATGCCGACGGCGGCACGCTGGCAACGGGCGTTAGCAATCCGGATTATGTAACCAAAGGCGGCGAATATACAATGCCTGCCGCCAGCAAGAGCGGCTACACCCTGAAACATTGGGCAATCGGCGCGAAAGACAGCGCCACAACTGCCCAAGCTAACGAAACCTACACATTCAGCGCAGATACGACAGTTTACGCTGTTTGGGACCGAAACAGCACCTCCGGCGGCAGCCACAGCGGCGGCAACCGCAATCCGAGCGGCACAAGCACACCGACCAAACCAGAGCAACCCACCAAACCGACTACGCCCGAAAAGCCCGGAACAACCACCAACCAACCGAGCGGCACGGTTACCGCGCTGAACATTAACAACGTATTTGCGGACGTTAAAAACGGCGAGTGGTACTCCGAGGCGGTGGCTTACGTTTACAACAAAGGTATGATGAACGGCACCGAAAAGGGCTTTGAACCGAACGCCGCCACCACCCGCGCCATGCTGGTTACCATGCTGCACAGATTAGCGGGCGAGCCGAACACCGGCAATGCCAACTTCAGCGACGTAGCCGACGGCCAGTGGTTCAGCAAGGCGATTGCCTGGGCCAGCGCTAACGGCGTGGTTACCGGCTATGCGGACGGCAAGTTTGGCCCCAACGACGCAATCACCCGCGAGCAGTTGGCGGCGGTGCTCTACCGCTTTGCGCAGGCCAAGGGCATGGACGTTTCCGCCAAAAGCGGCTTGAGTAATTTCAGCGACAGCGGCAAGGTTAGCGGCTGGGCGCAAGAGGCTATGCAGTGGGCAGTCGGCGCAGGGATAATTAATGGCGATAGCGGAGCGCTGAAACCGCAGGGTAACGCCACCCGCGCCGAAGTCGCGATGATGATTATGCGCTTTAACGAGATGTAATAATAAAATTATCGAGAACCGGCCCGCCAATCAGGCCAGCTCTTGAGATTTAGAAAATGATAATGCACCCCAAAGGTACCTAACTTTTGGGGTGCATTGCTTTTTAGCGTTTTTTTGTTTAGGCGCGCCTTGCCTCTATCTCCTCCGCCTCTGTCGGCTGCAAATGCAGAACATGGCGTTTGGCCTCGCCGTTGGTGTTTTGCAGGGCCGCATTGGCATTAGCCAGCAACAGTTTAATGCGGTTCTCCTGATTGGTGCGCGACGCTCCCGGGTCATAGTCAATCGCCACAATATTAGCCTCCGGGTGGCGTTCCTTAACCGCGCGGATCATGCCTTTAGCCACAATATGATTAGGCAGGCAGCCAAAAGGCTGGGCCGACACAATATTATTCACGCCGCTTTCAATCAAATCCAGCATTTCGCCGGTCAGCAGCCAGCCCTCGCCCATTTTAACCCCCTGGCTGATACAGCCTTTGGCCGCGCGCTGAACCTGCGCAAATGTAGCCGGCGGCATAAAAGTTCCGTCCAGGCGGATAACATTGCGCATGGCCAGCTGCCCAACCATCAGCAGCTTAAACAACGCCTTTTGCAAAAGGTTTTTCAGGGTCGGGCGGCTGTAAAGCTTGGCGTCGACAAAATTGTTATTCAAACAGTAAAGCATAAAATCCAAAACACCCGTAACCACTGGCTGCGCTCCCTGGCTGATCAGATAATTTTCCAGATCGTTATTGCCCAACGGCGCATACTTCATATAAATTTCGCCCACAATGCCCACTTTGGGTTTAAGCACTTTCCGCCGTTTAATCTGTTTAAAGGCGTTCAAAATCTTCAGATAATTCGGCCCCAGCATCAAAAAGCGCCCCGAGGCAAAAGCCTGGTCCAGCTGATTGGTTAAAATCTCCACCACCTTGTCGGTGTGCCCGGCGATCTCCTCATATGGTTTGCACTGATTTTTCAGCCACAAAATCATATCGCCGTAATAACAGGCGAACAGGCAGCGCAGCAGCGTCCCCTTGCTCAAATAAAATCCGCCCTCCGCCTGCAATCTATCCAACCGCAGGGCAATCACCGGGATATGTGAAAGCCCATTTTTCTCCAGCGCCTTGCGCAGCAAATATATGTAGTTAGAGGCCCGGCAGCCGCCGCCGGTTTGGGGCAGCAGCAGGGCAATTTTGCTCAAATCATATTTGCCGCTTTTAATCGCGTCCAAAAGCTGACCAATCGCCAGCAGGGCCGGGTAGCAGGTGTCATTGTGAACATTTTGCAGCCCCCGCTCCGTAACACTATAACCAACATTTTCCAAAAACTCAATGTTATAGCCCTGCCGGCGCAAAATGCCGCCAATCAGCTTAAAATGTACAGGCAGCATCTGCGGCACCAAAACAGTATAATCGGCTTTCATATCCGCCGTAAACTGCCGCAAAGGGACTTCATGCTCGCGCAGTGGCTGTTCCATCTCTTCGCGTTCCGCCTGACTAAACATCATTTCCCAAAGATTGGTCAGCCGATTCAGGTGTGCCTGAAAACTTTGGCCAATTTCCGTTTTATTGGGCTTCTCCACCATGATTTTTACCTCCTGCTAACCTATTATTGATTTCTGCGGCAACGATTTTTGCATATTTTTTTCCATAGCCGCCAACAAACTGCGCGCCCGGATTTTAACCGCCGCCAGATTATTAACCTCGTCAATTTTCAGCTGGGTATAAATCTTGCCGTTGCGTTCCAAAATATCTTTAAGCTCGTCGCTGGTTATAGCGTCCAGCCCACAGCCAAAGCTGACAAGCTGCACCAGCTGCATATTCTCATGGCGGCAAACATAGCGCGCCGCATTATACATTCTGGTGTGATACGTCCATTGGTTCAGAACGTTCACTTTCTGGCTGTATACCAAATCGGTCAAAACGCGCTCCGACACCACCACGAACCCCAGCGAGTTAAACATCTTATCAATACTATGGTTGATCTCCCTGTCCACATGATAAGGCCGACCGGCCAGCACCACCACGTTCCAGCCCTCTTCTTCGGCCTGGCGCAGCGCGTTCAGGCCATACTCTTCCACATCCGCCCACCAGCTGCGATAAAAACGCCAGGCCTGGTTGGCCGCCTGAATACAGTTGGCCAGCGTAAAGTTCAGTTCCGGATACAAATCATAAAAACGGTTCGCCAAAACCAGGCGGTCGTTCAAACTCAAATAAGGATACATAAAGTCAATATCTTTCAGCGCCGGCACGTTGGCATGCAGCAGCTCGGGATAATAAGCCACCACCGGGCAGTTATAATTCTTATCGCCGCGCCCCTCGTCGATGTTATAACTGGAGCAGGGATAAAAAATCCGCTCCACGCCCTTGGCCAACAGCGCCTCAATATGCCCGTGCGCCAGCTTTGCCGGATAACAAACCGTATCCGAGGGGATCGAGAACTGGCCCCTGGCGTAAAGCTGCCGCGATGATTCGCCGGAAATCACCACATTACATTTAAGCTCCTTAAAAAATGTATACCAAAAAGGCAGATTTTCATACATATTCAAAACCAGCGGTATACCAATCGTCAAGCGACCCGGGTTCGCCGCCGCTTCTTCCTCGGCAGTCTGCATCAGCGCTTTAAATTTATTGTTGATGTATTCATAAACATTGGGCCGGTTCAGCGGTTTGCCGCCCTGCCCCCGCTCACATTTGTTGCCGCTGATAAACCGCCGCCCGTTAGGGAACAGGTTGATTGTCAAAGAACAGTGGTTAGCGCAGCCCTGGCAGGTAGCCGGCCGGGCCTGATGCTGAAAAGCCGCCACCTCTGCCGCCGGCAAAATGCTGGACGCGCTTTTGCCCAGGGCCTTGTGGCGTTCCTGCG
The DNA here is from genome assembly GCA_948907985.1 of uncultured Bacillota bacterium. Lineage (GTDB taxonomy): Bacteria > Bacillota > Dehalobacteriia > UBA4068 > UBA4997 > Avidehalobacter. The sequence continues at coordinate 5,823 of CAQWMM010000004.1, forward strand.
CATAAAGCGCCGCCCCAAATGCGCCCATCAAACCGGCAATATTCGGGCGCACCACGTCATAACCCAGTTCGCGCTCAAAACTGCGCAGAACCGCGTCATTCAAAAACGTTCCGCCCTGCACCACGATTTTCCGCCCCAGCTCGCTGGCACTGTGCACCCGCAGCACCTTGTAAATGGCGTTTTTCACCACGCTGATTGCCAGGCCGGCGCTGACGTCGCCAATTTCCGCCCCGTCGCGCTGGGCCTGCTTAACAGAGGAGTTCATAAAAACGGTGCAGCGCGAGCCCAAATCCACCGGCCGTCTGGCGAATAAGGCCAGTTTAGCAAATTCCGCCGGCGAATAGCCCAGCGCCTCCGCAAAAGTCTGGATAAAAGAACCGCAGCCGGAACTGCAAGCCTCATTCAACACAATACTGTCAATCGTGTCATTGCGGATGGTGAAACATTTCATATCCTGCCCGCCGATGTCAATAATGTAGTCCACCTGCGGCTCGAAAAAGTGGGCCGCCGTAAAATGGGCCACCGTTTCCACCAGACCATAATCGATATTAAAAGCGTTCTGGATCAGTTCCTCACCGTAACCGGTAACCGCCCCGGCGCGCAGTTCGATTCGGTCGCCCAACAATTCGTAAATGTGCAGCAGCTGGTTTTTAATAATCGGCAGCGGATTGCCCTGATTGCTGGCATAGTAGGTATAAAGCAAGTTGCCGTTCTCGCTGATCAGGGCCAGCTTCGATGTGGTGCTGCCCACGTCAATACCCAAATAGGCCGCGCCCCGATAGCTGGCAATATCCGCCTCCGGCACGCTGTCGCGGCGGTGCCGGTCCAAAAACTGTGCGTATTCCACTTCATCAGCAAAAAGCGGCTCTAAAAATCGGCTTTTACCCTTAATTGCGCTTTGCGAATCCAGCAGTTTTTTCTTCAGATCCTTATAGGTAAAAGTTTCCGTCTGGCCGTCCGCATAAACCGCCGCGCCCAGGGCCACAAAATATTGCCCCATTTCCGGAAAGACGGCGTTTTCCGGCGCCAGCCGCAGCGTTTCGATAAAGCGCTGCCGCAAACCCATATTAAAAGAAAGCGGCCCGCCCAAAAACAGAACCTGCCCCTCAATCCGCCGCCCCTGAGCCAGGCCGGTAACCGTCTGCTCGGCCACCGCCTGATAAATACTGGCGGCAATATCTTCCTTGGCGGCTCCCTGGTTAATCAGCGGCTGAATATCCGTTTTGGCAAAAACCCCGCAGCGCGAGGCTATCGGATAAATTTTTTTATGGCGCAGGCTAAGTTCGTCCAATTCTTCCACGCTGACATTAAGCAGCGTCGCCATTTGGTCGATAAACGCCCCCGTGCCGCCGGCGCAGGTGCCATTCATGCGCTCCTCCATGCCGCCGGTCAAAAACAAAATTTTAGCGTCCTCGCCGCCCAGCTCAATGACCACATCCGTGTCCGGCTCCAACTCGTCCACCGCGCCGGACAGAGCGTAAACCTCCTGCACAAAAGGAATACCGCTCGCCTCAGCCAGCGACATCCCAGCCGAGCCGCTAATAGCCACTTTAACCTCATGCTTGTTAAGCAGCAGAGCCAACCCCCCGACAATTTCCGTCAGCTTTTCAGCAATTCTGGAACCATGGCGCTGATAGGTTGAATATAGCAGCCGTCCGCCATCGTCAATTAAAACTACCTTAATAGTTGTCGAACCAATATCAATACCTAATCTATACATAAAGTTCCCCCTGGTAAAAAATCAGATATTAAATTTCTTGGGTTTATTTGTCGTGTTTCTTCCTATTATAATATATTTTTAAAAAAAATCAAGTCTTTTTTTATACTTGTCAAAAAATATAAAATAGAGTATAATAATGTTAAACTATTTTTTCACTAAATTCACAGGGAGGCGCCAATATGCCAGCATACATTAATATTCTATTAAATCTTTTTTTTATTGTTCTGATTTTTGTGGCCATTATTGCCATAGTAGTCAGCAAACTGCACGAAAAACCGCTGCAATGGCCGGACTTGGCAAATTTTGGAGAACAGCGCGAAGTTTGGCTGGAGGGCATGGAGGATTTGGATCTTTTCCCACAGTATGGTTATCACCGCTATCGCGACGTTTATCTTAATATGCGCCGAATCCCGGTAATAGTTATGGAGCCAAAAATCATTGACGAGCAGCTTTGCTATCGTTTCATCGACGTTAAAACCGGCGAGGAGGGGTATGACATTCCCCAGTTCGTAATGCTTTTGGGTACCGAAACCCCGGCCAAAATTGTCAGTTTTTAAAAAACTAAAAAATCCCCTAATAATAAATATTAAGGGATTTTTTTATTATGCTTTAATTATTTAAGCTTACTGGCCTTAATACGGTTAATAGCGCGGTGCAGAGAAAGTTCACAGCGCAGCAAATCCAAATCCTGTCTGCGGCTGTGGTCATGCAGACGTTCCTCCGCTCTGGCTTTAGCAGCCTGCGCTCTGGCCACATTAATCTCTTCGGCGCGCTCGGCCGCCTCGGCCAGCACAATAACAGTGTTGTCCTTAACCTCAGCAAAGCCGCCGCTCACCGTCAAATAATGGTCAGCATTAGCCTGATTATATTTCACAATGCCAATATCTAATGTTGTCATCAAGGGCGCATGATTCTTCAAAACGCCCATCGAACCCTTGGTGGCCGGCAAATTAACCGTCGCCACATTCTCTGACATCAACAGACCGGCAGGTGTAACAATATCCAAGCGGATTACATCTTCAGCCATAGCTTATGCACGCCCTTCCATAGCTTTTGCCTTGGCCACAGCGTCCTCAATAGTACCAACCATCAAGAATGCCTGCTCCGGCAAGTGGTCATATTCGCCAGCTACGATAGCCTTAAAGTCCTGAACAGTTTTCGCCAGCGGCACATATACGCCGGGGGTACCGGTGAACTGTTCCGCAACGTGGAACGGCTGGCTCAAGAAACGCTGGATTCTTCTGGCGCGGCCAACAAGAACCTTATCTTCCTCGCTCAACTCGTCCATACCCAAAATGGCGATAATATCCTGCAATTCTTTATACTTCTGCAAAATACTTTGCACGTCGCGCGCCACCTGATAATGCTCCTGACCTACAACTTTAGGGTCCAAAGAACGCGAGCTGGAATCCAGCGGGTCAACAGCCGGATAAATGCCCATCTCGGAAATAGCGCGGTTCAAAACGGTTCTGGCGTCCAAATGGTTAAAAGTTGTCGCCGGAGCCGGGTCAGTCAAGTCGTCGGCCGGTACATAAATAGCCTGAACAGACGTGATAGAACCATTCTTAGTCGAAGTAATACGTTCCTGCAACTGGCCCATCTCCGTAGCCAGGGTTGGCTGGTAGCCAACGGCGGAAGGCATACGGCCCAGCAAAGCGGACACCTCGGAGCCAGCCTGCGTGAAACGGAAGATGTTGTCAATAAACAGCAGCACGTCCTGATGATCCTCATCGCGGAAATGCTCCGCCATGGTAAGACCCGTCAAAGCCACGCGCAAGCGGGCCCCCGGCGGTTCGTTCATCTGGCCGAAAACCAAAGCGGTTTTGCTGATAACGCCAGACTCGCTCATTTCACCGTAAAGGTCGTTGCCCTCACGGGAACGCTCGCCCACGCCGGCAAATACAGAATAGCCGCCATGCTCCTGGGCAATGTTACTAATCAATTCCTGAATCAAAACGGTTTTGCCAACGCCGGCGCCGCCGAACAGGCCAACCTTGCCGCCTTTGGTATAAGGCACCAAAAAGTCAACAACTTTGATGCCGGTTTCCAAAATCTCTGTTGAGGGGCTCAACTCGGAAAAGGCCGGCGCCTCCTTATGAATAGGAGAGGTTTGTTTGTAATCGCACTGTGGCTTGCCGTCAATCGGTTCGCCAATAACGTTGAACATTCTGCCCAGCGTTTCTTTGCCCACAGGCACGCTAACCGGCGCGCCGGTATCAACTGCTGTCATACCGCGGCGCAGGCCATCAGTTGAGGAAAGCGCTACGCAGCGAACAAAATCATTGCCCAAATGCTGCATAACCTCCAAAGTCAGATGAATATCATCATCATCAATCTTGATGGCGTTGTAAATAGCCGGCAAGCCGTCCGAGGGGAACTCAATATCGACAATAGCGCCGATAATTTCTCTAATTTTTCCCTCTGCCATAATTCAACCTCCTTAAAAGCAGGGATCATTTTTTCTCAAGCGCGCAGCCCTATTCCAGAGCCGCCGCGCCGCCGACAATCTCGGTAATTTCTGTTGTAATCTGAGCCTGACGCGCCCGGTTGAGTGAAAGCGTCAGTTTATCAATCAATTCAGAGGCGTTGTCGGTCGCCGAATCCATAGCCGTCATACGAGCGCCATGCTCGCCGGCTTTGGCTTCCAGTAGCAGACGGTAAATGGAAGAATCCACATATTTGGGCAAAATAACGTCCAAAATCTCTTTGCCGCCCGGCTCAAATATATAGTCGGTTTCAGTCTGCATTCCCTGTTCCGCCTCGGCGTCCGCTTGCGCCGCGCGCTGGATCGGCAGCACCTGCTGGCAATCCGGCACCTGCGTCAGCACCGAAACAAACCGGGAATAGATGACATGAACCTCGTCAACCTCACCATCAAGGTATTTTTTGATTACATAATCACTCAGCGCCTTACCTTGGCTGACATTGGGCGCGTCGCCAATATTGGTAAACACGTCCATAACGTTATACTGCGGCCTGGTGCGGAAGTGCTCGCTGGTTTTGTTGCCAATCAGCAGCATCTCGCCGTTTTGGCCCTCCGGAACAGCTTTAAGCCGCTCTTCGGCAAACCGCAGCAAGTTGATATTGTAGCCGCCGCAGAGTCCGCGGTCGCCGGCAATTACAATATACAAAATATTTTTCACCTCTTCACGAGGTTTCAAAAACGGAGTATCATATTCTTCGCCGCCGGCCAACAGGTGGTCCATAACCTCCTGAATTTTATCCGAATAAGGGCGTATCGCCACCAAAGTAGACTGCGTTTTGCGCAGTTTAGCTGCCGAAACCATTTTCATGGCCTTGGTAATCTTCTGGGTGCTGGCAACGCTCTTAATGCGGCGTCTGATGTCACGCATATTAGCCAAAGCAATCTCACCACCTTTACGCTGTAATCGAAATCAAAATATCAAGGTTTTAGTCAGAACATAACCTGCCGCTGCCGGCCAGAACTGTCTGGACGGATTTGAGAGCGGCATAATCTGTTCTACGGCCCTTTAAGCAAAAATCTTCTTATATTCAGCCAGCGCCTGTTCGATCATCGCCTGGTTGTTATCATCCAATTTCAGCTTGGCAGCAATATCGGCCAAAACGTCGCTGCGCTGCGAGCGCAGATATTCTACAAAACCATTGCAGAAACGCGTGATGTCCTTAACCTCAATATCATTCAGCAGGCCGTTAACGCCGATATACAAAACGGCAACCTGCTCTTCAACTTTCAGCGGAGAGTACTGATCCTGCTTTAACAGCTCCATCATCCGCGCGCCATGCGCCAAAGTATCGCGGGTAGCTTTATCCATATCGGAGCCAAACTGCGAGAACGCCGCCAACTCGCGATATTGTGCCAAATCGCCGCGCAAAGTGCCGGCAACCTGCTTCATAGCCTTAACCTGCGCCGAACTGCCTACACGGGATACGGACAAACCAACGTTGATAGCCGGACGGAAACCGCTGAAGAACAAGTCGGTTTCCAGGAAGATCTGGCCGTCGGTAATTGAAATTACGTTGGTCGGAATATAAGCGCCAATATCGCCGGCCTGGGTTTCAATAATCGGCAGAGCGGTCATCGAGCCGCCGCCCAAATCATCGGAAAGTTTGGCCGCGCGCTCCAACAGACGGGAGTGCAGATAGAATACATCGCCCGGGTAAGCCTCGCGCCCCGGCGGACGACGCAGCAGCAGGGAGAGTTCGCGATAAGCCATCGCCTGCTTGGTTAAATCATCATAAATAATCAAAACGTGCTTGCCATTGAACATAAACTCCTCGCCCATAGCCGCGCCGGCATAAGGCGCAATGTAGAGCAGCGGGGCCGGCTCGGAGGCCGCGGCAGAAACCACGATGGAATAATCCATAGCGCCGCCTTCTTCCAGCCTTTTAACAACCGAGGCCACCGTGGAGGCCTTTTGGCCAATGGCTACATAAATACAGATCATATTCTGACCTTTTTGGTTCAGAATAGCGTCAACGGCAATGGCGGTTTTACCCGTCTGACGGTCGCCGATAATCAGCTCGCGCTGGCCGCGGCCAATCGGCACCATCGAGTCGATGGACTTCAAACCGGTCTGCATAGGCTCAAATACCGATTTACGGGAGATAACACCCGGCGCTTTATTTTCCACCGGACGGAATTTGGTGGTCTCAATCGGCCCCTTACCGTCTATCGGATTGCCCAGAGGGTCCACAACGCGGCCAATCAGGGCCTCGCCAACAGGAACCTCCATAATGCGGCCGGTGCGCTTAACCTGATCGCCCTCATGGATATCCGTGAAGTGGCCCAGAATTACGCAGCCAATGTTGTCCTCCTCCAAGTTCATCGCCAGACCCATCACGCCGTTTTCAAATTCCAGCAGCTCGCCGGCCATTGCGTTGTTCAGGCCATAAATACGGCAGATACCGTCGCCGACGGTAATAACCGTACCAACCTGCGAAACATCAACGTCAGCCTGATAATTTTCAATCTGCTGCTTCAGAATAGAGCTGATTTCTTCTGGTCTGATGCTCAAAATATTTCACCTCTCTAAGTTCATCCTACATAAATTTATAACAACGCCTTACTGCTCGTCTTCCAGCGTCAACGAGTCCTTTAAGGCCCGCAGCTGCTGGCTTAAACTGGCGTCATATACTGTATCGTCAATCTGCACCTTAAGCCCGCCGATCAAATTTTTGTCAACCTGGGCTTTCAGGCGGATTTTGGCGTTCAGCTTGGCAGCCAGCGCCTGTTCCAGCGCCGCCGCCTCTTTTTCGGCCAAAGGCACCGCCGTATGCACCAGAACCTGGCGCACACCGTCGGCCTCGTCGCAAAGATCCAGATACGCGGCCAAAAATTCCGGCAGACTGGCCTCCCGCCCTTTATCCAAAACCAGGAAAATAAAGTTCTGAATTTCCTGCGGGGCGTCGTCCTTAGCCAAAAGCTGGCTAATCAACTTCTTTTTATCAGAAGTCGACATCAGCTTGCCATAAATCATCTGGCCGAGCTCCTCATTTTGCTGCAACATCTCCACAAAATCCTGAAGAACGCGGCCAAAGGCGGCCTGCTGCTGTTTGGCCTGCGCCAGCTCCAGCAAAGCCTTTGCATAGCGTTTTGTCAAACCAGCCTTAATCATTTTTTGCCGCCACCTCTGCAATATATTTGTCCACCAGGGCCATATGCTGCTTATCAGTCATATCCTCGGCCAGCAGGCGGCCGGCCACGGATACCACCATATCAGCAACTTCACCCTTGATAGCCAGAATAGCGTCGGCCTTTTCCTTGGCAATTTCCGCCTCGGCCCGCGCCAGGATACTGTCGGCAGAGTTTCTGGCCTGGGCCAGAATATCTTCCTTGGTAACCTCGGCGTTCTTCTGGGCCTCGTCCAAAATAGCCTTGGCCTGCCGTCTGGCGTCAGCAATTTCTTCCGCCAGCTTAGCGCTCATCTGTTCAGCCTCCCGGCGCGCCTCGTCAGCCTTATTCAGACTGTCGTCAATGGTTTGCTGCCGGGAATCAATCATGCGGATAACCGGGCCCCACATGAATTTATATAAAATAGCCACGAGAATTAAAAAATTCACCATGACAAATATTAAATCCTTAACATCAATCTCCATAAAGGCGATTGCCTCCTTTCGGTTGATCCTCTTTGTTGGCATTGACGCCGCCCCGCCCATGCGCACGCAAAGCGCACAGGCAGGCGAGTCAATATTAGGCTTCTATTAGATGTTGCCTACGATCATGAAAGCGATCAGCAAACCATAAATGGTCAAAGCTTCCAACAAAGCCATAGCCAAAATCATAGCTGTACGGATGTCGCCGGCAGCCTCAGGCTGACGGGCGATGCTCTCCATTGCAGCAGCGCCAACTTTGCCCTGGCTCAAAGCCGGGAAGATGGTAGAAACCGCAATAGCCAAAGCAGCAGCCAAAGCAATAACAGCACTTGTTTCCATATTAGAACTCCTCCTTTCTAAATCCCGGGCCTAAAAATCCCCATGGATTTTAAAACTTTATACGAATAATACTTAAACGGGAAAACTAAATTTTAAATTAGGGCCTAAAAACAAATCACAACATCAATGCCCTGCGCTGGTGGCCGTGTCAATATAAATGGCTGAAAGCATGGTAAACACCAGCGCCTGAATAGCGCCGAAAAGCAAACTAAGCACCATAATGACGATTGGCGCACCCAGCGGGATCAGCCCGCTAACCTGATGTAGCACAGTTTCTTCACCATAGATATTACCGAATAGACGCAAAGAAAGAGATAACGGGTGAGTAACCTCTTCCAGCAGCATCAAAGGCAGCAGCGGCGCTACTGGCTTCACAAAATGCCCTAAATAATGCACGCCGTGATATTTGAAACCGCCAAACTGCGTGGTTAAAAACGTGATCAGCGCCAGGCCCACCGTACAGCTAAGCGTGCCGGTTGGGGGCTGAAAGCCCGGCAGTTCTCCGGCCAAAGGCAATAAGCCGCTGTAATTAGAAACAATAATAAACATAAACAGCGTCCCCAGGATTGGCAAAAAATAAGTTGCTTTTTCCTTGCCAATAATGCTGGCATAAAAATCACGAAGGCTCCCCACCGCGTATTCCAGCGCGCTTTGCAAACGTCCCGGTTTACGCTCTTTAAGGTTGCGGGTGCCGGCAATCGCCACCACGCTCAACACCGCCGTAATCGCCACCGACGTAGTCATCACACTGTCCACAGCGAAGCCGCCGACTTCAAACAAAATAGCGTTAGACATAAATACCTGCCTCCTTTCTTTGCAAACTTAATGTAAAATATTTGAAAACTTTTTTACATCTCTTAAATAAAAATAACCATATTGTCCCGCCCTCTCAGCCATCGACTCCCTAAAGGTCGCCGCTGCCAGCTCCCCCAAAAGGGGGAGCCAAGTTTAAATACTTAACTATTAATAAACATTTTAAACCTGCCTCTCCCTTTGGGAGAGGTGTCATATCTGACCGTTAAGGAAGATATGACGGAGAGGGTAATTCATTAAGAACCCTGTCCCGCTCTAATTCGCTTATTCATACCGGAACAGGCCAACATAATCTGGAAGAAAACCGTAATCATCAACGCCACCCCCAGCAGGATATACTCCCAGCGGAAAGGCAGCATATTCCTGGCCAAAAACAAGCCCAGCAGCAAAAGCACATCCAACAGATATTTGCTGACATGAAACCGCAATATCACATTCAAAGTTTGGCGGTCTTCCGCCTGCTTGTCCCCTCCGGCCGCAATCGCCGCTGCCGCTTTGGCGTCCCGTTTCTTTATCACATTAAAAAGCAAGGCCAGAGCTAGCAATGCCCAAGCGCCGCCAATCAACATACCCAAAAGCAGCGCGTAAACAATTTCCATAATGCTCTGACCTCCCGTCAAGTTTCTGCTTAAAGCTTCGGCCCAGCCGCCCCAATTTGCTTAAAGCCGCTTTTCCAATTATTATTATACAAAAGAGGAGGGCAAAAGGCAATACCAAAAACCCATTTTACACAAAATTTTTCAAAAAATATTTTACGGCAGCCATTTTTTATGGCCGCCGTAAAAATTATGCTTCCGGAATTTTCGCAATCAGTTCCACTTCCAACAGACTGCCCTTCGGCAAAGCCGCAATCTGCACGCAGGAGCGCGCCGGATAAGGCTGCACAAAATATTCGGCATAAATAGCGTTAACCGTGGCAAAATTCGCCAAATCCGTTAAAAACACCGTAGTTTTCACCACATCGGCAAAGCCGCAGCCCGCCGCAGCCAGCACCTGCTGCAAATTGGCAAAAACCTGCCGGGCCTGGCTGTCCACATCCGCCGCCGCCAAATCGCCGCTGGCCGGATTAATCGGCACCTGACCGGACGCGAACAAAAATCCGCCCGCTTTAATCGCCTGCGAGTACGGCCCCAGAGCCGCCGGCGCCGCCGCTGTCGCAACTTGTTCCAACATTTACCTCACTCATCCCTTCTATGTTATTTACACTATTTGCAGCCGAGGCGCCGCCGTCTGTCTGCTGCTCCTCGTCCTCAAACACAGAATCATATTTTTCATGTTCCTTAGCCTGCATCGCCATCATCTTAGCCATCGTATAGAGCACCTGACTGTATTCCAACAGCTTTTGTTCGTCGGAGCCCGGCACCTGGCCGCCGGAAGAAATACGCCGCGCAATTTCCATCATCTTCAGCATATATTCCATAGCCTCTTTGGCGGCCTCCACCTCGTCTTTGGCCTTTTCCGCATTTTCCTGCAACATTTCCTGCATGGCTTTTGCAGCCTGCGCCTGCATTTGCTCCTCAAAGGCCTGCTTGTTGTCCACGCCGGTCAGCGCTTTATAAACCCTGGCGGCATATTCAGCCGAGCCCTTTTTTATCGACAATTCCACCTTATCCCGCCGGCTGACCGTGGCCTGCTTGGCGGCTGTCTGCTGCAAATCCTTTTGCGCGCTCTCTTCCAGGCGCTGCGCCATATCCGCCACCACCGAGCGGCCAGCGCCGTTATCGGTCTGTTTGCCGCGCCGGACGTTCTGCCCGCCGAAAAGTTTGTTGTTGCTAAAAGTTGTGATCCTCATAATATCAAGCCTCCTTGACCCTGGCTTTAAGGGCTGTTTATTTAAGAATGGTTATCTTTAATGATGGCCGTTGCGGTGATGACCGTTAGCATAATGATGTGTATGGTTCAACTGGCAGTTTTCCGCACAATAGGCATAGTTATGCGTATGATTCAGCGGGCAGTTTTCCGGGCAATATGAGCCGCTGCGCCGGTGCGCCTGCTGATAAAAATAGTCGTCCCGCTCCACCTGCATATCCAACAGTTCACCGGTGTAGGCGTCCAGCTCCATTTCATACTCCGTGAAGTTATAATAAATCTCCACCTCATAAACCCAACGGTTATCATCATATTCCAGCTTCAGCTTGGTTATGTTGTTAAGTGTCGCCCCGGGAACCTGGCGCAGGGCCGCCGCTCTGGCCGCGTCGTTATCCATCATTTGCGGCTGGCCGTTAGTTTGATTGCCGGCCTGATTGCCGGTCTGATTTTGATTGCCCGCCGGCTGCTGCCCACCGGGATTAGTTGTACTGCCAAAACTATCCGCGTCGGTAACGGTAGTGCCAACCCCCGCCCCGCCGGAAAGGGTAATTGTGCTGGTGTAGCCGTTCCAATCAACATTTTTGCCCATCAGTTCGCCAATCGCCCGCAGCGGCAGATAAACCGAACCGTTATAAAGCAGCGGGTAAACATAAGAACCGTCGGAGTTGCTGAAACTGCGAACCGCGCCGTCCACCATAATTTTAAAATCCGGGCGCAACTGGGCGCTGACGTATTGCTGACTGGCCGGCGTCAAACGGCCGGTGGTCGGCGCAGCGGTGCGCACCCCCGCCAGGCTGACGGTAAGATTGGCCTCATCCCAGTTAACATTTTTATTCATCAACTCGCCGATCGCCCGCAGCGGCAAATAGGTTGTGCCATTATAAACCAGCGGATAAACCGGACTGCCGGAGGAATTGAAAAAATTCTGCTGCACACCGTCCACGATAATCGTGTAGGACGGATTTAACTGCGCCGTAACACCAGTCGCCACCGGCGCGGCATTAGCGGGGCCGGAAAACCCGGCAAACAGATTAACCAGCAGAAAGGCCCCCAAAAAAATAAATGGAGCAGAAAAGGAGCCCTTTAACCAAGTGTTCTTTTTCATAAACAACATCCTTTCTCAATATCTTGTCTGCCTGAAATTTTTCTTCATATTAATATTATAAAAAATTTTACGCCGTTGTGCAAGCCTTTTTAGGATTTTTTAGCGGCAGTTTTTGGCTGGGCGCGCTTAAACTGCCTTTTTCCTCCCGTCCCGCGGCGCGGCTCCTCCGGGAACTTAACATAGCGATTAGACGTGCGGCAATCCTGCACCAAAAACTGCACATAACGGCGGATACTGGCCATAAAAACCTCCTCCGTCATCCGCCCGTCCGCGATAGCGGCAAGGCCGCGTTCCCATTTGCCGGTGGTTTCCGGTGATTTCAGCTCCGGCGGCGCCACATCCATCAAGCGTTCGCCCTTCTCAGTAGGCAGCAGCGCCTTAGCCTGCCGGCGGATATAGCCCACCTTAAGCAGGCGCTCAATAATCGCCGCCCGCGTGGCCGGCGTGCCCAAACCACTCTCTTTCAGCTGTTCGCGCAGCGCCTCGTCCTCCACAAAGCGGCCGGCGTTTTCCATGGCCGAAAGCAGCCCGGCTTCAGTGTATGGTTTGGGCGGCTGGGTTTTTTTACGCGCCGCCTTAGCCACCAGCGTCTGCACCGCCTCGCCTTCCCGCAGGCTGGGCAAATTTTGGTTTTCCGCCTCCTTGCCGCCAGCCGTCTTTTTAGAGGCCGCCGCCTTTTCTGCTGCCAACATCTGATAGGGCCGCTGCCAGCCCAGCGCCAAAACTTCCTGCCCGCGCGAGGCGAAAATTTCCGCCCGGGGCAGGCCGTCCTTTTCGGCGGCCACCTCGGTTAGAACTCTGGTTACGGCGTAACGGCAGGGTGGATAGAAAACCGCCAGAAAACGCAGCGCCACCAGCTGAAACACCTTTAGCTCCTCATCCATCAGGTTATCCAGACGCAGCCGGCCCTCGGTAGGAATAATAGCGTGATGATCGGTGATCTTGCTGTTGTCGATAATCCTTTTACCAAGCGGCAGCGGCCCCGGCAGCAATTCCTGCGCCACCGCCCCAAACTGCGGCAGCTCCGCCAGCTGACGCACCCGCCCCAAAAGGCGCGGCGCCAGATCCTCGCTTAAATAACGGCTGTCCGTGCGCGGATAAGTTAAAAGCTTGCGCCGCTCATACAAGCTCTGGGCAATATCCAGCGTTTTCTGGGCGGAAAAGCCATAGCGCCGGTTACAATCGCGCTGCAACTCTGTCAGGTCGTAAAGCAGCGGCGGCGGCTGGCTTTTCTCTTCCCGGCTGACCTGCAAAACCCGAGCCGGGCGGCCTTTAACCCGGGCAGCCAGCGCTTTGGCTTTTTCCGCCGCCGCCTCGCCGGTAATTCTGCTTTGCCCTTCCTGGTTCTGCCAAATACCCCAATAGCCGCTGGCCCCCTCCGGTTCCGCCGGCAGAGCGAAATCCGCTTTAACTTCATAATATTCCTCCGGCACAAAAGCTGCGATCTCCCGCGCCCGGTTAACGATAATCGCCAGGGTGGGGGTTTGCACCCGGCCAACGGAAAGCAGGGTATTATATTTAAGCGTATAGGCGCGGCTGGCGTTAATACCCACCAGCCAGTCCGCCTCCGAACGGCAGCGGGCCGAGGCGAAAAGCCGATCGTAATCCGCGCCGGGACGCAGGCTGGCAAAGCCCTCCCGAATGGCCTGATCAGTCATGCTGGAAACCCAAAGCCGCTGGAAAGGCTTGCGGCAGCCGCACAGCTGATAAATATAGCGAAAAATCAACTCGCCCTCGCGGCCGGAATCGGTGGCGCAGATCAGGCTGGCCACCTCCGGGCTTTTCAGCAGCCGGCGCAGCACGGCCAGCTGGCTTTTGCCGCCGGGAACCGCGCGCAGCTGCATTTTTTCCGGCATAATGGGCAGAGCATCCATGCGCCATTTTTTCCATTCCGGGTTATAATCCTCCGGATCACAGAGCGCGGCCAAATGGCCAACCGCCCAGGACACCAGATAATCCCCGCCGCCAAGATAACCCTCACCCTTTTCCCGGCAGCCCAGCACACGAGCGATATCCCGGCCAACCGATGGTTTTTCGGCAATCACTAAAATTTTTGACACTATGTACTCCTAACATAATTTGATGTTGTAATTTTTTTGTCAGCACGCCGCCCTCTCAGTCATCCAGCCTCGCTGGATGCCAGCTCTCCCAGAGGGGAGAGCCACGTTTTACAAGCGAAAAGGCCTGCCTCTCCCTTTGGGAGAGGTGGCTATTTTGGGCCTTTAAGGCGAAAAATAGACGGAGAGGGCGTAATATGCAGATGAGCCGCTATTGACCTATGCCTCAATAAAGGCTTTATAGCCCTTGTACGCCTCAAACACATCAGCCTTGCTGACGACCTCCCAGGGCGCGTGCATACTCAAAACCGGCACGCCGCTGTCGATAACCTCCATACCGTAAAGCGCCAGAATATAAGCGATCGTGCCGCCGCCGCCCAAATCCACCTTGCCCAACTCCGCCGTCTGATAATGCACCCCGGCTTCATCCATAACCTGCCGCAGCCAACCTAAGTATTCCGCGTTAGCGTCATTAGAACCGGATTTGCCCCGCGCCCCGGTGAACTTGTTAAACACCAGCCCATGGCTTAAATAGGCCACGTTATTTTTCTCAAAGGCCGCGGCATAAGCCGGATCAAAGGCCGAGCTTACATCGGAGGACAACATGCGGCTATGCTGCAAAAGCCGCCGCAGGTTAAGTTCGGAGAACTCGCCGCACAAATTCAGAAGCTCGGCCACGGCATTTTCAAAAAAGCGGGACTGCATACCCGTTGCGCCCACACTGCCGATTTCCTCCTTATCCACCAGCAGGCAACAGGCGCAGCGCCGGCTGTTTTCAACCTCCAGCATGGCCCGCAGCGAGGGATAGGCGCAAGCCGCATCGTCCTGCCCATAAGCCAAAATCATACTCCGATCCAAACCGGCCTCCCGGGCCGCTCCCGCCGGCGTAACTTCCAATTCGGCCGAAACAAAGTCTTCCTCCTCAAGGCCGTATTTTTCTTTAAGCAAGCGCAAAATATTGGCTTTAACCGCCTGTTTAGCCGTTTTTTCAGTTTTTTCGTCCGCTTTATCCGGTTCGGCTTCGGCCTGCGCCGCATTGCCCACCAACAAGTTCAGGGCCTCGCCCTCCACCACGCGCGCGCCCTTTTTCTCCAGCTGCTCCTGCGCCAAATGAATCAGCAAATCCGTCACGCAAAAAACCGGATCGTCCTTATCTTCGCCAATCACAATATCCACCGTCTGGCCGTCCTTTTTCACCACCACGCCATGCAGGGCCAGGGGCAAAGTTACCCATTGATATTTTTTGATGCCGCCGTAATAGTGCGTATCCAAAAAGGCCAGTTCGCCGTCCTCAAACAGCGGGTTTTGTTTAATATCCAGCCGGGGCGAATCAATATGCGCCCCCAAAATATTCAGCCCGGCCAAAAGCGGCTCCTCTCCCAGCCGGAACAAAGCTACCGCCTTGCCCATGCAAACCCGATACAATTTGGCCCCCGGCTGTAAATCCGCGCCGCCGGCGGCGATTAGTTCGTCCATATCCACATAGCCCGCCGCCCGGGCCTGGCGTACAATCTCACGCACGCTTTCCCGCTCGGTTTTGCAGTCCGTCAAAAACCGGCGGTAATCCGCCGCGACGTTTTCCAGCTGGGCCCGCTCCGCTTCATTATATAGCTTAAAACAATTTTTTCTTTCCAATTTTCTTCGCCTCCCAAAAAATTCTTTATAAATAATTATAAGACAATTTTACAATAAATACAAGACGCCCCCTTGAAAACCTAGTAAATATATGTTATTATAGGGTAAAAGGAGCGTTGCAAAAAAAATGAAAATTTCCACCAAGGGCCGCTACGCCCTGCGCATGCTGCTGGATTTGGCCGAGCATCAGAACGAGGGTTTCATTGCGCTAAAGGATATTGCCGCCCGCCAGCAGATTTCCAAAAAGTATTTGGAGCAGATTGTGGCGATTTTGAACAAAACGGATATACTGCAAACCAACCGCGGTTTTCAGGGCGGCTATAAACTGGCCAAGCCGCCCCGGCAATACACCGTCGGCGATATCCTGCGCCTGACGGAGGGCAGCCTGTCCCCGGTATCCTGCCTGGATTTGGGGCCGGCCAGCTGCCCGCGCCACAACTTTTGCGCAACGCTGCCCGTCTGGCAGGGGTTAGAAGCGGTTATCAACAACTATCTGGACGGCGTTACCCTGCAAGATATTTTGGAACAGCAGCAATCCTTAAATGAACAAAAGTCTAATTAAACCAACCCGGCAAACAATCTGCCGGGTTGGTTTTTTGCGTGAACACTTAATAGCCTATTTAACCACTTCAACCAGCTGCTGGACATATTTTTGGCAAAGCTCGTCAGAGGCGGCCTCCACCATCACCCGCACCACCGGTTCCGTGCCGCTGGGCCGAATCAGCACCCGCCCCTCGCCGGCCATTTGTTCCTCAATCTGCGCCGCCAGCTGTTGCAGGGCCGGATTATGCAGCGCCGCCTGCTTATCCGCCACCCGCACGTTCTGTAAGAGCTGCGGATAGGTTTTAACCGGCTCGGCCAGCTTGGAAAGCGGCACTTTGCGCTCCAGAATTACTTCCATCAGTTTAATGGCCGTCAAAATACCGTCGCCGGTGGAGGCATATTTGCTGAAGATAATATGGCCGGATTGTTCGCCGCCCAGACGGTGGCCGTTTTGCAGCATATTCTCATAAACAAAGCGGTCGCCCACCGCCGTTTTCTCATAGTCGATACCCAAAGCGTCGAAAGCCTTATAAAGCCCCAGATTGGACATCACCGTGGTTACCACCGTATTATTAAGCAGCTTGCCTCGCTCTTTCATATAACGGCCATAGATGTAAAGAATTTTATCGCCGTCCACCACGCGGCCCTGCTCATCCACAGCCAGGCAGCGGTCGGCGTCGCCGTCAAAAGCGAAGCCAACGTCCAAATGCAGCTCGCGCACCAGATTTTGCAGTTCTTCAATGTGGGTGGAACCGCAGTTCATATTAATGTTGGTGCCGTCTGGCTCGTTGTTGATCGCGGTGGTTTTCGCGCCCAGAGCGTCAAAAATGCTTTTAGCCAGCATCCAGGCGCTGCCGTTGGCACAGTCCAGCCCCACCCGCATTCCGCGGTAAGAGCGCACCGCCAGCGAGATTAAATAGCCCATATAGCGGTTACGCCCGGCGGTGTAATCAACGGTGCAGCCAATTTCATCCCGCAAAGCCAACGCCGGCTCTGGCGAGCCGCTGTCCAGATATTCTTCCAGCCGGGCAATCGTTTCCGCGTCCATCTTCTCGCCGCGCTCGTTCAAAAGTTTAATGCCATTGTCATAAAAAGGGTTATGGCTGGCCGAAATCATCAGGCCGGCGTCGAAATCCTCGGTGCGCACCACATAAGAAACGCTGGGCGTGGTGGTAACATGCAGCAGATAAACATCGCCACCGCAGGAGGTCAGCCCGGCCACCAGCGCATATTCCAACATATAGCTGGAACGCCGCGTGTCCTTGCCGATCACAAAACGGCAGCGCCGCCCCCGAAGCTGCCGGTAATACCCCGCCAGAAAACGGCCGATTTTATAGGCGTGCTGCGCCGTCAAATCCACGTTGGCCTCCCCCCGGAAACCATCGGTGCCAAAATACTTACCCATACAATCATCCCCATAACAGAAATTATACTTATATTTTATCATAAAAAAACTTGGCTGTCTAGTTTCCGGCCCAATTATTGCCTTATTTTATAGACCTGAATTAAGTCCTGCCGAATTAAATTTTACCAATTTAGCAAAAAATTTGTCCACAGGCCTTGACAAGCGCCGCCGCATTTTGTATAATATTTTATGCGTGATTGAGAGACATTGCAGTGGAGAGGTACCGAAGCGGTCATAACGGAGCGGTCTTGAAAACCGTCGCACAGCAATGTGTCGTGGGTTCGAATCCCACCCTCTCCGCCAATTTACGCACTTGACATGGAGAGTTGGCCGAGTCGGTCGAAGGCGCTCGCCTGCTAAGCGAGTATACGGGCAAAAACCTGTATCGGGGGTTCGAATCCCCTGCTCTCCGCCACTAAATGAACACTTAACGATCGACAAGACCAGCAAAGCTGGGCGAAGACAGAGTTTAGTGTGAATTAATCCATTTGGCTTTAGGCAAATGGTTAGCTTATGATTTTATTTACATGTGCTACTAGCTCAGCTGGATAGAGCGTCTGGCTACGGACCAGAAGGTCGGGGGTTCGAATCCCTCGTAGCACGCCAAAAGCGTCCACTTTTTTGTGGACGCTTTTTCTCTCTTATAAACACCGATTATGTTAATAAACGGGATAACTTTTAGAAAGTTTTTCAACCAAAATTTTCCCGCTTTTAGCCAAACCCGCACCACGCATAGCTTGTCAGAATCACCAATTCTGTGGAAAACCCTGTGGAAAAGTGTGGAAAACAGTGGATAACTTGCTTATTTAGAGCTCAAAAGCCTTAGATTGTAAAAAAAAGGACTTTACACCATGAAATTAATCCATCTGGCCGATTTGCATATCGGCAAAAGCTTAAATGATTACAGCCTGATTGACGACCAGCGTTATATTTTGCAACAGATTTTACAGCTGGCGCGTCAGCATCAGGCTGACGCCGTGCTGCTGGCCGGCGATATTTACGATAAGGCCGTCCCCAGCGAGGAGGCCGTCCGCCTGCTGGACGAATTTTTGCAGGGCCTGACCGAACTTAACCTGCCGGCGTTTATAATCAGCGGCAACCATGATTCTGACGAGCGGCTGAACTTCGGCAGCCGTCTGTTTGCCAAAAACCAGATTTATATTGCCGCCAAATATAACGGCCAACTTTATCAAAAAACCTTGCAGGATGAATTTGGCCCGGTTAACTTTTATCTGCTGCCTTTTGTTAAAGCCTCGCAGGTACGGCATTTTTTCCCCGAGGCCGCCATCGCCAGCTATGATGACGCGGTGCGTCTGGCGGTCGGCCAGGCCGAAATTGACGTCAGTCAGCGCAACGTTTTGCTGACGCACCAATTTGTAACCGGACGCGGGGCCGAAGCCAACCCGGAACTGGCCGGCTCCGAAACTGCGGCGGCGCTGACCGTCGGCACGGTGGAGCGGGTTTTCGCCGATTGTTTCGCCTCTTTCGATTACGTCGCCATGGGGCATATTCACGCCCCCCAGCCGGTAGGCGGCGCAACCGTCCGCTATGCCGGCTCACCCTTAAAATATTCGCTGGCCGAGGTTAACAATCAAAAATCCGTCCCGCTGATCAGCCTGGGGCCCAAAGGCAACTGCCAGGTGGAGCTGCTCCCCCTGCGCCCCCGGCGCGAACTGCGCTGCCTGAAGGGGCGCCTCAACCAGCTGCTTAGCCCGGAAAATATCCAAAATACGGACGATTATATTTACGCCGTTTTAACGGATGAAGAACCGATTACCAACGCCATGGGCATTTTTCGCCAGTATTACCCCAACACCCTTAAAATCGGCTATGATAACGCCCACACCCGGACAGCCGCCCAGCCTGATCCTGATAAAATCCGAACAAATAAGCCCCCTTTAGAACTCGTGGCGGATTTTTATCAAATGATGTATGGCTGTGAGATCAGCCCGGCAGAATTGCAGATTATGCAGCAGGCCGCCCAAAAGGCAGGTGTTCCGTTATGAAACCGTTAAAATTGACGATCAGCGCAATCGGCCCTTACGCTGCCCAGCCGCCGGCCATTGACTTTGAACAATTCGCCCCCCGCGGCCTGTTTCTGATTTCCGGCGATACCGGCGCGGGCAAAACCACAATTTTTGACGCTATCTGTTTTGCCCTCTACGGCGAAACCAGCGGCCAGTGGCGCAGCACGGCCAATCTGCGCAGTCAGTTTGCCCAGCCGGACACCCCCAGCTTTGTGGACTTCACTTTCAGCAACCAGGGCCAGATTTACCGTCTGTACCGTCAGCCCGCCTATGCCCGCCCTAAAAAGCGGGGCGGCGGCCAAACCCAGGAGACGGAAAAGGCTACGCTCTACTGCGGCAACGAGCCGCCAATCGAGGGCAAAGTTCAGGTTAACAAACGCGTTCAGGAGATTTTGCAAATCAACTTTCAGCAGTTCAAGCAAATTGCCATGATTGCCCAGGGCGAGTTTTGGAACCTGCTGAACGCCACCACCAAGGAACGCACTAAAATTTTGCGCACCATTTTTATGACCTCCCCTTACCAAAATCTGGAGGCCGAACTGCGCAGCCGCCGTGCCGAAAGCCTGAAAAACCGCCAGCGGTTGGAAAACAGCGTTATCCAATATTTTCAGGAAGCCGCCGCCGCAGACGACAGCCCCCTGGCCGGCCGGCTGGCCGAACTGCAAACCCGGGCCAGGCAAAGCGGCAGCGCCTGGAACCTCGAAGATATGCTGAATATTTTAGCCGAACTGCAAGACGAAGACCAGGCCAGGCTGCAAACCGCCAATAACAGCCTGCAAACGGCCCAAACCGCTTTAGACCGGCTCAAAGAACAACTAGCCACCGCCAAAGTAAACAATGATTTTTTACAGCGCCGGGAAACATTTCAGCAGCAACAGCGACAGCTGGCCGAAGAGGCCGGGGAGGTCAAACAGTGCGAACAGCTGTTAACCCGGCAAAAGGCCGCCCGGCGCGAGGTTCTGCCCGCTTATCAACGCTGGCAGGAAAACGCACAGGCGGTTGAAAAGACGGCGACAGACATTGCCGAACAGCAGAGCAGGCTGCAAAAAGCCCGGCAGGATTTAACCGCCGCCGAAAGCGCGCGCCAACAAAAGCTGCAAAGTAAACCCCAGGCCGAAGAGCTAAATCAGCAGGCCCGGCGGCTGGCCGAAGATATTGCAAAATATACCCGGCGCGACGAACTGCGCCAAACCGCCGCCCGACTGCAAGAAGAGGGACGGCTCTGCCAGCGGGAGGAAGAAAATCTGCGCCAAACGAACAAGGATCTGCAAAGCAAAATCGCCGCTCTGGAGGCGGAAATTGAACGCTGCCAAAACGCCCCCGCCCAGCTGGTTGCCAGCCAAAGCCGCGGCAAAGAACTGCAAAAAATCTTTGAGAGCGCCCAACAGCTTTTGCAGCAAACCATTCCCCAATATAAAAAGGCCAAAAACGCCCTTGCCGCCCAGCAGGCCGCTTTTGCCAAAGCGCAAAACGCCTGGCAGCGGCTGGACGAAGAATATAAGCGGCAGGAAATTATTCTGGAAAACTGCCGCGCCGGCATTTTGGCCCAAAGCCTGCAAGAGGGCGCACCCTGCCCGGTCTGCGGCGCAGTTCATCATCCCCGGCCGGCAGCCCTGCCCGCGCAGGCCATCTCCGAAGAAGAACTGAAACACAGCAAGGAACTGGCCGAGGCGGCGCAAACGCAAAAAAATAATTTACTGACCGAAGTGGAAACCAGCAAAAACACCTTACAACGGCAAGGGCTGGAACTGCGGCAAAAGGTTTTGGAGATTCTGCAAAACGAATACGCGCCCGCCCTCGAGCAGGCCGCAGCCGCCGCCGGCGGCGACGAACTGGAGCGGCTGCTTAAACAAGCTATAACCGGTTTTGAACAACAACAGCAAGAAAATCAGCAGGAACAGGATAATCTGACCAAAGATTGCCAAACCTATCAGCAGGCCGGCCAACAACTGAACAAAGCCCGCAATGAGGAAACCGCCAGTCTGAAAACCCGCCAGGAACAATGGCAGCAACAGCGGGACAACTATCAGCAAGCCTGGGCGGAAAATCAGGCGCAGCTTGGCGGCCTGACCCAACTGGAGTTTGCCGATGCAAAGGCCGCTGCCAACGCCCAACAGCAGTGCGAACAGCAGGCGCAGGCTATTTTGCAGGCTATCGAGCAGACCGAACAGCATTTTGCCAATGCCCAAAACCAGCTTAGCCGGGCAGAAAGCGCCCTGCAAACTCTGGAAACCAACCTAAAGGAGCAACAGGCTAAAGCGGCGGCCAGCCGGCAGATCCTTGCTGACGCCTTGCAGCAAAAAGGCTTTACTGATACTGCCGAATTTAAGTCCGCGCTGGCTTCCGAGCAGGCAATCGCCGCCGCCGAGGCAGCAATCAACGACTATTACAGCCGACTGACAGCCAACCGCCAACAGCTGCAACAGGCGGAACAAGACGCAGACGGCAAAACGCCGATTGACGAAGAAGAGTTGGAGCAACAAATCCAGGAGCAAACCTGCCGGCTGCAAGCTTTTCAGCAAGTCAGCAGCGCTATCAGCCACCGTATAGACGATAATCAGCGCCGCTTTGCCAATATCGACCGGCAGAAAGCTGATTTGGCTAAATACCGGCAGGAATATGAACTTTGCAGCCGCCTGTGTAATCTGGTTGGCGGCAACATTAGCGAAAAGGCTAAAATCACGCTGGAGCAATATATTCAGGCTGCCGGCTATGACAGTATTATCGACGCGGCCAACCGCCGGCTTTTGCCGATGAGCGATGGCCAGTTTGAACTCTTCCGCCAGAATAAGGCCGGCAATATGCAGAGCGAAAGTTTTTTGGATTTGGAAGTACAGGATAATTTTACCGGCCGGCGGCGGCCGGTGGGCAATTTATCCGGCGGCGAAAGCTTTAAGGCCTCGCTTAGCCTGGCACTGGGCCTTTCCGATACCATATCCGGCAGTTTGGGCGGCATACAAATGGACGTGCTGTTTGTGGACGAGGGTTTCGGCACGCTGGATAAAAAATCCATTGAAAGCGCGCTGGAAATTCTAACCGGCCTTTCTGCCAGCAGCAAGCTAATCGGCGTTATCAGCCACCGCGAGGAATTACGGGAAGCTATCCCCCAGCAAATTAACGTTCGCAAAAGTCGCACCGGCAGCAGCCTTATTATTGACACCGGATTTTAAAACCTCATTTCTTCATAAAATACCAGTTCGCTAACCGGCATACAGGTTTGCTGCCGCCGAAATTCGCCCGCCAGTTTTAAATATACGAAAACTACCTGATTTAGGGCCCTGCGGCCTTTAAAAAATGTTGCAAAGCACCGGAAAATATGGTAAAATAAAAAAATAATTATTATGCTTGAGGTGTGGCCAAAATGCAAATCAGAGAATCCGCCGAGGATTATTTGGAAACTATCCTGATCCTGAAAGGCGAAAACGGCAATGTTCGTTCCATAGATATAGCGCACCATCTGGGCTTTTCCCGCCCCAGCGTCAGCATTGCCATGAAGAACCTGCGCGAAAACGGCTATATCAACGTATCCGACGACGCTCTGATAACCCTCACCCCACAGGGCCTGGCGGTGGCCGAGCGCATTTATGAGCGCCACCAGATTTTAACTGACTGCCTGCTGCGCCTGGGCGTTAGCCCGGAAAACGCCCGCGCCGACGCCTGCCGCATTGAACATGATTTGAGCGAGGATAGTTTTGCCAAAATCAAGGCATATTATTTAGAAGTTTTGGCCGCAAAAACAAGCGGTGAATAAAATTTTTTTGACAAAAGGAGTTTTCTCAATGGAAAAAACGGAAGAGAAAGAAAAAATTATGGCCGGAAATTTTATCCATGATGAGATCGAAAGCGATTTGGCGGAAGGGCACAGCCAGACGGTTCACACCCGTTTCCCGCCAGAGCCTAACGGTTATCTGCATATCGGCCACGCCAAAAGCATTTGCCTTAATTTTGGCGCCGCCCAAAAATATAAAGGACTTTGCAACCTGCGCTTTGACGATACCAACCCCGCCAAGGAAGAGCAGGAATTTATGGATTCGATTAAAGCAGATGTACGTTGGCTGGGCTTTGACTGGCAGGACAGGCTTTTTTACGCCTCCGACTATTTTGAGCAAATTTATGGTTATGCCGTTGAGTTGATTAAAGCCGGCAAAGCCTACGTTTGCCAACTCTCCACCGATGAAATGCGCGAGCACCGCGGCACTATCGGCGTGCCGGCCACCTCTCCCTGGCGCGATCGTCCGATTGAGGAAAGTCTGGATTTGTTCAGCCGGATGCGCGCCGGCGAATTTGCCGACGGCCAATACACCCTGCGCGCCAAAATTGATTTAGCCTCGCCCAACTTTGTAATGCGTGATCCGGTGATTTATCGGATTCAGCACGGCGAGCATAACCGCACTGGCAACGATTGGTGCATTTACCCCATGTATGATTTTGCGCATCCCCTGTCCGATTCGCTGGAGGGCATCACTCACTCCATTTGCACTATGGAATTTGAAATTCACCGCCCGCTTTACGATTGGGTTATCGCCAACACCAGCTGCCCCACCAAAAGCCGGCAGATTGAGTTTGCCCGCCTGAACCTCACGCATACGGTAATGAGCAAGCGTTTTTTGCGCCGTCTGGTGGAGGAGGGCAAGGTGCGCGGCTGGGATGATCCCCGCATGCCCACAATCTCCGGTTTACGCCGCCGCGGTTTCACGCCGGAGGCAATCCGCGATTTTTGTGAGCGTATCGGCGTAGCCAAAGCCGACAGTATCGTGGACTATGCCCTGTTGGAACATTGCCTGCGCGAGGACTTAAATGCCCGCGCCGACCGGGTTATGTGCGTGCTGCGGCCGCTTAAAGTAGTAATCACCAATTATCCGGAAGACGGACGGGAAATGTTGCCCATTGAAAATAATCCGGAAAAACCGGAGCGCGGCAAACGCCTGCTGCCTTTTGGACGCGAAATCTATATTGAGCAGGATGATTTTATGGAAGAACCGCCAAAGAAGTTTTTCCGCTTAAAACCCGGCGGCGAAGTGCGCCTGAAAGCCGCCTATATTATCAAGTGTGAAGAAGTTATCAAAGACACTGACGGCAACATTACCGAGCTGCACTGCACCTATGATCCGGAAACCATCAGCGGCGGCTCCAGCACCAAAAAGGTTAAGGCCACCATTCATTGGGTAAACGCCAAAGAATGTAAAACTGCTGAGGTTCGCCTATATGATTATCTTTTTACAGATGAGAATCCCTCACCGGCCAGCGGCGACTTTATGGACAGCCTAAACCCAAATAGCCTGCAAGTTTTATCTAATGCTAAAATTGAGTCGCTGTTGCCTATGCCGTCCGAGAAATTCCAATTTCTGCGCCATGGTTACTTCTGCGTTGATCCGGATACCGAAAATGATCATCCCGTATTTAACCGTATTGTATCCCTCAAATCTTCTTTTAAAGTTTAATATAAACCTGCTAATTTAACCTTATACAAAAAAACAATACGCCGCCGTTCTATCCGAAAGAAATTGAGAACGACGGCGTTTATTTAATATTCAATATATCTATATCTCAACACGCGCCCGCAGTAAAAGCTTTTGCATTTGTCTTTTACTCAAACAAATTATAAAATGCTGTGCGTCATAAACCCATTCCTGCTTATTAATTTCTGCCAGCAATGCCTGATAGGGAACCGAACCAGCCAGCCGCCCGTCAAAAACCAGCCCCACATACCAGTTATTTAGCTGCCAATCCTGCCCGCTTATACACAAATTAGCGTCATAGGGCAACACCGAGGCCACATCGGCCGTCAGAACATATACGCCGAATAATTCACCATCTTTTTTCTTATAGACATTAGCCTTGGCATAATATAAATCTTGTGATTGCAGCTTATGCAAATAGTTATCAAATTTTCTGGTGTCACCGCCAATCAGCCGCAAGGAATGTTCATCAAGCGAGATTGGGTTTTTTACGCCACAAATATTCAAGTTTAGGTATTTGCCGCTACAAACATCCGCCAGCATTTGCAGCAAAACGCGCTCACTGGTTTTAATATCCAGACGAATACACTCGTCAAGTCTCGCCAGCGTCATTTCCTCACCGTCACGTTCAAACACCATTGTTTGCAGCCTGTGGCATATTTTTTTTATAAAATTGTAGAAAAAATGTATATCGCGCCAGCCGCTGGGCAATGATAAACGTAGCGCTATCTCGCCAGGCTCGCTAGCAAACTCAAAACCGCGGCATATATTATTTGAATCAAAAACTACCGTATATTTACCTAAAACATTTTCCTGCAAACAGTAGTTATTATCCATAACCCCATAACACATACCCGGCAACAGAAACGACGGCAATGCAAGCTCTTGATCTTTTCGCATACTTCTAATTATTACATTTACCGCCATATTAAAAATTAGGCTCATTTATCATATTTGTGTTTTTTCATATTATATCAAAAGTCCAATATTATGTCAAATAAAATTATTTTAATAAATAGACTATTCTAATTATAAACAAAATAACCTCCCTTGGTTTCCCATTGGAGGTTTCTTTTACTCTTTTCTAAACAAAGGCTTGCGCCATTGTCTATCATCAAATTTTGCAAACAATCTAAACTTCTTCCCAGAATTTTTCCAATTTTCGCCTTTAATCTAGCTTTTTAGCACACAGTATGCTATAATATAGTTACTCACCGCCTCAGGCAGAGAGGAGGTGATTTCATGAATTTTTTTATCTCATTTGCCATCGTTGTCTTGGGTAACATAACCTCTCATTATGCTATCAAATGGTTGGACAACATATTTAAGCGGTAGTCAGCCTGGGTTTAAGCTACCCTACTTAGTTAAAAAGAATAGAAGAACCTCAGCGGCAACTGGGGTTCTTCGTTTTGCAACTTGATGATTTCATGAATTTTTATTCTCTCATTGTTATCATTCTACCACACTTACCTAAAAAAGTCAACCCCATTTCTTCACAAAAAAAGCACCCCCAGTTTCCCGGGGGAGCTTTTCGCCTTACTCAAAACCAAGCATTAAAACTCTTCTTGGCTCCCCCTTTGGGGGAGCTGTCAAATATAAGCTGAAAGCTTTTATTTGACTGAGAGGGCTATACAAACAATTTGATCCCTTCCCTAAATTTTTTCAATTTTCGTCTTTAATTTAGCTTTTTAGCACACAGTATGCTATAATATATTTGCTAAGCGCCTCTTGGCAGAAAGGAGGTGCGAGTATGAATGTATTACTTTCCATTGCCTCTGCCGTTACGGCAAATGTAATCTCCTATTATGTTTGCAAATGGCTAGACGGCAGACGGCGCTAAGTTAGCCTGGGTGTAAGCTACCCTACTTACTTAAACAAAAAGTTCGTTAAACAGAATAGAAGAACCCCAGCTGCAACTGGGGTTCTTCGTTTTGCATTTGTGCAAATATGAACATATTACTTTAATTTCCTTTTATTATTATACCACCAACCCAATCTTTTGTCAAGCACAAAAAGAACCCCCTCTCAGTTTCCCATTGGAGGTTTATTTTACTCTTTTCTAAACAAAGGCTGGGAGCCACTGTCTATCATCAAGTTTTGCAAACAATCTAAACTCTTTCCCAAAATTTTTCCAATTTCAGCTAAACTTCTGGCTTTTTCCCATACCCTGTGCTATAATAGACTTGACCGCATTAAACATACCTGCGGCGGAGGGAGGTGGGAATTTTGCTAGGTTGGTTTCTCACAGTGCTCGGCACCGTAATTGCAAACGTGATTTCTGATTGCATAAGCAAATGGTTAGAACGGTGATAAACAAATCTAATCGGGTCTAGGCTACCTTTAAAGCCAGAAAACCCCCAGGTTGCGACTGGGGGTTTTCTCTTTCTAATTTACTAAGTTTTTTCTCACAGCTTTAACTTTCTGTATTAATTATACCACCAAGCCAATCTTTTGTCAAGCACAAAAAGAACCTCCCTCAGTTTCCCAAGGGAGGTTCTTCAAACTCATTTCTAAACAAAGGCGTGAGCCATTGTCTATCATCAAGTTTTGCAAATAATCTAATTTAGATTATTTGATTATTACATTAACAGCGATGACATTCTCACCGTCTTTCAAAGTAACGTCTGCTTTCTTAATTGTACATTCAAAAACACCGCTCTTTGTCTCGTCAATATCGACTATATCCGCATCAAGCCAAGTAGCATTCAGCTTAACTTCGATATCTTTAACTTTGTCAGAACCATTGTTTTCAACAGTGAAAGTGATTGCGGAAGTCTTATCCTTAACTGTTCCTACTTCGAAATCATGGAATCTAACAGTATCGCCATCTTTGTCTTTAACTGTCAGTTTGATATCCTTCTTGAAAGTTGCTTTAGAAGAAGTCTTATCGTCTTCATCATAATCTCTGTTGGTAACATATTCGTCTACCAATACTGCACCTGCATAACCGTCATCGTTGATAAACGGAACATATGCGTAGGAGTTTCTGCTAATATCGCTCAAAGCGCCTTCTCTGTACTTACCAGTGTTAGAATCCAGAACGTAAACCACGGTATTAGCGTCTGTCATTACGCGATTTACATAAACATTATTTCCATCAATGTTTGCTTCATCGCCATAATTCTCATCATCATTATGGAACTCATCCATATAATCGATAAGTACAACAGGATCTTTGAAATAAATCCAGCCGTCATTGAAACCGCTTACCAATTTAGCTAAATTGGTCAAGCCATCGGTCTTTTTATAAGACGCCAAAATGTCGATCTCATCACCGGACAATGTGTAAACAATGAAATGACCTGCACCAGGTTTAGCACCATTAAGAACATCACCCAGATCATAAACTTTATCGTCGCCCTCCAAAGTGATAGCGAAATCGTCTTCACCATTGCTCATAAAGCCAGCATGATCAGCATCAGTGAACTTCCAAGCCTTGATTACACCGTAGTACTTGGTGCTGCTATGAGAAGAAGTATAAGCAAATGCTTTAATGCTATGGTTGGTATTGCTTATATACTTGGCATAAGCCTGAACAGGCAAGAACTTATAACCATCTGTAGTCAACATTTTAACATCGTCAACTGTTTCTGGCTCAAAATCGCCGCCGCTCAGCAACGCAGAACGTGTTACTAAAGATACATCCAGTTCATTTTCATCTTCGCCAACCTCAAAAATAACTACATTCGAGGCCAAGGAAGCGGACAATCTAGTACCAGTGCTAGTGCCATCTGCTGCTTTTACAGGCTCAGTTACCAAATAAGCGTTGTTCTTAACCTGAATCTCGGTGTTGCCACCATCCAGCATATTAGTCCAAGCGCTACCAACTAACTTACCATCTTTATATGCGTCATTACCATTTGCATCTTCAGCATTCCAACCGCCACTAATAGTCTTAATAGCGCCGTCAGCATTCAACTTATAGGCTACCGGCTGACCCATATATTTCTGTACCATTTCAGTATTCTGCGGTTTACCTTTGCAGTCCTTTGACAAATCATAGGTTACAGTGTAACCTTCCTGCGTAAACAGGGTGATTGTGGACATGCTCTTGCCCCAGCTGCCGTTGCCGCCACCGTCAACAACTACGCCGTAAAGGGTTGTACCGGTAGAAGTTTCGTCAACGATAATAGCTGCAATGGTGTTATCCTTATTCAGCAAGTATTTAACATTGTTGTTGTAAACATCTTCAGATGTTACATCAGACTGTTCCAGATCTTCTTCGTAGAACTGCGGATTCAATGTTACAATACCATCAACATCCTCATCTGCTTTTTGATTAGGATCATTTACAAACACATATTTCTTGCCGCCGATTGTCGCTTTATGCTGATACCACTTAATATCATCACCATCTTTAAGCGTTCCAACCTCGGTACGGGTAAAGTCGCCGGATTGATCAGTTACTTTAACATACAATTCGCCTTCTTTGATCTCTCTGATAGCATCGCCAACCTGCAAATCGGAGGGAGCAACAAACTTGCCATCAGCATAAACCAAAGTATCAGCGTCGTTCATGTTAACAGTCTTGGTCTTGCTACCTACCAAACGAGCAGATGCAGTGGTCATGCTCTTAACGTAGTAAGCTTTGTCTTCAAAATCTCTGTCAGATGCTACATAGTAAACCTGATCGTCATCATTGAAGTACATAGAATAATTGGTATTCTTCCAATCTTTTTCTACATCATCGGTCAGAGTAGGATCTTTTACAGCATTGTAGTTAGTGGAAAGAACTTTAACCTTATTATCGCCATTCTGTTCAACCTTATCGGTTACAGTCTGGATATAAGATTCAACTTCGATAAAACGAGCATACTTTCTGTCGCCCTCAGTTACATAATAAACTTTGCCCTGATGATGTTCCAAATCGAACAAACCTTCAGCATTGTGGGAAACAGCAGTGTTTTCGTCAACAATAACATTACCGTCAAAATTATCTTTGCCTACTTTGTTATCGTTGGTGTCTTTTGCCAAGTTGGCAATACGACCAGCAACGTTCCAGTTCAATGTTTTATCAGCAACATTGCGAACCTGGTTAATAGTAGCAAAGTCATCTACTTCGATAAAGGAACCCTCAAAGCTGTCGTCCAACAAAGTGATGTAGGTAGAACCGCTCTTCGTTGTCTGTTTGTAAACAAACTCATTGGTATCTTTATCATAAGTAACAATAGCAGTATCCAATGCTTCACCCAGCATAACAACGATGTCGCCACGTTTTGCAGCAGCGCTGGCAACGATAGATACATCGTCCATAATGCCAATCTGGTTAGCTTTGGTTACATAGTTTACCGGCCAGCTGCCAGTCAGGTTGTCATTGTAGCCCAACAAACGCAGCAAAACGGTAATAGCCTCCTGGTTGGAGATGGTATCATTCGGACGGAAGTTGCCGTTGGTGTCGCCCTTGAAAATGCCAAGGCTCTCAGCAGCATTAATCCAACCGGTATACCAGCTATTTGCACGAACATCTTTGAAAGCGCTAGCGTTGGCCTCCAACATTGTAGCGGTTTCTTTAGCGCCCGCAGCGGTTACGGCAATTTTAGCAAATTCAGCACGAGTAATCGTCTTATCCGGGCCGAAAGTGCCGTCTTCGTAACCTTCAATGATGCCCAACGCAACTGCTTTCTTGATTGCGTCCTGCTCCACAACGGGGCGCTCGGAAACATCGCTGAAAGTTGCTGCGTAGGCACTGGCAGAGAATGCAAACATCATTACAACTGCCAAAAGAACTACGAGTTTCTTTTTCATCTTTCTTTTTCCTCCTTATAAAGTTGGTACATTGATATCGGTTGAAGTCCAACCGATTCCCCAAGCCCCCTCGGTCGGCTCTCAAAACCCGCCGAAGAAACTTTTCACCATAATTACAATCACTGAAACAAAAAACTTGCGCACAAATTAAAATTTTCTTTAGAAAATTTTAATTTAGCACTTAACGATTGACAAGTCCAAAGGACGCAGTCAGAGTTTAGTGCGTGTGCGTCCATTCGCACAGCGAATGGATTCCTTTCTTCGTTCCCGAACCAACTTTGCAAGTCATCTTCCCCGAGGCCGCCAACTCCGCCTAAAAAGTCAGCCCAAGCCGCGCTCCGGCCGGCCTGTTTTGCCGAATAACAAGCCGCCCATCCTGCCCCCAGGCACAACCCCTCAAACAGTTTGGCGGTTTTGCAAAATCTGCATAGACCTAACAAAGCCTGTCCACAAACTCCCGACTATTAGCACAGTCAGAGTTTGCCGATTCATAGACCCGCACAGCAAACCTATAAACCCTTGTTCCTATAATTATGATGTGGTTTTAAGTGAAACCTCCACCAATATCATATATATACTACTACATCTGGACAAAAAAAACAACCCTTTTTCCACAATTAATTTAAAAATTTCTACATAATTTCCACAAGCATACTTTTTAACAAAAACCGGTTGACTTTTTCCTTTTCTTCTATTATAATAAATATAAAGCACCGCAAGTAAGCGGTTGGCCAGCTTTGGTTAAACATTTCATGAACGTCAACCGCCACTATTGGCACTAGTGGCGGTTGTTTTTATGTGTACGTTTTAACTCGACTGTAAACGTAAAGTTCCCAAGACGAATCACTATACGCAGGGACATATGCCTCACCCCCTTTCGAGGGAATTTTGGCTAACCGCCTACCGTAGTTTTGCAGTGCTGGTATAATTATAATAATAAAATCGTTTTTTGTCAACTAAATATATTTGAAATATAAAATTTTTTATGCTTTAATTATCAAAATAACCTCCCACCAAAATTTTGGTGAGAGGTTATTCTTTAACCCAGCAATGCCGGCGCATTCTGCAAAGCTGTTGTGGCCTCCTGCATAAGATCCTCCATAATCTGGGCGCAGCTTGCCCGATGATCAATCAAGCCGGAGATCTGCCCGGCCATAAAGCAGCCGCCTTCCAAATCGCCGTCTTTAGCCTTAAGCAGCCCCCGATCAGCCAGCTTTTCCAGCTGCTCCGGCGAAGTCCCCGGCTTTTTTTCCAGTTCCGCATAGCGCAGGGGCATGGGCGTTTTCAGCGCCCGCACCACATGAGAAGTCCCGCGCCCGGTAACAATCGTATCCGTATCTGCGGCGTCAATAATCTTTTGTTTATAGAGATCAGAAACCGGGCATTCATCGGCGGTTAAAAAAATCGTGCCCAGCTGCACGCCTGCCGCGCCCAAAAGCAGCATCGCCGCCATCGAGCGCCCATCGGCAATACCTCCGGCGGCCAAAACCGGAATATTCACCGCCCGGCGCACCTGCGGAACAAGGGCCAAAGTAGTCATCTCGCCAATATGCCCGCCGGATTCCGTACCCTCGGCCACCACGGCATAAGCGCCCAGGCTTTCGGCCTTTTTAGCCGCGCGCACATGCGGAATCACCGGTATAACCTTAACGCCAGCCGCCAACAGTTTGGGCATATGCGGCGAGGGATCGCCCGCCCCAGTGGTTACCACCGGAACCTTGGCGGTGATTACAAAATCAATAATCTGGGCAATCTCCGGACTTTGCAGCATCAAATTAACACCAAAGGGTTTGCCGGGCTGCAACAGCTGTTGGCAGCGACGAATTTCTTCAGCCACCTGGGCGGCGGTCAGGCCACTGCTGCAAATCAGACCAAGCCCGCCGGCATTGCTCACCGCCGCGGCCAGTTCCGCTGTCGAAATATAGGCCATACCACCCTGAAAAATTGGGTACTGCAAACCCAAATCCCGGCACAGCACGCTTTGAATTTGTTGCATTTTCAAAAGCCCCCTTTTTCTACTATAATAATATTTTATTACAACTTAAAGACGTCTTATTTTATATACTCCACGCCCATATACTTCTGAAGTACCTCCGGCACTTTTACAGAACCGTCCGGCTGCAAATAATTTTCCAAAATAGCGGCCACTGTGCGCCCCACTGCCAAACCAGAGCCATTCAGAGTATGCACATATTCCGGCTTGCTCTTCGCATCCCGGCGGAAACGGATATTAGCGCGCCGCGCCTGATAATCCTCAAAATTGCTGCAAGAAGAAATCTCCCGATAAACCCCCGCGCCGGCCATATAAACCTCAATATCATAAGTTTTCGCCGAACTAAAGCCCAGATCGCCGCCGCAAAGGGTAACCACCTGATAAGGCAGGCCCAGCATCTGCAAAAGAACCTCTGCGTCATGCGTCAGCGCCTCTAGCTCGTCATAGCTGTTTTCCGGCATACAGAATTTAACCAGCTCCACCTTATTAAATTGATGCTGACGAATAATGCCCCGGGTATCGCGCCCAGCCGAACCGGCCTCCGCTCTAAAACAGGCCGAATAAGCGCAGTGGTGAATCGGCAGCTTTGCGCCGTCCAAAATCTCGTCAGCATAGAGATTGGTAACCGGTACCTCGGCGGTCGGGATCAAATAATAGTCCGTACCCTCCACATGGAACATATCCTCGGCAAATTTCGGCAGCTGGCCGGTGCCGGTCATGGCCTTGCTGTTAACCATATACGGCGGGAAGATTTCCACATAACTTTTAGAAGTATGCACATCCAAAAAGAAGTTATACACCGAGCGTTCCAGCCGCGCGCCCAAACCGCGGTATACCACAAAGCGCGCCCCGGAGATTTTGGCTGCCCGTTCAAAATCCAGAATACCCAAACTTTCCGCAATATC
This sequence comes from uncultured Bacillota bacterium, assembly GCA_948907985.1. Taxonomy (GTDB): domain Bacteria; phylum Bacillota; class Dehalobacteriia; order UBA4068; family UBA4997; genus Avidehalobacter. The sequence continues at coordinate 39,453 of CAQWMM010000004.1, forward strand.
CCAGTGATTTTTCGGCTCGGCAATCTGCGGCAGCTCGCCCCAGCGGCGCTGTACCGGATTATCCGCGTCAGAATTGCCAAAGGGCACGCTTTCATTGGGAATATTCGGAATAGCCAGCAAAGTAGTACGAATTGTTTCCTCCGCCGTTTTCACCTGCGCGTCCAGTCCGGCAATCTCATCGCCCAGTTCGCGCATCTTTTCCATAATCGGCGCGGCGTCCTGGCCGTTTTTCTTCAACACGCCAATTTCCTTAGAAGCCGCGTTACGTTCCGCTTTCATCTGCTCCACCTTAGCCAAAAGCTCTTTGCGGCTGGCTTCCGCCTGCAAAAATGGCCCCAAATCCACCTCAATATTACGTTTCTTCAACTTCTCAACCACCAATTCCGGATTGGCAGCCACAAACCTTGCGTCCAACATTTTTAAATCCTCCTACATTTAATAAATATGATATGCTTAATTTTTTATTTTCAAATTATATAAAAACTTAAAAGAAGATTAATTTAAAAATCCTCCTACGTTTAATAAATTATGATATGCTTAATTTTTATAACAGCAACAGCCTTGCCAAAGCATTAACATCCGCCACATAATAGTCCGCGCCAGCCACGAGTAACTCTTCTTTGCTGCCAACGCCCCAGCCTACGCCGATTGTCTGCATACCGGCCGCCTTGCCGCAAGCAATATCCACCGCCGCATCGCCGATAAAGGCCGTCTTCTGCGTATCCGTCGCCGGGATTTTCATTTCGGCCAGAGCCAGCAGGGCCGGTTCTGGATCTGGTTTGTGCTTTTCACTGGCCTCTATGCCAAATATTTTCACAAAATAATCCTGAACACCTAAAATCTCTGCCGACCAATCCGCGCCCCACTGCAAACGGCTGGTAACAATACACATTGGAACTTCCGCCTCCTGCAATTTATCCACCAATGTGGGAATACCGGCAAAAGGCCTGATCATCTTGGGCAAATACAAAAAATTATATTCCCGAAAATTGTCCATATACTCCTGTTCCCGGCCCGGCGCAAACTCCGCTGCCGTTTCATACATCGGCCGGCCAATAAAGCTTTTAGCGGCCTCTTCATTCCAGGAAAGGCCCATTTTTTCGTGCGTCGCCTGCGAGCTGCGCAAAATCATCGGCACACTGTCAGAAAGTGTGCCATCCAAATCAAAAATCAAAGCGTCAAATTTCGCCATACCGCACCACTTCCTTTTTAAAATTCCACATCCGGCAAAAGAATCTCCAAAAGCCGCGCAAGCTCATCATCACTATAATATTCTAACATAATGCGGCCGCCCTTACGCGTCTTTTGCAGCTTAACCTTAGTCTGTAAACGCGCGCAAAGCTTATCAGAGATATCCCGCAGCAACAATTCCTCACTTTTAGGCGACGCCGCCGGTTTCAAGCTGTCTTTACGCTGTTTTTCCACCGGTCTATTTTCTTCTGCCGACGAAGTATAAAGCAAAGCCGGATTTTTAGCCATTTCTTCCGTTTGACGCACCGTCAGGCCCTCCGCCTGTACTTTTTCCGCCAGAGCCAAACGATCCGCTTCACTTTCCGCCATCAACAAAGCCTTGCCGTGTCCAGCCGAAATCCGCCCGGAGCTTATCAGGTCGCGGATCTGTTCCGGCAGCGCCAACAAGCGCAGAGTATTGGCAATATAAACCCGAGATTTACCCAAACGGTCAGCCAGCGTGGCCTGCGTATAGCCATGTTCATCCAAAAGCCGCCGGTAGCAGGCCGCCTCCTCCAGAGGGTTTAAATCCTGACGCTGAATATTTTCAATTAACGCTACCTCCAGTGTAACGTCATCAGTCAGAGTTTTCAAAATAGCCGGTATTTTCTTCAAACCGGCCATTTTGGCCGCCCGCCAACGACGTTCCCCAGCAACAATTTCATATTTATAACGTTTGCCAACGATCGGCCGCACTAAAATTGGCTGCAAAACGCCCTGTTCCTTAATACTGGCCGCAAGTTCACGCAATTTGCCCTCTTCAAAAATCCGACGCGGCTGTTCCTCATTAGGTGAAACCGCCTCCAGATCAAGCTGCAAAACCTGTTTGCCCTCCAGCCGGGGCGTCAAATTGATTGCCGGCTGATTGCCAAAAAGAGCGTCCACACCGCTGCCCAGGCCTTTTTTTACCATGCTGTTTTTTCCCCCTTGCAACAAGTTATTTTCTCTTTTTTCTGGTTTTCTTCAATCCACAGCGTTCCAAAACCAACTGCGCCAAATCATGGTAAGCCTCCGCACCCCGGCTTTTAGCGTCATAACGGCTAATCGGCAGCCCATGGCTAGGGGCTTCAGACAAGCGCACATTGCGGGGAATAACCACCTCAAACACCAAATCGCCAAAATGTTCTTTAACCTGATCCACCACCTGGGCCGCCAAATTAATCCGTCCGTCATACATCGTCAGCAACACGCCCAAAATATTCAAAGCTGGATTAAAGGTTTGCCGAACTTTCAAAAAAGTATTTATCAACTGCTGCAAACCCTCCAAAGCGTAATATTCCGCCTGAACCGGAATAATCAGGCTGTCGGCCGCCGTAAGCGCATTAAGCGTCAGCAGACCAAGAGAGGGCGGGCAATCCACCAGTACAAAGTCATAAGCGTCGGCCACCGGCTGCAAACCGCGCAGCAAACGGCTTTCCCTCTCCTCCAAGGACACCAGCTCCAACTCGGCCCCAGCAAGATTAATATCAGCCGGCAGCAAATACAAATTATTAAAGTTTGTTTCAATAACAGCCTCCGCAGGCTGACACTCCTCCGTTAACACCTGATAAATACTGGCCGTAAGTTCGCGCCGGTTAATGCCCAAACCACTGGTAGCATTACCCTGCGGGTCCAAATCCACCACCAGCGTTTTTTTGCCCAGCCCAGCCAGCGCGTCCGCCAAATTGATTACAGTTGTGGTTTTAGCCACGCCGCCTTTTTGATTAGCAACCGCAATTATCATTTTTTTCTCCTAGTTTAAAAAGGATTTTTCTTGATGACCGCCGTTCTTCTTGGCAAATCGCGGCGGCACGGTACCACCTTTTTAATTATCACAATACTACGTTTTTCGCCGCCCGGCAGTTTATACTCCTGAACTTCTTCCAGACGGCCGCCCAGCTGGAAAATCGCGTTTTTTGCCGCGTCAACCTCTTCCTGATAATTGTCGCCTTTCATAGCCAAAAAGAGACCCTCCATCTTTACCATCGGCAGGCAATATTCCGTCAGAACATTCAGCGGGGCCACCGCTCTGGCCGTTGCAAAATCAAACTGTTCGCGATAAAGCGCCAAATGCCCGGCCTCTTCGGCACGCATACGTCCGATATGAATATTACAAATATTAATCCGCTCCGTTGTAAACTTCACAAACTCATAGCGCTTATTCTGCGAATCAATAACCGCAAACCGATTATCCGGATGTGTAATAGCCAGCGGAATAGCCGGCATGCCCGCGCCGGTACCAACATCGATCATCCGCCGTTTGGTGCTGCCCGCCAAAAATGGCGAGAGCATCAGACTGTCGATAATATGTTTGCAGGCAAACTCTTCCGGGTCGGTAATCGCCGTCAGATTAATATTAGCGTTGCTGCGCACCACAATTTCATAATAATCAGCCAGCATTTCTTCCATTTCTTCGTCCAATTCCACACCGGTTGGCTTAATATGCTTTTTCACCATATTAATAAATTTTGTTCGGTCAATTTTAATACCGTCCGCCGTATAATCGCGCAAATCGTCCAAATTTTCCTCGGCAAGCGGTTCGCCGTAAGTAAACCGCTCCGCCGCCGGTGATTCCCGATTGACTATTTTCTTAAATAAATTAAACATATACTCCCCTGGTCTTAAAATGTTTAAATGTTTCACATGAAACATTTTTTATAATTTTGACAAACTATTTTACAATAATTATCTAATAAAAGATTTTCTTTATAGAATAAATTCTGTTTTTGATACTCTTTTTTAGTATTGACAAACAATTTTATAATAATTATCTAATAAAAGTTTTTCTTTATAGAATAATATATTATTCTGGCATAGAATTTTTCTCTAAAAAATAGGAAACCTTTCTATCATATATAATAAGATATTTTCTCCAGAATGTCAAGATTATAAAAAAATCAAGATTTCAAAATAATGAGTAGAACGGCAATGTCCGCCGGCGAAACACCGGTAATCCGCCCAGCCTGCCCCAGATTATCCGGCCGAACGGCGGCCAGCTTTTGGCGCGCCTCCAGGCTCAGTCCCTCAATTTTGCTATAATCCAAATCCAGCGGCAATTTTTTGCTTTCCAGCTTGGCAAAGCGCGCCACCTGCTCCTGCTGCTTTTTAATATAACCCGCATATTTTGCCGCAATATCCAGCTGCTCTGCCACATCGCGGCTTTGCGGCTCCCGGTGCAAAATTTGGCAGACCTGCCGGTAGTCAACCTCCGGCCTTTTCAGCAATTCCCAGGCGCGGATATTGCAGGAGAGCGCCGGCTGCAAATTAACGGCGGCGGCATTTTCCTGCGTTATCACCGCCTGCTCCAAAAAATGTTTTTCAGCAGCCACCGCCTGCTCCTTAGTCTGCCAGCGGTGATAAGCGGCGTTATCCGTCAAACCAAGTTTATAACCCAACTCCGTCAAACGGCTGTCAGCATTATCATTGCGCAGCAAAAGACGATATTCCGCCAGAGAAGTAAACATACGGTATGGCTCGGTTACGCCCTTACTTACCAAATCATCAACCAAAACGCCCAGATAGGCGTCCGCCCGGCCCAGAACCAAAGCCGGCCTTTTAAGCAAACTTAGAGCGGCGTTAGCCCCGGCCAGCAGGCCTTGTCCGGCTGCCTCCTCATAACCGGATGTGCCGTTAATCTGACCGGCAGTGTATAGCCCAGCCACCGGTTTAGTTTCCAATGTTAGTTTCAGCTGGGTTGGTTCCACAAAATCATATTCAATGGCATAGGCCGGCCTGATTATTTTAACCGCTTCCATTCCCGGAATAGTGCGCATAAAAGCATACTGCACATCTTCCGGCAAACTAGTAGACATACCCTGCACATAATATTCGTTGGTGTCCAGTCCCTCCGGCTCCAAAAAAAGCTGGTGATGTGGCCGCCCCGGAAAACGGCGCAGTTTATCTTCAATCGACGGGCAATAACGCGGGCCAATGCCCTTAATCAGACCGCTATACAGCGGGCAACGGTGCATATTATCCAAAATGGCGCGGTGTGTTGCTTCATTAGTATAAGTCAGCCAGCAGGAAATATTTGGCCTTTTCACACCCACCGGCGGCGTATAGGAAAAATGCAGGCCGCTGTCATCCCCCGGCTGCTCTTCCATGCGGCCAAAATCCAAGGTATTCTTATCCACACGGGCGGGCGTGCCCGTCTTAAAGCGTCCAAGCTTAAAACCTAAGGCCCGCAGACTATCCGAAAGATAAACCGCCGGTGGATAACCGGCCGGCCCAGAGGGATAGGCACAGCTGCCCATAATCACATTGCCCTTTAAATATGTGCCGCTGGTAATCACCAACCGCCGGCAACGATAAATTGCCCCAGTGCGCAGACGCAGACCGCAAATTTGCGGCTGACCACTTTCAGCCATTTCGGTTAAAATTGCCACCGCCTCGCCCTGCTTAATATCCAACTCCGGCTGTGCCTGCAAATAGGCCAGCATCGTGCGCTGATACAACTTTTTATCAATCTGGGCGCGCAGCGCCTGCACCGCCGCCCCTTTGCTGGTATTCAACAAACGAATTTGAATTTGCGTCAAATCGGTGATTTTGGCCATCGCGCCTCCCAAGGCGTCAATCTCGCGCACAATCACGCCCTTGGCCGGCCCACCGATTGAGGGATTGCAGGGAGCCATGGCCACACTGTCCATAGAAAGCGTAACCAACAAGGTGGATACGCCTAAACGCGCCGCAGCCAGCGCCGCTTCACATCCGGCATGCCCCGCGCCCACCACAATCACGTCATACTCGCCAGCCTCAAAACAATCTACATCATTATTATCTAATAATTTGTAATCTTGACAAACCATTCTTCTTAAAATCTTGACAAACTATGTGTCATAATTCCTCTCATATCATTTCATCTCTATAAAAATAGGACTACTTTCTAAAATATTAGAATAACCCCGCTCCGAATTTTCAAAGCCTTAAAATGTTTCACATGAAACATCTTTTATAATATTGACAGACTATATTACGTTATACTTCTATTAAAATTTTATCTCTATAGAATAGGATTGCTTTTCTAAAATACTAAACTAAACCCTCTCCTGATTGCCAAGGCCTCAAAAAATCCGGAATGCCAAAGCCTTAAAAAGATGAGGTAAAGCTGATCGGTTCGACGGAAAGCGAGATTTCGCCAGTACGAATAATTTCGATAATGCCGTATTTCTGCATAATCTCGCAGAAAGAGTCAATTTTGCGGCTGTCGTTGGTAACCTCAATAACCATCGACTGGGCGTTGAAGTCGATAATATGCCCATGGAAAACCTGCACCACGCCCATAATCTCCTGGCGCATAGCCTCGGAGGATTTAATTTTAACCAACGCCAGCTCACGGCTCATTGAACCGGCTTTAGAAAGATGCACCACCCGATACACCTGCACCAGCTTTTCAATCTGCGCCATAATCTGTTCCAGCTGCCAGTCAGCCGAAACCTGCACCACCAGAGAAATCCGCGTTACATTGTCCTTTTCCGTTTTAGAGGCCGCGATAGATTCAATATTATAACCCCGTCTGGAAATCAAACCGGAAACATGGGTTAAAACGCCGGGGCTATCCTCCACAAATACGGCCAGCTGTTTTCTTTTCAATCCCTTTTCCATCAGCATTCACCCCCTGCAAAAACCATATCGGAAAGCGATTTGCCCGGCGCTACCATCGGCATAACATCCTCCAGCTCGTCCACCATAACCTCCAGCACCACCGGCCCTTTAGCCGCCTGCGCTTTTAAAAGTCCCTCCTGCAGTTGCTCCGGTTTTTCCACTTTAATTCCCTGGCAGCCCATCACCTCGCCGAGAGCGGCAAAGCTAAGTTTAAACTCATGCTTAGAGGCCGACATCCGCTCGTTATAAAACATTCTCTGCCATTGGCGCACCATACCCAAACCGCGGTTATTCAGCACCAAAACCTTAACCGGCAGCTGCTCCTCGGCCAGGGTTGCCAATTCCTGGCAGTTCATCATAATACTACCGTCGCTGGAAACCAGCCAAACCTCTTTTGGCTGTTCGCTGCCCTCTTCCACCAAAGCAGCGCCCAGCGCCGCTGGCAGGCCATAGCCCATAGTGCCCAGGCCGCCGCTGGTTAAAAAGCTGCGCGGCTGCTTAAACGTCATATACTGCGCCGTCCACATCTGGTGTTGGCCAACGTCGGTACAAATAACCGCCTGGCCCTTGGTTAAACGGTTTAACTCTTCCAACACCGCCTCCGGCTTAATCACCTTGTCGGACTTTGCATAAGCCAGCGGCCTTTCTTCTTTCCATTTCTGGCAGGTTTTCTGCCATTCGGCAATATTACCAGTAGCCGCATTATCCGTCAGCAGTTTAATTGACCATTTCAAATCACCCTGCAAGCGCCAATCCACACGCACATTTTTGTTAAACTCCGCTGGATCAATATCCAAATGAACCACCCGCGCCCCCGGCGCAAAAGTTTGCAGGGTGCCGGTAACCCGATCGTCAAAGCGCACGCCCAGCCCCAGCAGCAAATCGGTATGCTGTACCGCCATATTAGCTGCATAAGTGCCGTGCATACCCAACATACCCAAATGCAGCGGCTTGTCCGTCGGATAGGCAGAAAGCCCCATCAGACTGGCGCAAACCGGAATACCGGTTTTTTCAATAAAAGTATTCAGCTCTGCCGACGCGCCGCTGCTCACCAGACCGCCGCCGATAAACAGCACTGGGCTATGGCTGCGGCCAAGCGCATCACAGATAGACTGCAAGTCAGAAGTATCCCCCTCCGCTTTTGGCTGATAACTCCATTTCAGGCTGGCCAAATCCGCCGAATAATCCCACTCGCCCTCATCAACTAAAACATCTTTGGGAATATCCACCACCACCGGGCCGGGCCGGCCAGTGCGGGCAATATAAAAAGCTTTCTTCAAAATCAGGGGCAGCTGTTCAACGTCCGGCACCAAAAAATTGTGCTTGGTAATCGGCGTAGTTATGCCAATCATATCCGCTTCCTGAAAAGAATCCTTGCCGATAGCCGGTCTGGTAACCTGGCAGGTAATACAAACCAGTGGTATAGAATCCATATTGGCGGTAGCAATGCCCGTAACCAAATTAGTAGCTCCCGGCCCGCTGGTGGATACGCAAACCCCCACCTGGCCGGAACGCCTGGCAAAACCGTCCGCCGCATGCACCGCGCCCTGCTCATGGCGGGTTAAAATATGGCGCAGGCCACTGTCATAAATCGCGTCATAAAGCGGCAAAGCCTGGCCGCCCGGATAACCGAAAATTGTTTTGATACCCTCTGCTTTGATGGCCTCCACCACCATTCTTGCACCACTTAACTGCATTCTTCAACCTCCTTAACAGCCAGCCAAATTGCACATTCCAGGCGCATCCGGCTAATTTGGCAGCCCATTTCATAAGGCTGCATAATATCATGATGAAAAAGTTCAGCGTTAGCATGGCAGCCGCCGCTGCAAAAAAATCTGGCCCAACAGTTCCGGCAGCTTTTTTTATTATAAACATGCGCCTGGCGAAACTGCTCCTCCAACTCATGGCCACGCTCCGAAATACCATTAGTCAAATCGCCCATCTTAAAGCCTTCGCGGCCCACAAACTGGTGGCAAGGATAAAAATCACCCTCCGGCGTTACCACCAAATACTCATAGCCCGCGCCACAGCCGGTTAAACGCTTGGGCAGGCAGGGGCCGTGTTTTAAGTCCAGCTTAAAATGAAAGAACTCAAACGGCTGGCCGTCTTCCCGGCGCTGCTGGAATAAATTAGCCAACTTCCAATATTCTGCCTTTAACTGCGGCAAATTCTCCTCTAACAGCTTACGTTCGCCCTCCAGTTCCACCGCCGGTTCCATGGAAAGTCTGGGAAAGCCCAAATCCAGCCAATGTTTAATATCCTCGCAAAAATCCTTATTAAAAGCTGTATAAGTGCCGCGCACAATCGCGTTGCCGCGGCTGTTCTGCGCCAAAAACTGTTTAATATGCTCCGTTACAATCTGATAACTGCCCTTGCCGCCCGCTGTAACCCTCTGGCGATCGTGCACTTCCGGCCGGCCGTCATGGCTTAAAACCACGCTGATGTTTTCCTGTTCCGCCCAGGCAGAAATTTCCGGCGTCAGTCCTACGCAGTTAGTAGTAAATGTAAAACGGAAAGTTTTGCCATAAGCCTTTTCACGCTCGCGGCCATAAGCCACCAGCTTTTTAACCACGTCAATATTTAAAAGCGGTTCACCGCCGAAAAAGTCAACCTCCAAAAAAAGCCGGCTGCCGCTATGCTCCAAAAGATAATCCAGAGCCGCCGCGCCCACCTCAAAACTCATTCGCGCCCGCTGGCCGCCAAAACTGCCGGTAGAGGCAAAACAATAACGGCAGCGCAGATCGCAGTCGTGGCAAACATTCAAACAAAGTGATTTTAAAACCGGCGCCGGCGGTTCGTATTTATCCAAATAGGCGTCTTCGCTGAAGAGAACTCCTTGTTCTTTCAACTCTGCCAGTTCGTTCAAAATTTCCGCGTCAATTTTCTCCGGCTCTTCGCCGTTTTGCAGATTCTCCAAACAGTCCGCCGTCGCCTGGTCTATCCGCAGCACCGAACCGCTGTTAATATCCAAAAGCAAAAAGCCGTCTGGCACGGCAAACCAATGTATTTTTTCCAGCTCTTTAGCTGTAATCTGTTGCATAATATTAACTCCTTTTCAGCAGGCCCCGTCTGCGCCTGCTCTCACATAAAATACAAAGGGACGCGGCCAGGCCAGCGTCCCCTGCATAATGCCCGCTTATTTTTCGCAGGCCTGATTGCCGACTGTGCAAGAAGTTTTGCAGGCCGACTGGCAGGAGCTTTGGCAGTTGCCGCAGCCGCCGGTTTTTGCTGTTTGCTGCAATTTACCGGAGATTACCACCTGAATATGTTTCATTTCATCTGCCTCCTTATTTTTTGCTTATTTGATTGATTATATCACAAATTAACTCTCTCTTCAATAGGCCAGGCCCAAAAAAACGCTTGCAGACAAAAAAATCAATCATTTTGCACCCGCCGCCTTTTACAAGCATAAATATAAATATCAAAATTAAAAGGAGGTTCTTCAAAATGCTTTTAAACTCTATCTATGGCAACACCTGCGGCAGCTGTGGCTGCGGCAACAACGGCAGCTTATTTGCCAACAACAACACCGGCTGCAACAGCTGTGGCTGCAATGGCGGCTGTAACAACTGCGGCTGTAACAACTGTGGCTGCAACAATGGTTTTTCCGGCTGTGGCAACAATCTGGGCAACGCCGCCTACGGCTTTGTCGGCGATTGGGTAAACATCGTAGTTACCCTCACCGTTCTGCAAAGCATTCTTGGCCTGGTTTGCAACTGGAACTGCGGCTGCGGCTGCGGCACAACCACTTACGCCAACTAATTTGCGCCAACAAACTTCAACTTATTCCAGAACAGAACAAAGCGGTCGGTATCTTTAAGCCGGCCGCTTTTCTCAAAAAATCTTTTTCTAAAATTTTTCAAGGAGGTAATATAAATATGAATAAACAGGAAGTAATTAACCGTCTGCATGAAACCAGTCAGGCTCTGGAACAGCTGGCTCAGCATTTAAGCGAGCTGGAACCAGCGCAGGCGGAAACCGAAACCAGCCCGACAGCGGATATAACAGCTGCGGCAGACACAACAGACATAACAGACGCAACAGATACTTCGGATGCGACAGAAGATGAAGAAGACCCCGCCCCCCCGGCCGAATTTATATCGCACGCGGAAACCAATTCAGAAATAGCCGATTTAATTATCGAAACCACTTTTGAGCCTATCGACGATGAACCGGCAAAAAAAAATGACGATTCAACCAATTCTTCGGTCAAAAGCGCTAACGCCCCCTTCAATTTTTCAGCAAACGGTTCAAATAATAACCCATTTGCTAAAATTATCAACAATCTGTTGAGCAAACCAATTCCCAATGCCAACAATCTGGGCGCTTTTAATCCTCTGCAAATGTTAACCGGCGGACTTGGCGGTTTGCCCGGAGGGCTATCAGGTTTGCCCGGAGGGCTATCAAATTTGCCCGGCTTAAACGGTCAATCCCTGCCCGCCACTCTGGCCGAACTGCATGATAACCCTCAACTTTTAGGTATGATTAAAAATGTCAGCAACAATCCACAAATGCTTAATATGCTCTCTGCCCTGACCGGACAGGACAGTCAAACCCTCCAACAAACCCTGCAAAGCTTACAGCCCAAACCTGACAACATCACTGCACAACCAAACAGTCAACCCGGCGTTCAATCAGACGTTCAGCCAACAATTCAAGCTGCCGCCAGACAGGCCGCTATACCGCAAACTGAATTTACTCCCTTAAATATTGCCAATTCTGCTGACGCCGCCGGTAGTCTGCCTTCCACTCCCTACCTTGATTCTCTGCTGGCCGAATGGCATTGGCAGCCCTACGCCCGCGCCTGGAATTTTTAAGATATTGACAAACTATGTTAGGTAATGCTGTTATGTAGGGATATTCTATATAGAATAAAAAGTGCCTCTAAAAACATACTTTAAACCTGGCTCCCCCCTCTGGGGGAGCTGGCTATTTGCGTTAGCAAATAGACTGAGGGGGCGCTTACTTCCCCTTTTAGGGAAATTAAAATATTTTTTTGATTTTTATTTATTTTCAGCAGCTAACTTAAAATAGGCTTTAAATTTATCCTCCGGCATACCAAAAACCGGAATTTCCGAGCAGATCTGCCTGTTTTCGTCGTCCGGTTGATTAAGCCCGTCCTGCCGCAAACGATAACGCAGATTTTGCGCCGTTCCCAGATTACCGTCATAAAGTCTAAGCCCGGGAAACATCTGCTTTAACAAACCACGCAGAAAAATATAATGCGTACAACCCAAAACCAAAGCGTCGTCTTTATCCGATGATAAAACCGCCTCCAGCTTATTCCGCAAATAATCGCAAATAACGTCAGTTTTTTTATTAATCAACTCATTTTCAATCAGCTGTACTAATCCCGGGCAAGGCAAAATTTTAATTTCCGCCAAAGCAGAATCTGCCGCTAAAAGCCGGCGCAGTTTTTCTCCCCTGGTGGTTACATCCGTAGCCAGAGCGACAATTTTCTTTTCGCCGTTTTTCACAGCCAAATGTACCGCCGGTTCCATACCCAAAATCGGCAAATCCGGATTTTCCGCCCGCAAAGCCGCCGCCGCGGCGCTGGTAGCAGTATTACAGGCAATCACCATTGCTTTAACGCCGCGTTTTTTAAAAAAAGCCGTAACAGCCCGCGCCCGCTGCAAAATAAATTCCTGGCTACGTTCCCCATAAGGAGCGTTTGCCAAATCGCCAAAATAAACAAAACGCTCGGCCGGCAGCAAATTCTGCGCCAAGGGCAAAAAACTAATACCCCCCACCCCAGAATCATAAACGCCAATCTCCGCCTGTTTAAGGCCCGTCTTATCTAAACAATTCTCCATTTTTTACCTCAATCAGCTGATAATCTTCTTCAGACAGCTTTTTCAGCTCACCGGCTATTTCCGTAGCCGTAATAAAAATTTGCGCCTTGTCCAACATCAGCCGCAGCAAAGCCTGACGGCGGTTTTTATCCAATTCAGAAAAAACGTCGTCCAACAGCAGCAGCGGATAATAGCCGGAAAGCTGATAAACCAGCTCCAACTCCGATAATTTCAAGGCCAAAGCCGCCGTACGCTGCTGCCCCTGCGAGGCATAATAACGCCCCTCGTTATCATTAATATAAATGCGAAAATCATCACGGTGCGGCCCCAACAGTGTTGTCCGCCGCCTTTGATCCTCCGCCCTTCCGTCGGCGTAAGCCTGGCGCAGGCTGGCGCTTAATTCCGCCGGCGATAAAGCGGCAATTTTTTCTTCCGGCCAAACCGATAAATATTGCAGGCGTAAACATTCCTGTTCATTTGTCAGTTCCGCTTGAATTTTCCGCCCGGTCTGATTTAACAAAGTCAAAAGCTGCAAACGCCGCTGCATAATCACCGCGCCGTTTTCGGCCAGCTGCTCCTCCCAAACCGCCAGTTGTTCGTCTGCCTGCTGTTTATTTTTAGGCGGCCTAAAATCCAGCTGTTTCAGCAAATTATTGCGCTGCTGTAAAGCCCGGCGATAATTATTCAAATAAAGATAATAGCCCTTGTATAACTGAACCATTTCCCGGTCCAGAAACTTCCGGCGCACCTCCGGAGCTGATTTAACCAGCTGCAAATCTTCCGGCGTAAAAACCACCGTATGCAGCAGGCCGGCAATTTCACTAATCCGGCGGCAGGGCTTTTCATCACGTTTCCACAGCCGGCGATTATGCGTCCCTTTCGTTTTAACCGCTTCCGAACCGACGGAAAGCAAATGCACGCCGTCTTTATTACTATATTCCGCCCGCAGATAAAAAAACTCCTCGCCCTGGCGGCGCAGCTTATCGTCCCCCTGCTCCCGAAAGGACGAACCCAGGCTTAAATAAGCGATTGCCTCCAGCAAATTAGTTTTCCCTTGAGCGTTATCGCCCAAAATTAAATTCAGGCGCGAATTAAAACTGACTTCCGTATCCCGATAATTGCGAAAATTGCGCAGCACCAGCGTATTTAAATGCAAACCAGCCATTTTAGTCCGCCAAAATCAGCTTAAACTGCCGCTGCTCCACCTCGATAATATCGTTCGGCTGCAATTTATGTCCGGCCTCCAAACAAGGGCTGCCGTTCACGCCAACCAGGCCGGCATGAATAATTTCCTTAGCCTGGCCGCCGGTCAGGCTAACCCCTGACCATTTTAAAAACTGCGCTAAAGTAATCGGCAAACTTTTTACTTCAATATCTTGCATATTTTTCTCCAAACCGAAATTCTCCAACAAGCGCTTTAAACTGCGCTAAAGTAATCGGCAAACTTTTTACTTCAATATTTTGCATAAAAAACCTCAATCAGCTTTAGTTAGCTAAACGCAGCGGCAGAATAATATAAGTAAAGCTTTCATTATCTTCCTCCGCCATCACGCCCGGCGTTAAATTGCCGGATAACTTCATATAAATATTTTCGCTGTTGCTGACTTTCAAAAAGTCCAGAATATATTTCAAATTATAGCCTACCAATAATTCTTCTCCCTGAAAATCGGCCGGGATAACCTCGCGGATATTGCCAATATCGGTAGTATTAGCGGTTATCACAATCTGGCCGTCGGCAAATTCCAGGCGCACCGTATTATTAGCGTCTTTGCTAAGCAGACTGGCGCGCTTTAAGGCGCTGCCCAAAAGCTGCTTATTAACAAAGGCCTGATGTTTAAAACTTTCCTCCTTAGGAATAATCGGCCGATAATCCGGAAACTGCCCGGAAATCAAACGGGAAACAAAAATTGTCGCTCCCAGCTTAAAACAGGCGTTGTTATGGCTGATGCTGACTTCCACCTGCTCTTCAGCGTCGGCCAGGTTAGCCACGTCCAGCATTGTTTTAGCCGGTACGATAACCTGAATTTTATCCTCGCTTTGGGTTTGCCAAATTCCCTTGGTTAAAGTCAGACGGTGAAAATCGGTCGCCACCATATTCAAATTTTTTCCCTCAATATCCAACATAACACCGGTTAAAATCGGCTGAATTTCATCGTTAGCCGAGGCAATCGCCGTCTGTTTAACCATACGGGCAAAAACTTCGCCTTTAATGCTGGCCTGCAAATCGCCGGTCAGGCTGGGCAGCTGCGGGAACTGTTCGCTTTCAAAACCGCGCATATTAATAGAAGAAGAGCCATAATTAATATTAATATCACAATCGTTGATAAGACTTAGATTAATATTATTATCCGGCAGTTGTCTAACCAGATCAATAAAACGTTTGCCGTCGGCAATCACCATTTGGCCGGGCTGCACAACGTCAGCCGACATATTGCATTGAATGGCAATATCCAAATCTGTAGCGCGCAGGGTTAAATAATTTTCTTCAGCAATCAGTAATATACCGTTCAAAATCGGCATAGTGTTTTTAGAAGAAATAGCTTTGCCGATGATCTGAACGGCATAAAGCAAATCTTCTTTTTGACAGTTAATATTCATAAATCAGTAATACTCCCTTCCTGGTCAGCATATTAATAAGCAAACAGTTTTTATAAATTCTTATCATCATTATTATCATTTAAACGGTGGTAGTAGTAATAGGCGGTGTTTATTTTGTGGAAAACTTTTTTCAGCTTTGATTTTTAGGGGGTTTGTTTAAATTTTAGTCCTGGGAAAACCTATGGGATTTTTGTTGGAAAATACTGTGCATAATTTCCGTTATACACCGCCGCGCCCATTTTTTAACTTTTTGCCAACAGGCGATGTGTAAAAAGTTTTCCCAAATTCTGTATAATCCGGTGGAAAACTTTTTTTGTGTTCAACTATTATACTATAAATAACTGATTTTCACAATAGCTTTTTAAAACTCTTTTTCACTAATCCACAATTAATCACAACAGCGCGCTGTTATTCAGCATAAAAAAAATCCTACCGTTTTTTCAGGTAAGATTTTTTTTATGCGAAGTAATATTTTTATTAACATTTTATTTACATATTTTAAGAACGGTTAATAATTGTGGTTAGTTCCTGAATAGATTTTTGCAGGCCAACGTCCACTTTCAGATTGTTAGTAATTTTTTTAGTACCGTTTAATACAGTGGTATGGTCGCGTTTGCCGAAATGTTCGCCGATTTCGTTCAGGCTCATATGCAGCAGCGTCTGACATAGATACATTGCGATGTGGCGGGGTTTGGTGATGCTCTGGTCGCGCCGGGGAGAGGCCAGGTCGCCGCTTTGCAGATTAAAATAACTGGCTACGCAGTCCTTAATCAAATCAGGCGAAAGGGCCTGTTTTTGTTTGTTTGGCAGAATATCGTCCATAACCGTTTCGGTCAGGCTCAAATTTATAATAGAAGAATTATTGACCAGGGCATAATATTTAACTCGATTAAGGGCGCCTTCCAGTTCACGGATATTAGACGGAATATTGGTAGCTATGTAAGCCAGAGAATCGTTGGTGATTTTCAGATTTTCAATCGAGGCCTTATATTGCAGAATAGCAATGCGGGTTTCTAAATCCGGCGGCTGAATATCGGTAATCAGACCGCCCTCAAAGCGTGAACGCAGACGTTCTTCCAGCGTAGCAATATCTTTGGGATGGCGGTCGGAGCTGATAACGATTTGTTTGCCCTGTTCATAAAGAGCGTTAAAGGTATGGAAAAATTCTACCTGCGTTTCTTCCTTGCCGGCCAAAAACTGAATATCGTCGACCAGAAAAATGTCGGCGGTGCGGTAACGGTTTTTGAATTTGTGAGCGGAACCTTGCCGTACCGAAGAAATAAATTCGTTAGTAAAGGTTTCGGTAGAAATATATAAAATATTGGTGTTGGGGCGTAAGTTTAACACCCGATGGCCGATGGCGTGCATTAAATGGGTTTTGCCAAGGCCGGAGCCGCCGTATAAGAAAAGCGGATTATAATTTTTGGCCGGCCGGTCGGCCACCGCTAAGGCCGCGGCGTGAGCAAAACGGTTGCTGCTGCCTACTACAAAACTTTCAAAAGTATAACGTGGGTTAAAATTAAAACGATTAGGATTATTATTAAAATTTTCCTGTTGAAAAGGAGCTTGGTTCTGTTCAGTTTCAGTATTAAAATTCTGATTTTCATTTTTAATAAAAACAATATCCAGATTTTCGTCGGCCACCTTGATTGCGCTTTCCTGCAAAATCTGTACATAATGCTTTTCCATCCATTCGGCCTGGCCGTCGGAATGAACTTTTATATAAAGGGTAGACTGCCGCTTATCTACATCAATAATATTATCAAACCAACGCCGGATGGTTTCCTGACTTAGGTGTTGTTTTAAGTCCGACATAATCTGCGGCCATAATTCATACTTCATACTCAAAATCTCCTCAATATAACAGAGCTGATTAAATTCTATACAAATAACTTATCAACATAAAAATGGGGATAAAAACCGATATGTCTAACAAATTACTCAAAAAAATTTATCGCTTATCTATAATACCAAATTTTTTCCACTTTTACAAGGTATTTTTTGTGGAAAAGTATGGAGTTTTTTAAACAACTTGAAAAAAAATTTTTTGTCTGCTGTTTTGTCAGCTTTTTAGCAAATATTTTAATAATAAGTGCTTGACAAAAGCGGCCGTTTTGTATATGATATAATTTGGCTGTTATTTTGAAATTTTTACATTAAACAGCGCTGGTCTATGGACTAAATTAGAATGGAGGTATAAATAATGAAAAGAACTTATCAACCTAAAAGACGCGTACACAAAAGAGTGCATGGTTTTATGGCTCGTATGAGCAGCAAAAACGGCCGTAAAGTTTTAAGCCGCCGCCGGGCTAAAGGGCGCAAATTGCTTTCTGCCTAAAATTTGTTAAAAATGCTGAAAAAACAGTATCGCTTAAAAAGAAGACAGGACTTTCGTCGGGTTTATCAACATGGCAAAACGCTGAAAAACCGGGCTTTTGTGATATGCTATCGCAAGATAGCATATCGTAAGGCAGCATATCAGAAAACGGCGTATCAGAAAGCAGCAGTTAATAATACGGCTTATCAGAAGAAAAACAAGTGCGCAGAACAGCCGAAAGCGCGCTTGGGTTTTTCTGTGTCTAAAAAAATCGGCAAAGCAGTAGAGCGTAACCGTGTGCGCCGCAAATTGCGCGAGGCCTGCCGTTTAGAGTTGGCCGCTTTTGCGCCCGGCTATGATTATGTTCTGATTGCCCGTCAAGGCGCTAAGAATGAAACTGTGGAAGGGCTGCGCCGTTACCTGTTAAAAGCTTTGCAGGAAGTTAATTTACGGGAAGTTGAAAAAAAATAACCGTGGTACAGACGAAAAACGAATCCGCGGTTCAAAAAAGGCAGAAAATATGAGCAGGCTCTTATTAATGTTAATTCGGTTTTATCGCGCGGCAATATCGCCGCTTTTGGGTGCAAATTGTCGTTTTATTCCCACCTGTTCGGCTTATGCTATGCAGGCCATCGAAAAATACGGTGCATGGAAAGGCGGCTGGTTAGCTTTGCGCCGCATTTTGCGTTGCCATCCTTTTTGCAAAGGCGGCTATGATCCGGTTCCCTGAAAGTGAAAAATCAGAAAGTAAAACGAGATAATAAATTTTTGTAGAAAAGTATGTTTGCCAAAATAAAAAATGGCAGTTAAAACGAGAGGATATTATTAAAAAATATGTCATTAGAAGTTTTTGTAGCTAACTGTTTAGAGGCTATTTTTAATCTGACGCAAACGCTGGGTTTTCCCAGTTACGCCATAGCGATTTTTGTTATTGCTGTTATCATCAGGATGATTTTGCTGCCGCTTAACATTAATCAGCTGCGTTCCAGCGTGGCCATGCAACAGATTCAGCCGCAGGTTCAGGAATTGCAGGAGCGCTACGCCGCCAATCCGGAGTTAATGAATCAAAAGCTGATGCAGCTGTATCAGGATTATAATATTAATCCGCTTTCCGGCTGCCTGCCAATGTTGATTCAATTCCCGATTATGATAGGCCTTTATAACGGGTTAAGGCAGTTTATACCCCTGCACCAGGAATTTTATAAATTTTTATGGATACCGGATCTTGGTCAGACGGATACCACCTATATTATGGTAATTTTAGTGGCTGGCAGTACCTTTTTGCAGAGTTATATTATAACCGGCAAACCCACCCAGCCAATGCAAAAATATATGCTTTTTGCCATGCCCCTGATGATGGGCTGGATGGCGGCTTCTTTTCCGGCCTTTTTGTGTATTTACTGGCTGGGTGTAACCATTGTGGGTATTTTACAACAGCTGATTATTAACAAACCAATGCGGGCTAAAATGCAGCAGCGGGCGGAAGAACTGGAAGAAGAAAAACGCCGAAAAAATGAAGAGCGAGCCAACGGCAAATCCAGAGTCAGCCGCAATCACAACAGAAAAGCCAATAAGGCGGAAAATAGCAGCGGCGAGCCGGCGGTTTCTCTGCAAAAAAATAATAAAGATGATAAGGCGAACGCCGAAAAGGCTGAAAACGATGATGAAAATACTGCGGAAACGCCTAAAAAGCGCCGGCGCAGACGCCGCTAAAATTGTCTGACAAGATATTTGAAAAGAGGATATAAGATGAAGATTATGGAGAAAAAGGTTTTAGAAAAATCTGCAAAAACGGTAGAGGCCGCTATTCAGCTGGCTTTACAGGAAATTGGCCTTAGCCGCGACGAAGTGGATATTGAGATTGTCGATCCTGGCTCTAAGGGTGTGCTGGGGCTGTTTGGCGGCAAAGATGCGGTTGTTAAGGTCAGTTATAACGACCAGGATCGCGGGCGGGACGCGATTGCCTTTTTGCAGCCGATTTTTACGATGCTTAAAGTGGAAGAACAACCCAGCTATACCATCGAGTTTAAAGAAGAAGATATGCTTTGGATTACATTCTCCGGCCAGGGCCTGGGTTCGGTTATCGGGCGCCGGGGCGAAACCTTGGACGCTTTGCAATATTTAACTAATTTAGTGGTTAACCGTCAGTTTGAGGAAAAATGCCGTATAGTGCTTGACGTAGAAGGTTATCGGGCCGAGCGCGAAAAAACGCTTACCCATTTAGCCAAAAAAATGGCGGATAAAGCGCGCCGCAGCGGCCGCGATGTGATGTTGGAGCCAATGAGTCCGCACGAGCGGCGGGTTATCCATATCGCTTTGCAGAACGAGGCTGGCATTAAAACCGTTAGCGTAGGCGAAGAACCTTACCGTAAGATTATTATTAAATCTCTGCACAGCAACCGCGGCCGTAATCGCAATCGGGAAGAAAGGCCGCAGTTATAAAATGTTGGGCAATACGATTGCTGCAATCGCTACGCCGCCGGGCAATGGAGCCATTGGAATTATCAGAATCAGCGGTCCGGAGGCTTTGGCGGTGCTGCAAAAGATTTTTTGGCCGGCAGGCGCTTTGTCTGCCGGTCTTTTTAAACCGGAACCGCGCAAATTATATCTCGGGCAGATAAAAAATACCGACGGCAGTATCTTAGACCAGTCAATGGCGGTTTATATGCCGGCGCCTCATTCTTATACAGGCGAGGACGTGGCCGAACTGCAATGCCATGGCGGTTATTTGGTATGTCATGAAGTTCTGGCGGCGGTTTGCCGGGCCGGGGCGCAGCTGGCCGAACCGGGAGAGTTTAGCACGCGTGCTTTTATCAATGGTAAGCTTTCTTTGGACCAGGCGGAAGCCATAATTGATATTATTGAGGCTAAAAGCGTCGAGGCCTTAAAAATATCAGAACGGCAGCTGGCCGGCAGTCTACAGCAACGGCTGGATAAATCAGCCGATGCGCTTTTGGATATTTTGGCGCAGTTGGAATTGGCGGTTGATTATCCGGAAGAAACCGATGATCAGGCTTTGCAGCGGCAAATTTTGCAGGAGCTGACCGCCGTACAGGCCGAAGTACAAAAATTGCTTAATCAGACTAAAAGCGGCCGCTATTTTCGTCAGGGTGCGCTAACGGCCATTGTCGGCCCCGCTAATGCCGGCAAGTCCACCTTATTGAACGCTCTGCTGCAAGTGGAACGCGCTATTGTAACCTCGCAGGCCGGTACCACCCGCGACACAGTGGAGGAATATTATTTGCTGGACGGCTTGCCTCTGCGTCTTGTGGATACTGCCGGTATCAGAGAAACTGCCGATTTGGTGGAACAGGCCGGAATTGAGCGCAGCAAAAAGGCTCTGACTGAAGCGGATTTAGTATTACTGACTTTAGACGTTAGTCAGCCGACGAAAGATTTTTGGTTTGATTTGTTGCTTAACAGCGCCCAAAAGGAAAATAAACTGTTGGTATTGCTTAATAAAATAGATTTGTTGGCTGATAATCAGCTTTATGAGCAGCGTTTGGCCAAATTAACCGAAATTTGTAGAGAAAACGCCGTGCCCCTTTTGAAACTTTCGGCTAAAGATAATCAGGGTTTAGATGAGCTTAAACAGGCAATTAGCCGGATTTTGTTGGCCGGACAGCCAAACGGCGAACCGATGGCGGCGCTGTTGAACGACCGGCATAAGGCGGCGTTGTTGACGGCGCAGAATATTTTGGAAAGCGCCTTACAAAACGCGTCTTTGGGCTTTGACGCTGCTATGCTAAGTATTGATGTACAAATGGCCTGGCAAAGTCTGGCAGAAATAGGCGGCAAGGCTGCCTCCGAGGAAATTATTAACCGGGTTTTCGAGCGTTTTTGCCTGGGTAAATAAAATTTAACTAAAAAGAGGTTTTATTTTTATCCAAAAAATTTATAAGCTTTATTTTACCGCCGCTTTCATTGAAAACGGCGGCCTTTGTTTTTGTCGCTTTTTTATAATAGACAATTTGTCGTTTTCGTAAGAAACTGTAAATTGTTATGCTTGCTATTTAATACATTCTATGATATAATTTTTCAAAAGGAGGGAATGGTGCAGTAATGATTCAGCTTGTTGCAATCGGAAAAGTATATTGCGCCAATGCAAATGAAACAGCAAAATAAAATCTGGTATTCAGCTTTTTATGCAGTTATCATTCTGATTGCGGTTCTGTTGTTGTTTTTTTTCTATACAATGCAGAACAAAATACGTATTCAGGAACAAAACAGAATTTATGCTGAAGATTCGGCGCGCCAGACTGTTGAACGTATTGAAAGCGAGTTCAACAATGCTTTGCAGCGTATTCAAAACTGCGCTTATTTGGTCAGCAACGGCGGCGGCGTAGACGCTTGCGACGCCCAAATGCTGAAAGATATTGAAAGAAATTCCACTTTTGATAATATTCGTTTCACCAATGCCGACGGCCTGAACCTGGCTTCTGACGGCAATACTAACGATAGCTCAGATCGCAGTTATTTCCGGCGCGGTATGAAAGGTGAAAGCGGTATGGAAACAGTGGCCGCCTCCAGAATCACCGGCCGGCCGATGATGGTTTTTTTTGCGCCGGTATATAATGGCGCGGAAGTTGCAGGCATTTTTTTGGGGCTTTATTTCTCTGAGGATTATTTGCGGGAAATTTTATCAGCCACTTATTTTGGCGAACCCGCTGACGTTTTTCTTTGTATGCCGGACGGTACGGTGATTGCCAGCTCGGATAATGACGCTTATGGTAATAATCTGTTTGGTTCTTTAACGCAAAATGGCGTTATTGATGCGCAAACAGCCGGCGAGGCTCAGGCTGCTTTTGTAAGCGGTAATGATGTGGCGCTTTTATGTGGCAGCGGCAGCCAAACGGACAATCTTTGCGTTATGCACCTTGACGATTATGATTATGTTCTTGTGCAGGCTTTTCCCAAAAATATCACGCAGGCGATGGTGAACCGGGCTAACAGGGCAGGTATTATACTGGAAATATGTCTGCTGGTTTTGTTTGTTATTTATATTGTTTGTCTGTTGGTTAAAAGCAGAAAGCAGCGCAAAGTTCTGGAAAAGGAAAACAAATTAATCGGCGACGTGCTCCAGGGTGTGAATATTCTTTTTTCTTCCCGCTATCTGATTGTGGATTTGGATAAAGATCACTACTCCTACATGGCGGGGGTTAAGCCGCTGAATAACAGTATCCCTGAAGAAGGCGTATACAGCACGTTTATTCAGTTTCATTCGGCAGAAATTATTGGTGATGAAGACAAAGCGGCTTTTGCTAAATTTGCAGAAATAACGACTATTCGCGAAAATCTCCGCGATAAGGACTTGGATCTTTTGGAATGTCATGTTATGCGCGACGGCCAGGAAATTTGGGAACTTCTGCTGCTGGTCTGCTTGGAACGCCGGGAGAACCTGCCGGTTAGAGTTTTATTTGTTCGTCAGGATATTACCGGGCGGGTAAAAAAACGGCACGAACAAACCCAGGCTCTTCAGGACGCTTTAATGCAGGCGCAGCATGCTAACCAGGCTAAAACTACTTTTCTGTCCAATATGAGCCACGATATCCGCACGCCGATGAACGCGATTATTGGCTTTGCTACTATTGCAGCCAGCCATATGGAGCGCACAGATCAGGTTCGGGATTGCCTGCAAAAAATTCTTTCTTCCAGCAATCATTTGCTGGGGCTGATTAATGATATTCTGGATATGAGCCGAATTGAAAGCGGTAAACTGCAAATTCATAATCAGGAATGTAATATTTCAGAATTGATGCACAATCTGGTGAATATTATCCAGCCGCAGGTTAAGGCCAAACAGATGGAAATGTTCATTGATACCTTTGAGGTGGTCAATGAGGATATTATTGCCGATCCGCTGAAGTTAAATCAAATTTTTATTAATTTGATGGGTAACGCTGTTAAATATACGCCGGCCGGCGGCACTGTAACTTTCCGTATTATCCAGAATACCACCTTTAAGCACGGCTGGGGCGATTTTGTTTTTATTATTAAGGATAACGGTATCGGTATGTCGTCAGAATTTGTTAAACATATTTTTGAACCCTTTGAGCGTGAATCAACAGCTACCAGAAGCGGTATTCAGGGCGCGGGGCTGGGTATGCCGATCACCAAGAGTATTGTTGACCTTATGGGCGGCGAAATATCTGTTGAAAGCGAGGTTGGCAAAGGCACGACAGTTACGGTGAAACTGCCCTTGCAGTTGCAGGATGTTGAAAAGGCTGCCGAGCAGATTAAAGAACTGGAGGGACTGCGTTCGCTGGTGGTTGATGATGACTTTAACGTTTGCGATAGCGTCAGCAAAATGCTTAAAAGTATTGGTTTGCGTTCAGAATGGACCACTTCCGGCCGGGAGGCGGTTTATCGTGCCAAATCGGCCTGCGAGGAGGGCGATCCATACCACACCTATATTATTGATTGGCAGATGCCGGAAACCAGCGGTTTGGAAACCGCCAAAAAAATTCGCAGTGTGGTTGGTGATGAAGCGCCGATTATCATTTTGACGGCTTATGATTGGACAGATATTGAAGAAGAGGCCAAAGAGGCCGGGGTTACGGCCTTTTGTGCCAAACCTCTGTTTATGTCGGATTTGAAAGCGGCCTTGCTGGCCGCCAACAATATTGGTAACGTTAACCCTGCCGATGCTGCCGAAGTTGTTTGGACGCAGGTTGATTACAGCGGTAAGCGTCTGCTTTTGGTTGAAGACAACGAACTTAATCGGGAGATTGCCGAGGTAATTCTGGAAGAGGCAGGTTTTGTAATTGAATCCGCTCCTGACGGAACCGACGCGGTAGATATGGTTGAAAAAGCTCCCGAGGGGTATTATGACGCAATATTGATGGACGTCCAAATGCCGATTATGAACGGCTATGAGGCAACAAAGGCCATTAGGTCAATGCACCGCAAGGATGTTAAAAATCTGCCGATCATTGCCATGACGGCTAACGCCATGGAAGACGACAAGGAAAAGGCCTTGAAAAGCGGTATGAGCGCGCATATTGCCAAACCGCTTGATATTGATTTATTTATGAAAGTTCTGTATCAGTTTTTACATAAATAAAACGTACTTTATAACAAAAAACCTGGGTTAGCAATCCAGGTTTTTTTATTAAGCGAAGCAACAGCGACTCGTAGGAAGTCCAGCTGCTGGATGCGCCGCCGTTCACGTTAAAACGGCGGCGATTGTTTTTGCTGTTTCCAGGTTAGTCCGTCTTTCGAAGTCAGAGTAATTTTATCACCATCATGTGCTAGATGACCGGACATTGTCAGCGTATCGCCATTGTAACGAATCTCGTCAACGCAGAAATAATCACCTTTCTTTATCCTGGCTTTCACCTTACATTCAACCCAGGTTTCACCGCCGTCAACAGTTTTATAAATCAGGGGAGCCGGTCCGAAAATGCCGGCGCCAACTGAAAGATAGCCCTCGTCTGCCGACAAAAAATTAACATAATCCAGCTGCCTGCCACTAACCGGCTGGCCTATTTCTTCATGCGTCCAGGTATTACCGCCATCTGCTGATTTATAAAGACGCAAACGGGCTTTGGTTGCCGCCAAACTTCCCTCCAGCAGTAGCCAAATATCATCTTGTGAGGTAAAACCGAGAGCACTGTCGGTAATATCGCAATCGTCTGCCGGCACCGTCAGCTCCTGCCAGGTTTCGCCGTTATCCCGGCTGATATTTAAAATGCTATCTGGATTGTAATAATACAAATAAGGTGAAGGTGGGATAAACACCGCCGAGGTATCCTCATAGCCAGACCAACTGCAACCGACAGCTATACGGGAATACTCTCCCTCATTTCGGCCCTCAAGCATAAGTTTATCATCCAGAAAAAAATTAACGGTGCGGCCGTTCGTATAGGTCAGCACTAGCTTGTGCATTTTCCAATCCAATTCACAGGTAAAATTTTGTTTGGTATTGTTCTCAACGTTATCATCAATATTATCACTTGTATTATTGTCCGCATTATTATCCGCACAGGCGCAGGCGGCAAATTGGATTGACACTAAAAGCAGTAATGCCAAAATTTTTTTCAGTATGTTCACTACCCCATTTTGTCC
>CAQWMM010000005.1 GCA_948907985.1 uncultured Bacillota bacterium
GAGGTGCCGCCGGTTCTGCTGGGGGGCAATCATGCTGAAATTGAACACTGGCGGCGGCGGCAAAGTCTGGAGCGTACCTATAACCGCCGGCCGGAACTGCTGAATCAGGCCAGACTGACAGCCGAAGATTTGCATTTTTTGGCGGAACTGAAACAGCGGCGCCGGGGCCAAAGCCGGGTTTGGCTGGCTTTGGTGCACTATCCGGTTTACAATAAAAAGCACGAGGTTGTCAACACCTCGATCACCAATTTGGATATTCATGATATTGCCAGGGCGGCCGCCACCTTTGGGCTGGCCGGGTATTTTCTGGTGCAGCCGGCAGCCGGCCAGCAGGAATTGATTGGCAGCCTGCTTAAACATTGGCAGTATGGTTTTGGCGCGCGTTATAATCCTGACCGGCACGAGGCACTAAGCCGGATCAGCTTATGCGACAGTCTGACGGAGGCCGCCGCGGCGATTGAGCGGGAGGCCGGGCAAAAACCGCGTCTGGTGGCCACCTCTGCCCGGCCCTGCGCTCAAATGTGCGGCTATGGGCGGATGCGGCGGCAAATTGTGGAAAGCGACGAGCCATATCTGCTGGTTTTCGGCACGGGCTGGGGGCTGACCGACGAGTTGCTGGCGGCGGCGGATTGGGTGTTGAGGCCGGTTTATGGCGCGGCCGATTATAACCACCTTTCGGTGCGCAGTGCGGTTTCCATAATTTTAGACCGTCTGTTTGGCGAGGGCGGCGAACGATTTTAAAATAATAATCGCCGCCGTTATGGCTGACAACGGCAGCGATTAATAGAGGATTATTTGCTGTTTAGTTGAGTTTTGAGCCGCAGGTGGGGCAAAACCGGCCGGTGCAGTCGCCGGTGAAACTGCCAAGATTGTGGTTGGCATGGGCGCGCGGCACAAAGATTTTGTCGCCGGGGTAAACCATATCCGGATTTTGGATATGGGGGTTCACCTTTAAAAGCTCTTTCATGCTGATGTTGAAGCATTTGGCCAGCTGATAAATATTGTCGTTTTTGCGCACAACATAGATCAGCGGCCGGGGCAGATTGGCCAGTTCGCTGCAATATTCGTCCCGCTCTTCGGTTGACATGTCGTTAATGCTTTGGTTGTCCTGCGGGGCCTGGGGCGCCGGCGGCATGGGATACTGCGGCTTGTTGGGCGATTCCCACTCCGCAGGCGGCACGGTGGGCTGGGACGGCGCTGTGGGCGGCGGGCAGGTTTCGCAGCCCTCCGGCAAATAAATTTTTTCTCCTAAACTGATATTGTTAGGGTTGGTGATTTGCGGATTGGCCGCCAAAATTTCCGCCAGACTACAGTTGTGCATCTGGGCGATACTCCACAGGCTTTCTCCTTTGGCTATGATGTGGTAATTCATGCTTTGCCTCCTTCAAACCTTGTTGATATATAATATTTTATAGCCGGAGGCAGGCAGTGGTTACTGAATTTGCAGAAAAAACTGTTGTAGTTTTATGAAAAAATTTTTTGTAAAGCTTTAAATTTGCAAAAATCTATGTTATTATATATGTTGATATTGCTTGTATATATTGCTTTGCTGGATTTAAATTTTTTTTTGAGGTTTTTGTAATGAATTTTGCTAAACATGAAAAGATTTTTCAAACAGCCGGCCATTTGGCCGAACTTTTGCGTGCCTGCCCGGAGTATACTCATTATATTCAGGCCCGCGAGCGTTTGTTGCAGGACCCGGTTAACCGTAAATTATTTATGGAACTGCGGCAAAAACAGTTTGATTTGGAGGAAACGCTGGACGAAAGCGATGAGTTTAACCAAAAACAGCGTTTTATCAACGATTTGTTGATGTCGGTGGCGCTGAACCCGGTGGTTAATGATTATTTGAATGCCGAGTATAGTTTTGGCCGCATTATTGAACATATCAGCGAAATTTTTGAGCCGATTATGCCTTATGACGATTTGGACGAAGACGGCATGGAGGAATTTTATAATCTGTTGGAAACGGCGGATAAAAAGGCCCCGGGTGAAACAAGCTATCTTAATTGAGCCGTTTGGGTATTTTAATATAGAAGCCTTTTTGACAGAGAATTTTTTAATAAATAATTTTGGTAATTTATGATGGGGGTGCCCTTTTATGCCAACAGCATTACACCGCATGACTAAGCAACGCCAGGCGATTATTAATATGTTGGACTCATCAGACGCCCACCCGACGGCGGAAATGGTTTATGCCGCTGTGCGCCGGGAATTGCCGGATATAAGTCTGGCGACAGTTTATCGTAATTTGCAGCTTTTGGTGGCGCAGGGAAAGGTGCGGGAAATCAGGCAGGGGCGCGACGGCTCGCGTTTTGACAGCCATATGGAACCGCACAGCCACTTTTTTTGTCAAAACTGCGGTCGGGTTTATGATCTGCCGGCTTATTCCGTTGAACCGCCGGCCTCCTGGCTGCGTCAGGTTCCGGGGCGGCTGCTGGAACAGCGAACCGATTTTTTCGGCATTTGCCGGCATTGCCTGAATAATGATAACCTTAAAGGCGAAAATATTAATAAGAATAGTGCTGAAAAAGCTGATATGGCTGAAAATATAAATAAATAAGCTTGGTTTGGAGGAATAAATTAATGTCGATTATGGGTATGCGGGAATGGTTCCGCAAAAACAGAGTTATGATGGTGGTGGTTTTTGCTCTGCTGCTGGTGGGTATTTTGATTTCTTACGGTCGATTTGGCAGCAGTTCAACTTATACGGCGGCCGATTATGAAAAGATGGTGGAACAGGCTAGAGCCGCCTATGCGGAGGACCCCACCGCGCCGGAAAATGTTTTGGCTATGTATCAAACGCTGTCTAATTATGTGCAGTTTTTAAGCGATACCAAAGGCGATCAGGAGGAGATTAAAGCTTTGGACGCCGAGGCTGTCGGCTTTTATGACGAGTATTACGGTTTATTGGCCGAGGAGGCGAAGAGCGCCTATCAGGCCGAGCCAAATTATGCTAACGCTTATACGGTGGCCAACTATCTGTTTGAACGCTATCGGGCGCAGGCCTCTATGGAGGGCATGGAGGGCGGAGCCGCTATGCAGGCCGAGGTTACCAACTGGATGATTGTGGCTATGGGCCATAAGGTGGACGACGACCGGGCTTTGCTGGCAGAAAATCCGACAGATTCTGTTACCCTGGCGGATTTGGGCGACGCGGTGGGCGCTTTGGCCTATTACCGGCATGAGCAGGACGGCAGCTATGATTTGACGGCCAGCTATCAGGAAGCTTTGGATCTGTTCCAGCAGGCGATTGATAACTGCCCGGCTGACGCTGAACCTGCTGTTTTGGCCAGTTATTATCTGAAGAAAGCGGAATGTGCTTTTAATATGAATGATACCGCACAGGCCGAGGAACTTTATAAAGCCGCTTTGGCCGCTGCCCCGGCAGATTTTGACGCTAATATGAATTATGCTTCTTATCTGTTGAACGTCGGTCGTATTGACGAGTGTCTGGCGGCTCTGGAGGCGTATAAGCCCCAGATTAGCGAGGAAGACCCCAATTACCAGTCCTTCCAGCAGTATTATGATTCGGTTGTCGCTTTAAAGGAGCAGCTGGATAATCCGCAGGTTGATGAGGAAAACGGCGGCGCTGAAAATAACGAAAGCGGCGCGAACTAAATGTCAAAATTTTCTGCTGAATAAATTTTTAGCAAGCTGAAATGATTAAAAAACTAAAGATTGAAGAAAGAGGTGGGCAAAATGTTACAAGGTAATGCCGTAATTGCTCAATCCGGCGGGCCGACCGCGGTTATTAACAGCAGCGTTTGCGGCGCGGTGCAGACCTGGTTGGCTGCGGAGAACCGGCCCGGCACAATTTATGCGGCAATTTCCGGAATCAAAGGCTTTTTTGATGAGGATTTGCTGGATTTGGCCGAGCAACCGGCTGATGTTATCGCCGGTTTGCGCTGGACGCCCGGCGCCGGTTTATTCTCCTGCCGCTATAAAGTAAGCGAGGAGGAATACCCGCGTTTGGTGGAGATCTGCCAAAAGTATAACATTCGTTATTTCTTCTATAATGGCGGCAATGATTCCATGGATACCTGCAACAAAATGAGCCTGGCGGCGGAAAAATTGGGCTATGAAATGCGGGTTATCGGCATCCCCAAAACGGTAGACAATGATTTGCCGATTACGGATCACTGCCCCGGCTTTGCCAGCGCGGCCAAGTATCTGGCGGCAACGGTTATGGAAACCGGCATTGATTTGGCCTCGGTGGCCACCAAAAACAAGGTTTGCATTATTGAGGCTATGGGGCGCAATGCCGGCTGGCTGACCGCAGCGGCAGCCCTGGCTAAACGTACGCCGGAAGAAGCGCCGCATCTGATCTATCTGCCGGAGGTTCCTTTTGATACGGAACAGTTTTTGCTGGACGTTAAGGCTGTTTATGACCGCCTTGGTTACTGCTTTGTGGTGGCCAGCGAGGGTATTATGGATAAAGGCGGCAATTATATCGCCGCCGACGGACGGGTGGACGCTTTTGGCCATGCCCAGCTCTCTGGCGCGGGCGAAACGCTGAAAAACCTGGTGGAAGAAAGGCTGGGCCTGAAAGCCCGCTGCAACACGCTGGGAACGGCCCAGCGTTCCGCTATGCACTTTGCCTCCAAAACCGACGCCGACGAGGCCTACGCCACCGGCGTCAGGGCGGTGGAGCTGGCTCTGGCCGGCCAAAGCGGCCTGATGATAACCCTGAACCGTGAGCCGGGCGAGGAATACCGCTGCACTTTGGGCGAAGCGCCGCTTAGCGCCGTAGCCAATGTGGAAAAGAAAGTTCCGCGTGAATGGGTTAACGCCGAGGGCAACTATGTTACCGAGGACTTTATCAAATACTGCCGCCCGCTGATCGAGGGCGAAGTGCCGGTGCCGATGCGCGGCGGACTGCCGGATTATGTAGCTTTGAATATGGAACTTGGCCGGGTTAAAAAGTGAACATAAAATAATCCTGATAAAATAAATCCCTTTGCCTGGGCTGCAGAGGGATTTATTTTGCTTTGCGGGCATATAAGAATATAAATAATTTGGCAAGGATCGTGATAGCTATGTTTGGTAGGGCGGCGGACGCGCACTGTGATACGGTTGGGCGGCTGGGGGCTTTGGATTTGGCTTTGGGCTGTCCCGAGGCGGCACATTTAGATTTTCCACGGTTGCGACAAAATGTTAAGCTGCAATTTATGGCTTTTTTTCTGCATCAGGCTGCGCCGGAACAGGCCTGGCAGGATTTGCGGCGTATGCGCCGTAATTTGCAGGTGGCCATGGAACTTTGCGGTGGGCTGGAGTTGATGCTTAATTTGCGTCAGGCCGGGTTAAAGCCGGGCGTGCAGCTGGTTTTGGCGGTGGAGGGACTGGATTTGCTGGCTGGCGTTTCATCGGCGGAGGAGTTGTATCGTTTGGGGTTTCGGAGTTTGGGGCTGTTTTGGAACAACGACAATTTTCTGGGCTGCGGCGCGGACGCGGTGGGCGCGGCGGACTGCGGCCTGACTAAAGCCGGGCGGGATTTTGTGGTCTATGCCGAAAGCCGGGGGTTTTTGCTGGATTTGGCGCATGCTTCGCAGAATAGTTTCTGGCAGGCGGCGGATTTACAGCGGAAGCCCGTTTTTGTCAGCCATGCCTGCTGCCAGGCGCTTTGTCCGCACCGGCGCAATTTATCCGATGAACAGCTGCGCCGCGTCGGCGCAAGCGGCGGTTGGCTGGGCGTTACCATGGCGCCGGGCTTTTTGCGTCTGGATGGCCAGGCGGCTTTACCGGATTTGCTTAAACATATTCAACACGCAGTGAATTTGGCGGGGGAAGACGCGGTTGGTTTTGGTTCTGATTTTGACGGCGTGGAGCATTTGCCGCAGGGCATTGCCGGTGCGCAAAGCTGGCCAGATGTGGCGGAGGCGCTGCTGGCGGCGGGGTTCAGCCAGAGGCAGGCCGAGAAAATTTTGGGCGGCAACCTGCTACGCTTTTTGCGCGAATATTGAAATAGCCCTCTCGGCTTTTGACCAGAGAGGGCTAATAAACAGTAAATCCTGTTAAGATTTATTCTTCTTCAACTTTTTCCGCCTTAACAACTTTCACCGGACGGCCTTTATAATAGCCGCACTGCGGGCAGGCATGATGAGGCAGTTTGAAAGCATGGCACTGCGGACAGAGCGAAATTGCTGTAGCTGTGAAATTGGCATAACGGCCTGCACGGTTCATGCGCCGGTTAGCCTTGGAAGTTTTCCCCTTTGGTACACCCATTTTTTACACCTCCTTATCTTTATTCATGGCGTTAAACAAGGCTTGCAGCTTGCTTAAACGTATGTCAATATCCTGATGGTTACAAGAGCAGGTTTGCCGGTTTAAGTCCGCCCCGCAGTCAGGGCAAAGCCCTTTGCAGTCCGGCCGGCAGAGCGGCTGCATAGGCAGCTCCAGCAGCAGAGCGCGCAACAAAGCCGGTGCAATATCAATTTCATCACCGCTGAAAAAGCTGACTTCATATTCGTCATCTTCAGAGAGCGCCTCTGGTTTGTTGGTAAACGTTTCAGCAATATCGGCGCTTATGGTCTGCTCAAAATCAGCCAGACAGCGCGAGCAGCTAAGCCGCAGTTTGGCCGAGGCGCGGCCTTGCAGTTCCAAAAAAGGGGCGGCGTTTTCAATCTGGCCGGCAAAATGCAGGCTGCCGGCCAAGGCAAGTTCCGGGTAGCCGTAAGCGGCGGCGTCCACCGGCTCCGCCAGTTTCAGCTTTTCGGAGCATTGGGTTGTGCTTTTAACTTTTGTAACATTTATTAACATGCTAGCTATTATACAATATTGGGGCGGGCTTGTCAAGATTAAATAACAAAATTTTGTTATATATCCAGGCAAAAAATTTTTTTCCAAAGAATTTTTGACCAAAAGGTTGTAATGTTAAAAAACATGTGGTAAAATAACTTAGATAAGGGTTATAGGGGGTGCAAACGCTGTTTAATTCTTTTATTCAAAAATATAAATATACGCTTTTAACTGTGGTTTTGATGCTGCTGGTTTTGGTGTTTTTCTGGTTTATGGATGTATCTTATACAATTTATGGCGTGGCGATTGATTCGGAAACCGCCGAGTCCAATTTGCCGCTGACGCCGGAGTATCAGGCCAGCCAGGATTATGGCGCGGTGGTGCTGATGTATCATCATATTCTGTCGGATGCTGAAATGGCCGGTGGCAAATATGCCGGCAACAACGCGATTATTTCTGAAAGCCAGTTTGCCGAAGAAATGCGCTATCTTTCCGAACATGGCTATCATACCTTTAAGATGTCGGAGGTGGCGGCGATTTTGCATAATTCCCTGCCTTTTCCGGAAAAATCCGTAATCATTACTTTTGACGACGGTTATGCCAGCAACTACACTCTGGCTTATCCTGTCTTGCAGAAGTATAATCTGAAAGCTTCTATTGCGGTGGTGGTTATTTCTTCCATTGTGGCCTCGGACGACGGCGGGCTTACACAGCAGAACATTCCACATTTAAGTTTTGACCAAATGCGGGAAATGAATGATTCCGGTTTGGTGGAAATCGGCAGCCATAGTTATGACGGCCATGGGATGATCCAGTCTTCCAAAGGCGGCGGTTTGGGCCGGTTCTTCATTGACCATAAATACCTGACTGCGGAAAGCCGCCGGGAGAGCGACGCGGAATATAAAGACCGGATTAATCAGGATTTGCGTTTATCCAAGTATATTCTGGAATCAGAGCTGAACACTGTGGTTAATTATTTTGCCTATCCTTACGGCGTAACCAACAGCGCCAGCTACAGCGCTTTGGCTAATAACGGTTTTTTGGTGGCGGTTACGACTTCTAAAGGGACTATTAATAAGCAGAGCGATCCTTTGAAGCTGAACCGGCGCAATGTAGATCAAAATATCAGTTTGGATGAGTTTGCCCGCTTGCTTTCTAGGTAGCGGTTGGCATGGCTTCGCTGGGAGGCGGAATTTTGAGCGTGAGAATTGCAATAGACGCTATGGGCGGCGATTTGGCCCCCAAAGCATTGGTGGACGGAGCGGTTAAGGCCGCCTCCGGGGTGCAGGATGTGCAGATTATTTTGGTGGGGCAGACGGATAAACTTCCGCAGGAAAGCTCTTTGCCTGATAATGTAACCATTGAAGAGGCCGCCACCGTGATGGCTATGGATGAGTCGGTGGAGAACCTGCGCAAAAAACGCGACAGTTCTATTTGGGTGGCTACCAAGATGGTTAAGGAGGGGCGTGCGGACGCTGTGATTTCGGCTGGCAGTACCGGTGCGCAGATGGCCTCGGCCCTGCTGCTTTTGGGGCGAATCCCCGGTATTACCCGGCCCGGAATCTGCACGGTGTTTCCCACGGTTAAGGGAGGTTCCATTTTGCTGGATATTGGCGCCAATCTGGAGTTGGATGTGGAACAGTATGTTCAGTTTGCAGTTTTGGGCAAAGTGGCAGCGCAGGCGCTGCTTAAAGTGGAAAATCCCACTATTGGTCTTTTAAATAATGGTACTGAGGAACATAAGGGCACTGATAAACTGGTTGAGGCGCATCAGCTGTTGAAAAAATCCGGCTTAAATTTTGTAGGCAACTATGAAGCCCGGGATTTGATGTCTGGACAGGTGGACGTGATTGTTACCGACGGTTTTACCGGCAACGCGGTGTTGAAGACCTCGGAGGGCCTGGCCAAAACCTTTATGAGCCTGCTCAAACAGGAATTGTCCGCTGGTATGACGCGGCGTTTGGGAGCGGCTTTGATTATGCCGGGCCTAAAGAAACTGAAACAGATGTTGGATTATAAGGCTATTGGCGGCGCGCCGCTTTTGGGGGTTGGCGGGTTAAGTTTGGTTTGCCATGGCAGTTCTGACGCGCAGACGATTGAATCCGCTATTAAGCAGACTGTCGGTTTGCAGCAGAGCGGTTTTATTGAATCGCTGCGGGAACAGGCGGCTAGCTTTTTCCAGCAGAAATAAAAAATAAAATAATGAAAGGCGATTTAATATGGATACGATTGAAGTATTGCAAAATGCGATAAAAAAAGAATTGGGCCGTGATTTGGGCGATTTGACTGTGAACACCACCTTTGAAGAACTGGCTTTGGACTCTTTGGACGTGGTGCAGATGGTTATGGCTATTGAAGAGGCCTTTGAAATTGAAATTGCCGACGAAGATGTGGACGGTATCAAAACAGTTGGCCAGCTGGTGGAATATATCGAAGAAAAAAGCAAATAGTATAAACAAATAATATATTTTGTAAAAACACAAGTGTTATATGGAGATTTGATGTGAATACAGAGGGAGTCAATAAAAATAGAATAGAAAAACTGGGCGAACTGGCCGAAAAACTGAATTGGCAGGGCGACTTGCATTTGTTGCAGCAGGCGCTGACTCATCCCACTTATTTTGAGGGGCAAAAGACGGTCGGCGATGAGGACAACCAGCGGTTGGAATTTCTCGGTGATTCTATTTTGGGTTTTGTGGTGGCAAGAGAACTTTTTAAGCGCAATCCTGCCGCCGATGAGGGTTATTTAAGCAAAACCAGAGCGGCTTTGGTTTGTGAGGGTTCCTTGGCGGATTTGGCCCGGGAGCTTGGCCTGGGTGATTATATCATCATGGGCAAGGGCAGCCTGAAAAACGGCGAGCAGAACCGCAATTCCATTTTGGCCGACGCTTTTGAGGCGGTGGTGGGTGCAATGTATCTGGCGCAGGGGCAGGACAAGGTGGAGGCCTTTTTGCTGGCGCGCTTTACAACAGAACTGGAAGAAAAGGTGGGCGACCGCTATGAGGATTATAAGGGCTTGATGCAGATGTTGGTGCAAACCCTTTCTGAGCGGCATATTACCTATCAGCTGCTTTCGGCCACCGGGCCGTCGCACCAGCGCACCTTTACGGTGGCTTTGGTCTATTGTGGTGAAACTTTGGCCTCGGCCTCCGGCCCCAGCAAAAAAGAGGCGGAACAAAAGGCCGCCCGGCTGGCCTGGCAGCGGCAGGATGAATGGGTGGCGCGGCTGGCGCGCGGTTGATTAAATTGCTAAAAATGAGAAGTGAGGTGGAATATGGCGCAGGCAAAAAAACATATTCTGCCTTTTTTTATTCCGCATTTGGGCTGTCCGCAGCAGTGCGTTTTCTGTGATCAGCATAAGATTACCGGGCAGCAGCCGCCGGCGGCGGAACAAATTGCCGCGGCTATTGTTGCTTTGCCGCCGGAATTGGCGGCTGATTTTGAGTTGGCGTTTTATGGCGGCAGTTTTACCGCCTTGCCGCTGGATTTGCAGACATATTATTTGGAACCGGCGCGGCGCGCTCTGGCCGAGGGCCGGCTTGGCTCGGTGCGGGTTTCTACCCGGCCTGATTGCATTAACCCGCAGATTTTAACGGTTTTGCGTCAATACGGGGTTAATACGGTGGAATTGGGCGTACAGTCGATGCTAGATGAGGTTTTGCAAAAAGCCCGGCGCGGCCATACGGCGGCGCAGGCGTTGGCGGCGCTCCGTTTGTTGCAGCAGGCCGGCTTTACCGCCGGGGTTCAGCTGATGCCCGGCCTGCCGGGTGAAAGCCCGGCAGCTTGTCTGGCGGGGGCCGGGCTGCTGCTGCGGGAGCGGCCTGCTATGCTGCGCATTTATCCGACTGTGGTTTTGCAGGGCTCTGGCCTGGCTGCTTTATATCAGCGGGGGCAATACCAGCCGCTGACTCTGGACGAGGCGGCGGCGGTTACGCTGGCGTTGAAAATTATGGCCGATGATTTGGGGATAAAAGTGATCCGGATGGGCTTGCAGCCAAGCGAAACCCTGAACAGTCAGGTGTTGGCCGGACCCTATCATCAAGCCTTTGGCAGTTTGGTGCAGGGACTTTACTGGCGGAATAAAATTCTTTGGGCGCTGCAAAAATGGCCGGGCGCGCAGGTGGTTGCTCTGGCCCGGCAGGATATATCGGCGGCGGTTGGCCATAAACGGCAGAATACGGCTTTTTATCAACAGCTTGTGCCGGGATTGCGGATTACGGCCGCTGACCTACCGGTCGGTTCATCATTGCTTATTTGGGCGGATGGCCGGCGGCAAATGTTTACGGATGTTGATTTTCGGCGCGGTTGTGATGTTATAGGCTGTGTAATGGCGGGGATCGTTTAGAGAGGGAGTTTTTATTGGTATG
This sequence comes from uncultured Bacillota bacterium, assembly GCA_948907985.1. Taxonomy (GTDB): domain Bacteria; phylum Bacillota; class Dehalobacteriia; order UBA4068; family UBA4997; genus Avidehalobacter. The sequence continues at coordinate 11,106 of CAQWMM010000005.1, forward strand.
TACTTAAAGAGCATTGAGTTGTCCGGGTTCAAATCTTTCACTAACCGTACGGTTATTAAGCTGGAGGACGGAATTTCCTGCATTGTGGGGCCAAACGGCAGCGGCAAGTCCAATATTGCCGACGCTGTGCGCTGGGTTTTGGGGGAACAAAGCGCCAAAATTCTGCGCGGCCACAAAATGGAGGATATTATTTTTGCCGGCTCGGACAAGCGCAAACCGCTGGGTATGGCGGAGGTTACCTTGCATATTGATAATTCGGACGGCAGTCTGCCTTTGGAATTTTCGGCGGTCAGCGTTTGCCGGCGCGCCTATCGCGACGGGGATTCCGAGTATTTGCTTAATGGGCGGCAGTGTCGCCTGACGGACATTCGCGAACTTTTTATGGACAGCGGTATTAGTAATAATTCTCTGGCGCTGATTGGCCAGGGACGGATTCAGGAAGTTGTGAATATGAAACCGGACGAGCGCCGGCTGCTTTTGGAGGACGCCGCCGGTATTGTGAAGTATCGGGCGCGCAAACAGACTGCGCAGCGCAAGCTGGCTGATACGGAACAAAATTTGACGCGTCTTTGGGATATTATCAGCGAGCTTACGGTGCGTTTGGCCCCTTTGGCGGAACAAAGCAGCCAGGCGGAGACCTTTTTGCGCCTTAAGGAACAGGCGGATAAGCAAGAAATTAACCTGATTTTACAAAATATGCAGGAAAATCGCCAGAGTTTGCAGGAAAACGCCGCCGCTCTGGCCGAAACTCAACTCTTGCTTGAACAGGCGGACAGCCGCCGCCTGCATTTGGAGGCTGATTTAGCGGCGGCAAGGCTGGCCAGTGATCAAGCGGAGGGCCGGCTTGTGGAGGAGCGGCAGCAGTTTTTTGATTTGAAATCCAAACGTGAACAGGCCGAGGCGCAAAGCCGGCTTTGGCAGGAAAAGCTGCATACGGCGGAGGACAATATTCAGCGTTTGCAGGGGGAGCTTGCGCGGCTGTTGCAGCAGGACAGCGGTTTTATGGCCGAGGTGGAACGCCTGCGCCAGGGTGCGGCAACGGCTAAGGAAGATTGGCAGCGCCAGGAAGAGAGCGTCAAAGAGCAGGAACAGACCTTTGCCGCCAGGCGGGAAGAGGTGGAAAATTTGCAGGCCGAGCAGGAGATTGCCCGGCAGGAAATTTTGGATAACACCGGCCAGTTGGCTAATTTGCAGAACGAGCAGACTTTTTTGGCCAGATCGGCAGCGGAAATTGAGCAGAATATGTTAAACACGCGGCGGGATATAAACGCCTTGCTGGGCGAGAAACAGGAACTGGCGCGGCAAACCGGGCAGTTGCAGGCTAACTTGCAGGCTTTGCAGCAAAAACGCGCCGCTAACCAAGAGCGGCTTTTGCAGCTGGGCCAGGATTTGGACGCGCAGGAGGCGCGCATTGTGCAGGCTAATGAGGCCAGCGTGGCGGTGCGTATGAAATTGAACAGTGAGGAATCGCGCTTAAAAATTTTAACGGAGATGGCGGAAAACAAAAGCGGCTTTTATCCCGGCGTGCGCGCGGTACTGCGGGGGCGGCAGCAGGGGCGTTTGCAGACCGACGGCGTTTTGGGCGTGGTTCTGGATTTGATTGAGTCGGAGAGTCGGTATAGTTTGGCATTGGAGGCCGCGGTGGGCGCCGGCTTGCAAAATTTGGTGGTCAGCGACGACCGGGCGGCGCGCGCCTGCGTGGCTTATTTGAAAAAGGAAAAACTGGGCCGCGCGACCTTTTTGCCGCTGGCCAGCCTGAAGTGGCGGCTTAATGCCGAACTGACGCAGGCGCTTGCGCACCCCGGCGTGATTGGCCGCTGTTCTGACGTGGTTCAATGCCGGCCGGAGGTGCGCCCGGCGGTAGAATTTTTGTTTGCGAATATTTTGTTGGTGGAAGATTTGGACGTGGCCGCCGAGGTGGCGCGTTTGCACCGTCAACAGTTTAAGATTGTTACGCTGGCCGGGGATATAATTTCGCCGGGCGGTTCAATTACCGGCGGCAGCCGGCAGAAAAATGCCGGCGATTTGCTGCAAAAGAAAAATCAGCTGGCCGAACTTAAACACAGCGTGCAGCAGTTGAAACAGCAGGGCGAACAGGGACAGCAGAATTTGTTGGCTTTGCAGGCCGACCGGGACAGGCTGGCGGCGGAGCGCGGCAGCCTGGCGGAGGCCGACCGGGAACTGGAACTGCAATATCTTGGTAAGGTTAAGGATATAAGCCATCTGCGCGATAATCTGGCCGATAAAGAGGAGCAAACGGTGCAGTTAGAGCGCGCCCTGGCCGATAGTGAGCGCGAGCGCGGGCTGGTGCTTGGCCGGCAGAAAGAACTGGCCGGAGAGCTGAAAAGCTGGGATGACATCAGCCGGCGCGCCAATCAGGCGCTGGCCGATTTGCAGCGGCGGCAGGAAGAACAGAACAAGGCCCTGGAGCAGGGGCGGCAGGCATTAGAGCAGGGCCGCTTGCAGGCTTTGGCCAAACAGCAGGAGTATCAAACATTAGCCAATGATTTGGCGCGCTTGCAGGCGGAAAAGGGGAGCCTTTTTGCCCAGAAAGAGGAAAAAGAACAGGCTTTGCTGGAGTGGCAGACGCAGCAGGGCGCAATGCAGCAGGCCTGGCAGGGCAAGCAGCAGGAAGTTCAGGCTTTTTTTGCCCAAATTGAACGGGCCGAAGAGAATTTGCAGCAGCTAACCGAGGAGCTGGGCGGGCGCAGGCGGCAGATTGAAGACTGGGATCGTCAGGTGGCGGCCCTGCGTCAGGAGTCGGCGCGCTTTAATCAGGAACTTACGCAGTTGAAGGTGAAAGAGGCGCGTTTGCAGGCGGAGGATAACGCCGACAGCCAAAAGCTGGCCGAGGGCTTTGAACTCAGCTATGAACAGGCCCTGCCGCTTCTGGACACGAAACTGGGCCGCCTGGAACTGACGCAAAACCTTAAACAGCTGAAAAAACAGCTGGCGACGCTGGGTAACGTTAATCTGGAGGCCATTGAGGAATATCGTCAGGTGCGGGAGCGGCACGAATTTTTGTCAACGCAGCGGGAGGATTTGTTGGAGGCGCATGCTTCTTTAAATAACGTGATTCAGGAAATGGATGAAATTATGGCCAAACGCTTCCGCGAGACCTTTGAACAGGTTAACCGCAATTTTGGCCAAACCTTTGTGCAGCTTTTTGGCGGCGGTTCCGCCTCGCTGTTTTTAACCGAGCCGGACGAAATTTTGAATACCGGCGTGGATTTGCTGGTGCAGCCGCCGGGCAAAAAACTGATTAATTATAACCTGCTTTCCGGCGGTGAAAAGTCTTTAATCGGCGTGGCGCTGGTGTTGGCTATTTTTCAGTTTAGGCCCAGCCCGTTCTGTATTCTGGACGAGGTGGACGCCGCCCTGGACGAGGCTAATGTGGAAAGGTTCGCCGATTATATCAAAATGTTTAAGCAGAAAACCCAGTTTATTGTGGTAACGCATCGCCAGGGCACTATGGAAGCCGCCGACCGGCTTTGGGGCGTTACTATGGAGAAAGACGGGGTTTCTAAAATTGTATCGGTGCGGCTGACTGACGATTTGCAGCAGTATGTTTCCTGATTTTGGCTAAAAACTTGCTATAAATAAAAAATTGTGTTAAAATAAATGTATAATATAGAAATAAGGGGGCTGCGGTATGGGTTTTTTTGCAAAGCTGAAACAGGGTTTGACGAAAACACGCGATGATTTTAATAATAAGCTTGCCCAGGTTTTTTCTCTGGGGCGTAAAATAGATGAAGAATTTTATGAGGATTTGGAAGAGACACTGATTCAGGCGGATGTTGGCGTGCAGACAGCGATTGAGCTGACCGAGCGCCTGCGCGAGATTGAGAAAAAGGAGCATATCCGCGAGGCCGAACCTTTGCGCCAGGCTTTGCAGGACGAGATTGTTAAAATCATCAAAGGCTCGGAGGAGGGCGAAAATAAAAACCGCTTTCTGCTTAAGGGCGGCCGATTGAATATCATTTTGGTGGTGGGCGTAAACGGCGCCGGCAAAACCACCACCATTGGCAAGATGGCCGCTTATTATCACAGTATTGGGCATAACGTTTTGCTGGCGGCGGCTGATACTTTTCGCGCTGCGGCGATTGAACAGCTTTGTATGTGGGGCGAGCGGGCCGGCGTAGATGTGATCCGGCAGAACAGCGGTTCTGATCCGGGGGCGGTGGTTTTTGACGCTTGCCAGGCGGCGGTATCGCGCGGCACTAACATTTTGATTGTGGATACGGCCGGGCGGCTGCAAAATAAAACCAACTTAATGGAAGAACTGCGCAAAATCAACCGGATTATTGAGCGTGAGGCGCCGCAGGCCAATGTGGAAGTTCTGCTGGTGTTAGACGCCGGCACCGGTCAGAACGCTATCAGCCAGGCCAAGCTTTTTGGCGAGGTTGTGCCGCTTTCCGGCATTATTTTGACCAAGCTGGACGGTACGGCTAAGGGCGGCGTGGTGATTGGTATTGCCAACGAGCTGAATTTGCCGGTGAAGATGATTGGCGTTGGCGAGGGCGTTGATGACCTGCGCGAGTTTGTGGCGGCGGACTTTGCGGCGGCGCTGTTTGCCGACGACCATGAAGAGACTAGCAATTATGATGTTTTGCGGGAGGAGGAATAGAACATGTTGGCTTTGATTGCCGGAACCGGCTTTTATGATTGGGACGCTCTGCGTAATCAGCAGGAAAAACGAATTGTTACTCCGTATGGCGAGGCGAATGTTTTTCTGGGCGAGGTGGAGGGGCCGGCCGGCCCCAAACCGCTGGTGTTTTTGCCGCGCCATGCCCGCAACCACAGCATACCGCCGCATCTGATTAATTATCGTGCCAATATCTGGGCGCTGCAAAGTCTGGGAGTGCAGAAGATTATTGCGGTTAACGCGGTGGGCTCGCTGCTGCGCGAGGTGCCGCCGGGCAGCATTGTTTTAGTTGATGATTTTATCGACTTCACCTATGGGCGGGAGCATACTTTTTTCACCGGCGGCGAAACCGGCGTCAGACATACGGATATGACGCACTGCTACGACGAGGACTGGCAGAGCCAGATTAAGGCGGCGGCGGCGCGTGCGAAAATTCCCCTGGTGGAGGGCGGGGTATATGTTTGCGTGCAGGGGCCGCGTTTTGAATCCCGCGCCGAGATCAGGGCTTATGCCCGGATGGGTGGTACGATTTCCGGCATGACCGGCGTGCCGGAAGTTACGCTGGCTAACGAATTGGGTATTAAGTATGGTTCGTTGGCCATGGTAACCAATTTTGCCTGCGGCCTGGCGGATAAAGTAACCCATGAAGAGGTTACGGAGTTGATGGGGATTAACGCTGAACGCCTGGCTAAAATATTGCTGGAGCTGGTTTGGACTTATTAAAAGTGCTAAAATTAAATTTCGCTGCATATGCTTAAACATCCTAAATAAAGCAGGTGAGCATAATGGCGGAAAATATCGTTTTGGTTGGTATGATGGGCGTGGGCAAAACGGCGGTGGGCCGGCTGTTGGCTGAAGAGCTGGATTTTGATTTTGTCGATTTGGACTCGGAACTGGAGCGGGTTTGCGGGCTTAAGCTGCCGCAGATTTACAGCAAGTACGGAGCGATTCGCTTTTATTCAGAGGATAAGCTTTTGCTGCGCAAACAGCTGGGCAAAAGCGGTTTGGTGCTGGCCGCTGACGGAGCTCTGCCGCCTGACGAGCAGCAGCTTGAACTTTGGCGGCAGCTGGGCTGCGTTATTTGGTTAAAAGCTGATCCTGACACTATTTTCCGGCGGGTAAGGCGTAAAAATAACCGGATTTTTCTGCCCAGACAGGCTGACGCCGAAAGTGTGCGGCAGATGGCGGAGGCGCGCGCCGCGCTATACGCCGCTGCGGCGGAGTATAGTATTGACGTTGATAAATGGGCGCTGGAAGAAGTTGCCAGTAAAATATTGGGATTTTATCACAACAAAGCGCAAAGTTAGCTTTTGTTGGCAAAAAATGATTCGATATTGCGGTAAATACCGCGGCAGGACTTAAATAATACCTGCGCAGCGGCCCTGGCCGCCCCGGTCAGGGCGCAGATAACGGCGAATAAATATAACAGAAAAGCGGCAATCAGGCTGATTGCCAGCCAGACGGCGATTAGTCCGGTGATTATTAAGGCGGTTAACGCCCAAAATTTGTCCACGGCAACAGGCCCCCTATGTCAGTTTTCTGTGCTGTTTGTTATATAATATGCAGGTTTTTGGCGGCAAGCTAATGTGTTTGTAAAATTATCCAGGATAAAGTTTGCACTTTCTTTGCCTAAACGCTTGACAAGTTTGTCTTAAATATATAAAATAATAGGTAGTTATAAAAATACAGAATAATTTTTATGGCTTTTAGAATAAATTTTTACATTCCTTTGGTTTTATTCTGATTTATATATTGGCTGTTTGCGGCCTGATTCTTATAGCATGATTGTTGCGTATTATTGAGCAGAACTTTTAAAGCAAAGTTTAAGCAAGATTGTTGAGATAAGTTGATTATTGGAATATTGGGGGAAGATTGTGTTCTTTTGCCCACCAGGTTGTTATGTACAAATTTATTCTGATGGCCCATCACTTCTGGTGATTGGGCTATTTTTATGAAAATCAAAAAAACAAAAATTACCAAAGGAGGTGAAGGAATGCCGCAATTTTCAATTAGCAGTGTACTTATTAATCTTGTGTTTCTGGTGGTTGGTCTGGCGCTGGGCTATTTTGCGGGTTCGGTTTTTTACCGTAAAATAGTGGAAGCTAAGTTGGGCGCGGCCAAAGGAACTATTGATAAAATGCTGGATGATGCGGCTAAGGACGCGGAATCCCTGAAAAAGGAGGCTCTGTTGGAAGCTAAAGACGAAATCTTCAAGCAGCGCACCCAGGCGGAGGACGAGGCCAAAGCGCGGCGCAATGAGTTGAACCAGATGGAACAGCGCCTGCTGCAAAAGGAAGATACTCTGGATAAAAAACTTGATGGGATTGAGCGCAAAGAGGCCAAGCTGCATCAAAAAAATATTGAGCTGGATTCACAGCGGGAGAAAATTCAGGCATTGGAACAGGAACAGATGGCCGAACTGGAAAAAATATCCGGTTTGACGTCTGAACAGGCCAAGGAGCAACTGTTGGCCGACGTTAACAAAGAGGTTCAGGTGGATATGGCCACTATGATCCGGGAAATGGAGGCCGAGGCCAAGGACGAGGCCGAAAATAAGGCGCGGGAGATTATCACCGAGGCCATTCAGCGCGTGGCCGCCGACCATGCGGTGGAAAGTACGGTTTCGGTGGTGGCGCTGCCTAACGAGGAAATGAAAGGCCGGATTATTGGCCGCGAAGGGCGCAACATCCGGGCGCTGGAGAATTTGACCGGCATTGATTTAATTATCGACGATACGCCGGAGGCTGTGATCCTTTCCGGCTTTGATTCGGTGCGCCGCGAAATTGCCCGCATTGCCCTGGGCAAACTGATTTTAGACGGCCGGATTCATCCTGCCCGCATTGAGGAAATGGTGGAGAAAGCCAAAAAAGAAGTGGAGCAGAAAATTCGTCAGGAGGGCGAACAGGCGGTTTTGGAAACCGGTGTGCGCGGCTTGCATATTGAGCTGGTTAAGCTGCTGGGGCGTTTGCATTATCGTACCAGCTATGGCCAGAATGTGCTGAAACATTCTATTGAGGTTTCGCATCTGGCCGGGGTTATGGCCGCCGAGATTGGCGCCGATGTTGCCCTGGCTAAGCGTGCCGGTTTGCTGCATGATATTGGTAAGGCGTTGAATCAGGAAATGGAAGGCTCACATGTGGAGATCGGCGCGGATATTGCCAAAAAATATCATGAAAGCAAACAGGTTGTGCATGGTATTTTGGCGCACCACGGCGACGTGGAGGTGGAATCCGTGGAGGCGGCTTTGGTGCAGGCGGCCGACGCTATTTCAGCAGCCAGACCGGGCGCGCGCCGGGATACGCTGGAATCTTACATCAAACGTATGGAGAAATTGGAATCCATTGCCAACGATTTTGAGGGCGTGGAAACGGCCTATGCTATCCAGGCCGGCCGTGAACTGCGTATTATCTTAAAACCGGAGAAAGTGGCGGAGAGCCGCGCCGAGGTTATGGTGCGCGAGATTGTGAAACGCATTGAGGCCGAATTAGATTATCCCGGCCAAATCAAGGTGGTTCTGATCCGCGAAACCAGAGTTACGGATTACGCTAAATAGTCGGTTTGTGAATTAAACTGTTAAAGCCGTCTTTGTATCTGCAAGGACGGCTTTAATCTATATATAACGTTTGTTATAGGAGGAATACGTTTTATATTATGCTTTATTTCTGGCAGGGGTTCAGCGTGGGCCTGGCTTATTCCGCGCCGCTTGGCCTGCAAAATCTATTCATCATAAATTCGGCGCTTAGCTGCCGTTTGCGTCGCGCTCTGCTGATTGCTTTAATCGTGCTGTTTTTTGACGCGGCGCTCTCTTTGGGCTGCTTTTTCGGCATTGGCGCGATTATGCAGCGCTGGTTTTGGCTGCAAATGTTGGTTTTGCTGGCCGGCGGTTTGATTGTCGGTTTTATTGGCTTGCGCCTGCTGCGCTCGCAACCGCCGGATATTACTTTGAACGCCAAACCGCCGTCTGTTCGCCAGACTATTGCCACGGCCTGCGTGGTAACCTGGTTTAATCCACAGGCGTTGATTGACGGCACTATGATGTTAGGCGCTTTTCAGGTTGGTCTGCCGCCTGGGCAGGGGGCGGCCTTTATCGAGGGCGTGGTTTTGGCCAGCCTGTGTTGGTTTGTGATTTTGACTTTGCTGGTTTCCGGTCTGCGTGCCAAATTTAACGCTAAAGTGCTGCATATCATCAATTTGGTTTGCGGCGCGGTGATTATTTTTTATGCCGGCAAACTGCTGTGGAATTTTGGACGGTTGTTGAGTAATTGCTTTGACAACGGCAATGCGTTTTAGGTGAGAAATATAGTTCCAAAAAAATATGACAAATAAGCTACATATAGCCTATTTGTCATAATGATCCTTGCAGTTGGCGATAATTATTGCGCCGTCTTTTTCCTGGTATACGATGCGATTATAGTCGTCAATACGGCGGCTCCACCAACTGCTTAACTCATCTTTCAGCGGTTCTGGTTTGCCTATGCCCTCATAGGGGCAGCGCATAATATCTTTAATCAAGGCATTGATACGTTTTAAGGTTTTTTTATCTTCTTGCTGCCATTGGCAATATTCCTGCCAGGCCTTTTCTTCCCATAATAAACGCATCGGCTTTATTCCTCCAGCAAATCATGCTCTTGTAAGTTTGCCCGGCCGGCTTCAATATCAGCAATAACTTTTTTTAAGTATTCCATATTGCTTGGCGAGTAGAAATGATTGACGCTAACCTCAAACGGTATCCGTTGTTCGACTGCCACCTTGCGGGCAAAGATAGTGAAAGCGGTTGTCATGCTTAAACCCATTTCAGCGCAGGCTTTTTCCATTCTTTTTTTTAAATCCTCATCCATGCGAAAATTAACCATAACCTGTGCCATAGTTTTCCCTCCTTATTAAAACGCTTCTTGGGCGTTGTTCGGATATATTATAGCTGATTTTGCTTTGTTTGTCAAGAATTTATCTAACTATTGCTTTACATATGCTTTACATTCTGTCAAAAATTTATTAAAAAAATTATAGAGAACAAAATTTCTATAATTTATTTTTAATTTGCCGGATAGATGTATTGATTTTGGTGTGGTAGATATGGTATAATAAATCAATTTGGAGTAGTTTTTTTGCATATTTTTAGAACGGGAGTGAGGTCTATGCAGGAGTTATATCTGGTTTTAGAAAACGGCCAGGTATTTGCGGGCCAGTCTTTTGGCTGGCAGGGAGAAGTTACTGGCGAACTGGTTTTTACAACGGCTATGGTCGGCTATTTGGAAACGCTGACTGATCCCAGCTTTTATGGACAAATGGTTATCCAAACATTTCCATTAATTGGTAATTATGGGGTGATTCCTGCTGATTTTGAAAGCACGAAACCACACCTTTGTGCTTATATTGTTCGTGAATGGTGCCAGGAGCCTTCTAATTTCCGTATGGAGGGTAATCTTGACACCTTTTTAATGGAAAATAAGATTGTCGGCTTATGCGGTGTTGATACGCGGGCGCTGACCAGAATTATTCGGGAAAAGGGCGTGATGAACGCTAAGATAACCGCCAACCCGGAGGTTACGCCGGAGCTTTTGGCAGAGATTAAGGCTTATACTTTGAAAGATGCCGTAAACGCCGTGAGCAGCCGCGATAAAGAGCCGGTGGGCAGCGGCCGCCGGGTAGTGCTTTGGGATTTCGGCGCGAAGAATAATATTGCCAAAAATTTGGTTAAACATGGCTGTCAGGTTATCAATATGCCGGCAGACAGCACGGCGGAACAAATTCTGGCACAGCGTCCGCAGGGTATCATGCTTTCTAACGGGCCGGGGGACCCGGCGGATAATATGCCGATTGTGGCTGAGCTGCAAAAGCTGTTGAACTCCCAAATCCCGATGTTCGGTATTTGTATGGGGCATCAGCTGTTGGCGCTGGCCTGCGGCGCTAAAACCGGTAAACTGCATTATGGCCACCGCGGCGCTAACCAGCCGGTTAAAGATTTGCAGACCGGGCAGGTTTTTATTTCCAGCCAGAATCACGGCTATGAGGTTTTAAATGACAGCCTGCCTGCGGGGGCGCGTCTGCGTTATGTTAACGCTAACGACAACTCCTGCGAGGGCATTGATTATCTGGACAAGCCGGCTTTTTCGGTGCAGTTTCATCCCGAGGCCGCAGCTGGCCCGCTGGATACCGGTTTTTTGTTTGACAGATTTATGGAAATGATAGACGCTAATGGGGAGGGAAGATAAATGCCGTTAAAATCCGGTATTAAAAAAGTATTAGTGATTGGCTCCGGCCCGATTGTGATCGGCCAGGCGGCTGAATTTGATTATGCCGGCACGCAGGCCTGTCGGGCTTTGAAAGAAGACGGCCTGGAGGTGGTGTTGGTTAACTCTAATCCGGCTACGATTATGACCGACAGCGCTATGGCCGACAAAATTTATATTGAACCGCTGACACTGCCGGTGTTAAAGCGGATTATCCGCAAGGAAAAGCCGGACAGTATTCTTTCCACCCTGGGCGGGCAGACCGGCCTGACGCTTTCCATGCAGCTGGCCAAGGAGGGTTTTTTGGCGGCTAACAACGTGCGCTTGCTGGGCGCTCGGCCAGATACGATTGAGCGTGCCGAGGACCGTCAGCTTTTTAAAGAAACCATGCTGAAAATCGGCCAGCCCTGTATACCCTCGGATATTGTTACCAATGTGGAGGATGCGGTTAAACTGGCGGAACGCCTGCAATATCCGGTAATTGTGCGCCCGGCCTTTACGCTGGGTGGCAGCGGCGGCGGTATTGTTAACAACGAAGCGGAACTGCGCGAAATTGCCGATAACGGCCTGCGCTTATCGCCGATTCACCAGATTTTGCTGGAAAAATCTGTGGCTGGCTGGAAAGAGATTGAGTTTGAAGTGATGCGCGATAGCAAGGGCAATAACATCACCATCTGCTCTATGGAAAACTTTGATCCGGTGGGCGTGCATACCGGCGACAGCATTGTGATTGCGCCGGCGGTTACGCTGGCTGATAAGGAATACCAGATGCTGCGCACCGCGGCTTTGGATATTATCAACGAGTTGCAGGTGGAGGGCGGTTGCAACTGCCAGTTTGCACTGAACCCGGATAGTTTTGAATACGCTGTGATTGAGGTTAACCCGCGTGTTTCTCGCTCTTCGGCGCTGGCCTCTAAGGCCACCGGCTACCCGATTGCCAAGGTGGCCACCAAAATTGCAATCGGCTATACTTTGGACGAGATTAAAAATGCGGTTACCGGCAAAACGGCGGCTGCCTTTGAGCCGGCGCTGGATTATGTGGTGGTTAAATTCCCCAAGTGGCCGTTTGATAAGTTTGTTTATGCCAAACGCGATTTGGGAACCCAGATGAAAGCCACCGGCGAGGTTATGGCGATTGGCCTGAATTTTGAGCAGGCCTTGATGAAAGCGGTACGCGGGGCGGAAATCGGCCTGAGCGATTTGAACGCCCACCGGCAGCTGGCAATGTCGCCGGAAGAAATCCGCGCTGCCCTGCACAGTTGCACTGACGAGCGGCTGTTTGTGATTTATCAGGCCATTAAGCAGGGCGTGGAGCTGGCCGAGATTCATAATATCACTAAGATTGATATGTGGTTTTTGCATAAGCTGGCGAATATTGCCCGTATGGAGGCCGAGCTGCGCCAGGGTTATGACCGCGCTAAGTATCTGGCGGCCAAGCGGCTGGGTTTCCCGGATAAGGTGATTGCCGCGCTTTCCGGCCAGCCGGTGGATGAGCCGGCGCGCGCGGTTTATAAAATGGTGGATACCTGCGCGGCGGAGTTTGCGGCGGAAACGCCTTATTTTTACTCCACATATGATGAAGAAAACGAGGCCGCGCTTTTCCTGGCGGAGCGGGAAAATCCCAAACCAACGATTATGGTGTTAGGCTCCGGCCCGATCCGCATCGGCCAGGGCATTGAATTTGACTATGCCTCGGTGCACTGCGTTTGGGCTTTGCAGCAGGCCGGTTATGAGGTTGTTATTGTCAACAATAATCCGGAAACGGTTTCCACCGATTTTGATACGGCGGACAGGCTTTATTTTGAACCGCTGACCGAGGAGGACGTGAGCAATATTATTGCTACCGAAAAGCCCTATGGCGTGGTGGTGGCCTTTGGTGGCCAGACGGCGATTAAGCTGACCGGTTTTCTGGATAAGCAGGGAGTGCGGATTTTGGGTACCTCGGCTGACAGTATTGACCGGGCGGAGGATCGTGGCCGCTTTGACGAGTTGCTGACCAAGCTGAATATTCAGCGCCCCAAAGGCGAAACAGTGAAGACCACCGACGAGGCTTTGGCGGTGGCCGAGCGGATCGGTTATCCGGTTTTGATGCGCCCCTCCTATGTGCTGGGCGGCCAGAATATGATTATTGCCTTTACGGAGGCGGATATTCGGGAATATATGGCAATTATCCTGGAGCAGAATGTGGATAATCTGGTGTTGATCGACAAATATCTGCAAGGCGTGGAGCTGGAAATTGACGCGATCTGTGATGGTGAAGATATCCTGATTCCCGGCATTATGGAACACGTTGAGCGCACCGGCGTACACTCCGGCGATTCGATTGCCGTTTATCCCTCCTTTAATATTAACGACGATATGGTGCAGGTGATTATTGAAACCACCCGCAAACTGGCTGTGGAGTTGGAAACCCGCGGCCTGGTGAATATTCAGTATCTGATTAAAGATAATCAGCTTTATGTGATTGAGGTTAATCCCCGCTCTTCGCGCACCATTCCGTATTTAAGCAAGGTTACCGGCGTGCCAATGGTGGATTTGGCTACCCGCGCGCTGCTTGGCGAAAAGCTGGCTGATATGGGCTATGGCACCGGGCTTTATCCTACGCCGGTATACTGCGCGGTTAAGGTGCCGATTTTCTCCTTTGAAAAACTGCTGAATGTGGACAACCAGCTGGGGCCGGAAATGAAGAGCACCGGCGAGGTTCTGGGTATCGGCTCTAATTTTGAGGAGGCTATTTATAAAGGCCTGGTGGCGGCTGGCTATAATCTGGAGCAAAAGGGCGGCCTGTTCGTTACCGTTAACGACCGCGACAAGGCGGAGATTGTGCATGTGGTGAAGAAGTTCGCCGATATGGGTTTCGCGATTTACGCCACCGCCGGCACCCGCAAGGTTTTGCAGGACGCCGGTATTGAGGCGGTTTTTGTGGAAAAAATTCATGAGGGCGCGGAAAACGCCGTTAAATTGATGGAAGAGGGCAAGCTGAATTATGTAATTTCCACCTCGGCCAAGGGGCGCAACCCGCAAAAAGACAGCGTCATCACCCGGCGTAAGGCGGTTGAGCGGGGCATTCCCTGCCTGACCTCGATTGATACGGCTAACGTGCTGGCCGACAGTCTGCATAGCCTGTATACCCAGGAAAGTATTGAGCTGGTGGATATTAACAACCTGCGGCGCGAACTGATTAAGCTGCCTTTTACCAAAATGCAGAGCTGCGGCAATGATTACATTTATTTTAACTGCCTGGAGCGCCAGTTGGACAATCCTGCCGGGCTGGCGGTGCGTTTGTGCCGCCGCAACCGTGGTATCGGCGGCGACGGTGTGGCGATGATCTGCCCGTCGGACAAGGCGGACGTTTATGTTAAAGTTTACAATGTTGACGGCACTAACGGCGGTATCGGCGGCAACGCTATCCGCTGCGTGGGCAAGTATCTTTATGATAACGATATTGTGCATAAAGATGAAATCAGCATTGAAACTGATTACGGTATCAAACGTCTGAAACTGATTAAGCGCAACGGCAAGGTTTGGGGGGCCTCGGTTTTGATGGGCAAACCCCAGCTGACGCCGGCGGCGCTGCCAATGCTGGCCGCAGGCGAGGATTTTATCAATAAACCGATTGAGGTTTTGGGCAAGATTTATCTGGCGACCTGCCTTTCGGTGGGCAACCCGCATATGGTGATTTTCACCGATGATTTGGAGGCTGTGCAGCTGGAAAAAATTGGCTATCATTTTGAACACCATGAATGGTTCCCGGAGCGGGTGAACGTGGAGTTTGTGAAAGTGTTCAGCCGGGACATTCTCTATATGCGTGTTTGGGAGCGGGGTAACGGTTATACCAACGCCTGTGGCACCGGCTCCTGCGCGGCGGTGGTGGCGGCGGTTTTGAACGGCTATTGTGATAACGGCCGGGAAATTACCGTTAAACAGCCCGGCGGCGATTTGATCATCAGCTATGACGGCGAGAACATCAGTATGACCGGCAGCGCGGAAAAGCTGTTTGAGGGTGTTGTCGAAATATAACCTAAAAATTTTAGAAAAAAATAAGCTAAAAAATAACAGAAAACATTTTAGCACGGCAAGTGTAATATTAATAGAAGAAAAAATTTAAGGCAAAAGAATTTGCAATTAAGGTGGGGTTATTGATGATAGAAAAGCCGGCAGAGATTGACTTGCGGCCACTGGAGCCTGTTCTGGCGGAGTATGCCGCCAAACCGGGCTCTCTGATTACAATTTTGCAGCAGACGCAGGATATTTATGGTTATCTGCCCAAAGCGGCGCTGGCGGAAATCAGCCGGGCGGTGGGCGCAACGCCGGCCAAGGTGTTGGGCGTGGCCTCGTTTTACACCCAGTTTCGGCTGGAGCCGGTGGGGCGTTATCTGATTATGCTCTGCCAGGGAACGGCCTGCCATGTTAACGGCTCGGAAAGTATCAGCGCGATTATCAGCGAGGAGTTGGGCATTGCCGACGGCCAGACGACGGCGGACGGGCTTTTCAGCCTGAAGCACGTCGCCTGTTTGGGCTGCTGCTCTTTGGCCCCGGCCATGATGATTAACGGCGAGGTTTACGGTAATTTGACTGCCGATTCAGTCCGCAAGGTTCTGCGCGGCCTGCGTGATTCGGCTGTGTCGGAGGAGGAAAAATAAATGGCAATACGCGTGAAAATTGGTTTGGGCAGCTGTGGTATGGCAGCCGGCGCCCGACAGACGCAGACCGCTTTGGACGAGGCTCTGACGGCGGCAGGCTCGGATATTCGCAGTGAGCGCACCGGCTGTATCGGCCTGTGTTTTGCCGAGCCGCTGGTAGAGGTGGTTGACGAGGCGGCGGGACAGAGCTGGTTTTATGGCCGGGTGGACGCGGCGGCGGCGGCCAAAATTGTGGACGGCCATATTTTGGGCGGTCAGCCGCAGACTGATCTGCTGCTGACTGATGAGGAACTGCATTTTTTACGCAGTCAGCACCGGGTGGCTCTGCGCAACTGCGGCGTAATTGATCCGGAAAATATCGACCACTATATTGAGCGGGGCGGCTATCAGGCTTTGCGCAAGGCGGTTGTGGAACTGGAGCCGGAAAAGATAATTGAGATTGTTAAAACCTCCGGCCTGCGGGGCCGGGGCGGGGCCGGGTTCCCCACCTGGTTTAAGTGGGACGCCTGCCGTAAAGCCGAGGGCGACGTGAAATATGTGATCTGTAATGCGGACGAGGGCGACCCCGGCGCGTTTATGGACCGCAGTGTTTTAGAGAGCGACCCGCACAGCGTTTTGGAGGGCATGGCGATTGCCGCGCGGGCGATTGGCAGCAGCCAGGGCGTAATTTATGTGCGCGCTGAATATCCGTTGAGTATTCACCGGCTGGAGCTGGCGATGCGGGCGGCCAGAGAACGCGGCTTTTTGGGCCAAAATATCTTTGGCAGCGGCTGGGATTTTGATATTTACATCAAGGCCGGCGCGGGCGCTTTCGTCTGCGGCGAGGAAACGGCGCTGCTGGCCTCGCTGGAGGGTGAGCGCGGCATGCCGCGGCTGAAGCCGCCTTTCCCGGCGCAAAAAGGTTTTTGGCAACGCCCCAGCAACATCAATAACGTGGAAACTTTTGCCAATGTGGCCTGGATTATCAATAACGGCGGAGAGGCCTTTGCCGCTATGGGAACGGCAACCAGCAAAGGCACCAAGGTTTTTGCGCTGGCCGGTAAAATTAAGCGCGGCGGCCTGGTGGAGGTGCCAATGGGTATGACTCTGCGCGAGGTGATTTTTGACATTGGCGGCGGCGTTAAAGGCGGCGGCCAGTTTAAGGCGGTGCAGATGGGCGGCCCCTCCGGCGGCTGTATCCCGGCCAGCCTGCTGGATACGCCGGTGGATTATGAAAGCATTAGCCAAACCGGGGCGATTATGGGCAGCGGCGGTATGATTATTATGGACGACAGCACTTGTATGGTAGATATGGCGCGGTTCTTTTTGGACTTTACGCAAAAGGAAAGCTGTGGCAAGTGTATTCATTGCCGGATTGGCACCAAACGAATGCTGGAAATTTTGGAGCGTATCACCAAAGGCGAGGGGCAGCCGGGCGATGTGGAGCTTTTGCAGGAGCTGGGGCGGCAGATTCAGGCTGGCTCGCTCTGCGGATTAGGCGCGTCGGCCCCCAACCCGGCGCTTAGCACAATTCGCTATTTTGCCGACGAGTATCGGGCGCATATTGAAGAGCATAAATGCCCCAGCCATAGCTGCCGGCCCTTGCTGCAATATCGTATTAAGCCGGATAAGTGCCGGGGCTGTTCGCTTTGCGCCCGCAAATGCCCGGTAGGGGCGATCAGCGGCGAACTGCGCGAGGTTTTTGTCATTGATATGGATAAATGTATTAAATGCGGCAACTGCGCTGCAACCTGCCGTTTTGGCGCGGTGGAAACAGTATAAGGGAGGCTGGATTAATGGCAGAAAATAAAAAAATGTTTACATTAACCATCGACGGCCAAAAGCTGACGGCCACTGCCGGCGAAACCATTTTGGCGGTGGCGCGCCGGGCCGGGATTGAGATCCCCACCCTGTGCCATAACGACAGTCTGAAGCCTTACGGCGCCTGCGGCCTTTGCGTGGTGGCTATGGAGGGCAGCCCGCGGCTGTTCCGCGCCTGTGCGACGGAGGCGGCTGAGGGGCAGGTTATTTATACCGATACCGAGGCGGTGGTGAGCGCCCGCCGTACTGCTTTGGAGCTGCTGCTTTCCAATCATAAGGGGGATTGCGCCGCCCCCTGCCAGCTGGCTTGCCCGGCCGGAACCGATTGTCAGGGCTATGTTGGGCTGATCGCCAATAATCGCTTTGCCGAGGCCTTGCAGCTGATTAAAGAGAGTTATCCGATTCCGGCCTCTTTGGGGCGGGTTTGCCCGCACCCCTGCGAAACGGCTTGCCGCCGCGCCAAGGTGGAGCAGCCAATTAGTCTGGCACGGCTGAAACAATTTGTCGCCGACGTGGATTTGAACACCGGCAGCCCTTATCTGCCGGCTAAAAAGCCGGCCACCGGTAAGCGTGTGGCGGTGGTGGGCGGCGGCCCCGCCGGTTTGACGCTGGCCTATTTTATGGCGCTGGCCGGTCATCAGGCGGTGATTTTTGAGATGATGCCCCAAGCCGGCGGTATGCTGCGCTATGGCATACCGGAATATCGCCTGCCTAAAAATATTCTGGATATGGAAATTGCCCTGATTGAAAAGTTGGGCGTAGAAATTCGCACTAAATGTATGCTGGGGCGGGATGTGCAGTTTGCGGATTTGCAGCGGGATTTTGACGCTGTTTATCTGGCCAACGGCGCCTGGCAGAGCGCCGGCCTGCGCTGCGAGGGCGAAACCCTGCCCGGCGTGGTGGGCGGCATTGACTTTTTGGGCAATGTGGCCCTGGGCAAGCTAAGCAAATTGGGCGGCCGCGTGGCGGTGGTGGGCGGCGGCAACACCGCTATGGACGCCTGCCGTACGGCGGTACGCCTGGGCGCGCAGGAGGTTTATGTGCTTTACCGGCGCACCGAGGCGGAAATGCCGGCGGAGGATGTGGAAATTCGCGAGGCCCGCGAGGAGGGCGTGCAGTTTAAGTTTCTGGTAGCGCCCACCCGGATTATTGGCCATGCCCAGCATGGCCGCGCGGTGGCGATTGAACTGCAAAAAATGGAACTGGGCGAGCCGGACGAAAGCGGCCGCCGCAAACCGGTGCCGGTGCCGGGCGGTATTGAAACCCTGCCGGTGGATCTGGTGATTGCGGCGATCGGCCAAAAGGTGGTGCCGCTTAACCTGGGTGAGGGCGCGCCGGAGCTGCAATATACCAAATGGCAGACGATTGCCGCCGACGAACGCACCTACGCGACCTCTATCCCCGGGGTTTTTGCCGGCGGCGACGCGATTAACGACGGCCCGGGTATTGCGGTGCAGGCGGTGGCGCATGCCAAACAGGCCGCCAAGGTTATCGACGAATATTTGCGCACTGGGCAGGTTGACGCGGCTTTAAATGCAGAAAAATATTTGCATAAAAACGGCGAACCGGACGCGGAATTTTTCAAAACCAAATCGCGGGTGCAGCGGGTTTCAATCAGTTATCTGCACCCGGAATACCGCAAGAGCAATTTTATGGAAGTGGCCAAGGGCTTTGAGCCAATGGAGGCTATGTATGAGGCCAGCCGCTGTTTGGAGTGCGGCTGCGGCGATGTTTTTGAATGCCGTCTGCTGCATTATGCCCGACAATATAATGTACAGCCGCAAAAATACGCGGGTGAGATTAATATAACGCCTAAGGATGACAGCCACCGTTTTATTGTGCGGGATATGAGCAAGTGTATTTTGTGCGGTAACTGCGTGCGCGCCTGCGAGGAAGTGGCCGGCGTGGGAGCGCTGGGCTTGGATGGGCGCGGTTTCCCCACGGTGGTGGGCGCTGATTTTGGTCTGCCGCTGGGCGATAGCAGCTGCCGGGGCTGCGGCCAGTGCGTGGCGGTGTGCCCCACCGGCGCTTTGCAGGAACGCCAGCCCTGGGAAAAGCCGGTGCCGCTGGATTGTGAAACACAGAGCGGCGTTTGTAACTTCTGCGGCAATGGCTGTAACTTGCAAATTAAACATAAAGGCGACTATCTGGTTAAGGTAGAGCCAGCCGAGGGCGGCAGACTTTGCCAGACCGGGCGTTTTGGCTATCCGCACGCCATGACGGCCACCGGCGCGCCGACCGCCGGTATTGATTTTGGGCAGGGCATGACGGAGGCCCGGGCGGCGGACGCTCTGCGCGCGGCGGCCGCGGCGATTAATTCGCTGCGCGAAACCGACGGCACCGACACCATCGGCGTGGCGGTGGGCGATCAGCTGACCAGTGAAGAACTGTTCCTGTTGAAGTTTATGGCCGAAGAAGTTATTGGGACGGAATATATTTATGCGCCTAATGCGGAAAGCGGCGGCCTGGGCGACGTCTGGGGTTTTGACGCATCTACGGCCACCGTGGCCGATGTGGAGGCGGCGGATTTGCTGCTGGTCTTTGGCGATGAACTGGCAGAAAATTACCCGATTTTGGGTTCTCGTCTGCAAAAGGGCGTTAAAGCCGGACAAAAACTGCTGTTGGTGGCCGATAAACCGGGCGTACTGGCGGACTTTGCGGCCAGTCTGTATCAGCCGCAGGGTAATTTGCAGCTTTTAAGCCAACTGGCGCAGGGCGGAGAGAGCGCGGCGGCGCAGGAAATTTTGGCGGCTTTGGCCGGGGCGAAACGCCCGGTTTTGCTGCTGGACCGAAGCCGGCTGACGCGTGAGGCGGCGCAGTGTGTGGCGGCGCTGGCGGCTGGGGGCGGCAAACAGCTGCCGGTTTTGCAGTTGCAGGCCAGAGCCAACAGCCAGACGGTGCGCGCTTTGGGAATCCAGCGGAATATGCGGCAGCTGGCGGCGGATATTGCTGCCGGCAAGCTGAAAGGTCTGTTGCTTTTCGGTGTGGATTTGCCGGCGGAATTGGCCGAAAATATGGAATTTGTGCTGGAGGCCGACGCTGGTTATGGCCGGGCTTATCCTTATGCCTCGGTGCTGCTGCCGCTGGCCGGGTTCGGCGCGGTAACCGGCAGCTACGTCAATTTTGAGGGCCGTTTGCAAAAGGTTCAGGCGGCGGTGCGTCCCAATTTGGGCGAAGAGAACTGGCAGCTTTTGGCCGGCCTGGTCAACGCCTTAAATCGCAATTACAAATTTACGGATTTACAGCAAATTCGCGACGGTTTGGCGGCAGCCTGCCCGGAATATGCGGCGGCCTTGTCAGCAGCTGCCGGCGCGGCGGTTTATTTGAGCGCGGACGGTAAATTGCCCCAAACCCCGGCAGTTTTGCCGGCGGAACTTAAGCTTGCCGATAATTTGGCGGCACTGCCTTTTGCCCGGGAATATGAGCAGGCCAGCACGGCGGTAAAAAGCTGGCAAAAAATGAAGGTGTGATTATGCGGCAAAATTTTGATGCGGCCGCTTATGTGCAGGCGCGGCAAAAGCTGATTA
The DNA here is from genome assembly GCA_948907985.1 of uncultured Bacillota bacterium. GTDB lineage: Bacteria > Bacillota > Dehalobacteriia > UBA4068 > UBA4997 > Avidehalobacter. The sequence continues at coordinate 31,951 of CAQWMM010000005.1, forward strand.
ACAACGCGCTGGCGGCGGAAATGGAGAGGGCGGGCCGGACGGCCCCGCCCGGCGCTGGTGTGGAGCGGCTGCTGGCGGCTATGGAATACAGCCTGCTGGCCGGTGGCAAAAGGCTGCGCCCGTTGCTGTTTCTGGCGGCGCTGGAAAGCATCGGCCAGGTGGAGGAGAACGAACTGGCGGCTTATCTGCCTTTCGCCTGCGGCATTGAAATGCTGCACACCTATTCTTTGATTCATGACGACCTGCCGGCGATGGATAACGACGCTCTGCGGCGGGGGCGGCCCAGCTGCCACAAAGCTTTTGACGAGGCGACGGCAATTTTGGCCGGCGACGGCCTGTTGACGCATTGTTTTTGCTGCCTGCTGGCGGCCGGCGCGCCGGCGGAGCGGCTTGTTCAGGCCGGGCGGTATTTCGCCTGGCAGGCCGGCATTGGCGGTATGGTGAGCGGCCAGGCGCTGGATATTGATGCGGAAACGGCTGCGGAGCCGCTGAATTTGGCCGGTTTGCGCAAAATTCACGCCAGTAAAACCGGCGCGCTGTTGGAGTCTGCCATAGTTTGCGGCGGTATTCTGGCGGGAGCTGATGAGGCGCAAAAGCAGGCATTGAAAGAATTTGGCCGGCAGTTTGGTTTGGCTTTCCAGATAACCGACGATATTTTGGATGTCGTGGGGGATGAAGCTAAACTGGGCAAACCGGTGGGCAGCGATGCGGCCAACAATAAAACCACTTATGTTTCGCTGTTGGGCCTGGCGGGAGCCGGGCAGGCGGCGCAGGCGGCTATGACAGCGGCCCGGGATGCTTTGGAGCCGTTGGGCGAGTCGGGGCGGCTGCTTGGGGCTTTGACGGATTATTATTGCAGGCGGGATAACTGAAAAACAGGAGGGGGAAGCACTATGCCTTATATCAGAATGGCAACGTCTCAACAACTGACTGCCGCGCAAAAGGACGATTTTAAAAGCGGGCTGGCGGAGATTATCGGCTTGATACCGGGCAAAACTGAGGCGGCCTTGATGGTAGAAGTCGACGACGGCATAACGATGTATTTTAAGGGTGAAAAGCGCGCTTTGGCCTATTTGGACGCTAAATTTTCCGGCGATACGGAGTTTGAACATAAAAAACTGTTCACCGAGGCTGCCTGCGCTTTGACGCAAAAGGTCTGCGGTCTGCCGCCGGACGCGGTTTATCTGACTTACAGCGTCTTTAATGAATGGGGAACCGGCGGAACCTTAAAGGCGCGTTAAATACTTGCTGAAAATACTTGATTAATTGCGGCGGGCGTTATATAATAAGGCTTTATAAAAGGTCTTTAATTTAGCCTGAATTTAGTATGGGAGGAAGATTTGACATATGAAATATCGGGATCTGGGTAAGACCGGTCTTAAAGTCAGCGAGATTGGCCTGGGCTGCGAGGGTTTTATTAATCAGCCGGCGGCGAATGAAATGTTTGCGCAGGCCCTGGCGCAGGGCGTAAACTGCATGGATTTATACAGCCCTAATCCAGATTTGCATCGCCTGGTGGGCAGAAATATCACTGGCCGGCGGGCGGATTTTGTGTTGCAGGCGCATCTTTGTACTGCCTGGCAGAATGGGCAGTATAAAGCTACGCGTGATTTGACCGAGGTTCAGCAGGCTTTTGAATTGATGCTGCAAAATTTAGGTACTGATTATATTGACATTGGTATGATCCACTATGTGGATTCGGTGCAGCTTTGGCGGCAGATTGCCGAAGGCGGCATTTTGGCTTACGCCCGGGAGTTGAAAAAACAGGGGCGGATTCGGCATATCGGCGTTAGCAGCCATAACCCGGAGGCTGCGCTGGCCGCGGTGGCAAGCGGGGAGATTGAGGTTGTGATGTTCAGCGTTAACCCTTGCTATGATTTGCTGCCGGGTGATGAAGATTTGGAAAAACTCTGGGCGGATGAGAGCTACGCCCAACCCCTGTTAAATTTGGAGCCTAAGCGTGAAGAACTGTATGAAACCTGCCTGCGTTTGGGGGTGGGTATAACGGTGATGAAAGCTTTTGGCGGCGGCGACCTGCTGACTGACGATTCGCCGGCGGGGCGAAAGCTGACGGTTTGCCAATGCCTGCAATATGCGCTGGACCGACCGTCGGTGGCGGCGGTGATGGTGGGCGCTCATTCTCCGGAGGAGCTGGCGGCCAGCCTGCATTATGTCGAGGCCGACGCGGCAGAGCGGGATTATACGGCGGCTTTTGCCGATTTTCCGCGGATTAGCTGGCAGGGGCATTGTATGTATTGCGGCCATTGCGCGCCTTGCCCGCAGGGGATTGATATTGCCGCGGTAACTAAATTTTTGAACCTGGCCCGGGCGCAGGGAGAAATCCCGGAAACTGTGCGCGAGCATTACGCGGCGCTGCCAGTTACTGCCAGCGCCTGTATCGCCTGCGGAGCCTGCGCGCGCCGCTGTCCGTTTATGGTGGACGCGCCGGCCAATATGCAGGCGGCCAGAGAATTATTTGGTTATTAAAATAGCGGGCGTAAATAAACCAAAACAGGAGATAGTTATGCTGGCAATTATAAAAAGCTGCTCGCTGCAAGGCGCTGACGCCTATTTGGTGAATGTGGAGGTGGACGTTGCCAAGGGCCTGCCGGCTTTTGACATCGTCGGTTTGCCGGATACGGCGGTACGGGAAAGCCGCGAGCGCGTACGCACCGCTATTCGCAACAGCGGTTTTGATTTTCCATATGAGCGTATTACGGTAAACCTGGCGCCGGCGGATGTGAAAAAAGAGGGCGCAAATTTTGATTTGGCGATTGCGGCGGGTATTCTGCTGGCCACCGGGCAGCTGAACGAGGCGCGGACTGGTAAGCCCGGCCTGACCATGAATGACAGTGCTTTGCTGGGCGAACTTTCTCTGGATGGCAGTCTGCGCCGGGTGAACGGCGTTTTGCCCATGTCGCGCATTTTGCCGGAGCAGGGCGTTGCCAATTTGATCTTGCCGCAGGTTAACGCGGCGGAGGGTGCGCTTTTGGGACGGACGGCGGTTTGGGGAATTGACAGCCTGAGCCGGTTTGTGCAGTGGTGGCGCGGTCAGATTGAGCTGGAACCATGCCGGGTTGACGTGGCGGAACTTTTCCGCCGGTCGGCCAGCCGGGCGCAGGGTTTGGATATGGCGGATGTCAAGGGGCAGCAGCTGGCGAAAAGGGCTTTGGAGATTGCGGCGGCCGGACGGCATAATCTGTTAATGCTGGGTTCGCCCGGTTCCGGCAAAACTATGCTGGCCAGGCGTTTGCCGGGGATTCTGCCGGAACTGACTTTGGCCGAAAGTTTGGAGATCACCCGCATATACAGTATTTGCGGCCTGCTGCCGGAGGGCCAGCCTTTGATAACGGAGCGGCCTTTCCGCGCGCCGCACCACACCTCGTCGGCGCAGAGCGTGATTGGCGGCGGGCGGACGCCCCGCCCGGGCGAGGTCAGCCTGGCGCATAACGGCGTATTGTTTTTGGACGAACTGCCGGAGTTTAACCGGGCTGTGCGGGAGAGCCTGCGCCAGCCGCTGGAGGATAAGGTGGTTACGGTATCGCGCGTGCAGGGGCGGATGGATTTTGACGCCGCCTTTCAGCTGATCGCGGCCATGAACCCCTGCCCCTGCGGCTTTTTGGGGGACCCGGTTAAGCCCTGCACCTGCACTCCCTATCAGATTTCCCGTTATTTGGGGCGGGTTTCCGGGCCGCTGCTGGATCGGATTGATTTGCAGGTTAATGTTCAGCGGGTGGAATTTGCGGATCTGAACAATGACACCAAGGCGGAATCTTCGGCGGAGATTAAGGCCCGGGTGGTGGCGGCGCGGCAAATTCAGCTGCGGCGTTTTGCGGCTGAATCTGCGCCCGGGCAGGAGCAGCGGATTTTTGCCAATGCGGATATGAACCGCGCCCAACTGGAAAAATACTGCCGCCTGCAACCGGCGGCGGAAAATATTCTGGCCAAAGCTTTTGCCCGCCTTAATCTAAGCGCCCGCGCCCATGATCGTTTGCTGAAAGTGGCGCGGACGATTGCCGACCTGGCGGGCAGCGAACTGATTGAGGCGGCGCATATTGCCGAGGCGGTGCAATATCGCGGTCTGGAAAAATTTGCGGAATATAAATAGATTGCGCTGAATAAGATTAGTCAGAAGCAGATAGTGTTTTTTTGTGATAAGAGGGATCGAAAATGCAGAATATGGACAATAGCAGTTGGGGGCTGAAACTGACGGCTTTTTTGGCTTTGGCGGCGGCGATGATTTTAGCCGGCCTGACCTTTTATTGCAGCACGGCGGGCGGCGGGCAGGCCGAGGCCGATCAGCGCGTGGTTTTGCGCAGTCTGCCGCCGGATTTGCGCCAGCTGGCCTTGGACATTTTTGATGAAACCTATATTGTCCGCCCGCACCTGGACAATGATTTTAAGGTGGAAAGCGGGCGTTATGATTTGTTTTTGCGCAATCAGCAGACGGCGGAAAGCGAAGCGGCCCGGGTTTATATGCAGGGGGCGGCTTTGCAGGAATATACTTTGAGCTGTGTTTCCCGCGGCTCGGTGTTTTCTAACCGGGCGGCTGGCAAAATGGTTGCGCTGACCTTTGACGACGGATTGTTTGCCAAAAAAACGCCGCAGATTTTGCAGATTTTACAGGACAATGACTGCCGGGCGACTTTTTTTGCTTTGGGCAAATATGTACATAATAATCCGGAACTTGCACAGCAGGTTTTGAACGCCGGCTGTGAGCTTGGCAGTCATTCATGGTTTCACAGCAAACAGACGGCATTATCCGCAGCCGAGCGGGAGGACGATTTTGCCCGTGTGGCTAAGGCCTTTGGCGAAGCAATCGGCACGCCGCCTTATCTTTTCCGGGCGCCTTACGGGGCTTTGGATGATGAGGTTAAGGCGGATATTGCCCGGCAAAATATGATTTCCGTTTTGTGGTCTTTGGATACCGAAGACTGGCGGGCCAAATCAGCCGACGCAGTTTATAATTCGGTGCTGGATGTGGTGAGGGACGGGGACATTATCCTGATGCACGAAAACGCCGAATATACTATTGAGGTTTTGCCGCGGATTTTAAAAGATCTTAAGGGCAGAGGTTATCAGGTGGTTACGGTGAGCGAACTGGTTTATGCCGGCAGCGATATTAAGGCGGCTGTGGACGACGGCAGAATAAAAAATAACAATTAAAAAATCTAATGATGAAAGCAGGAAAAATGGGCGTACTTGGAAAATACATTTATACAGCGGATGGACGGCAGCAGCCGCTTTATTATTTGGAGGGCGGCAGCGGCTGGCCGGTTTGGCTGCTGCATGGCTGGGGCTGCTCCAGCGAAACGATGCTGCCGGTGTTTCAACATCTGGCGGCGAATTTTCATGTTTATTGCTTTGATTTGCCTGGCTTTGGCTTAAGCCCGGAACCGCCGGCCGCCTGGGATACGGTGGCCTATGCGGCTATGCTGGCCGATTTCTGCCGCCAGACCTGTGAAAGGCCGCCGGTTCTGTTGGCCCATTCCTTTGGCGGCCGTTTGAGCCTGCGCCTGGCGGCACAGGGCGTTCCGCATAAAATGATTTTAACCGGCTGCGCGGGGCTGAAGCCGCACCGCGGCGTGGACTATTACGCCAAGGTTTACAGCTATAAGGCGGCGAAAAAACTGCTTTCTCTGCCGGGGCTGGGCGCTAAAAAACAGGAGTGGCTGGCCAAAGCCAGAGCCAAAAGCGGTTCCAGCGATTACCGGCAGGCCTCGGAGGTTATGCGCTCTGTTTTTGTTAAAACGGTGAACGAGGATCAAACCGCCAATCTGCCGAAAATTAAAGCGCCGACAATTTTATTTTGGGGCGCGCAGGATTCGGCTACGCCGCTGGCCGACGGCCAGCTGATGGCCGGTAAAATGCAGGACGCGGCTTTGATTGTGAAACAAAACGGCACGCATTTTGCCTTTTTGGAGTTTCTACCGGAATTTTTGGCGATTTGCGACAGTTTTCTGGCGCCGGAAAAGGCGCGGGCGTGAATGAACCTGACGAATAGGGAAGGAGCAGTTTTTGATGCTTGGCTTAAATAATTATGAACTTATTTTTATTGGCGCGGCCTTGAGCTGGCTTTTCTATGTTCTTTATGCCGGCCGGCGGCTGGCCTATTATTTGCAGATGGCCCAGCAGACCGGCTACCGGCCGGAGCGCTACTGGCGCTGGCTGCGCCCGCGTTTTAACAGCGAACTTTTCTGGCTGGATTCGATTGCGGTGCTGGCCCTGCTGGCCTGTCAGCTTTGGTTGGGCGGTTGGCTGCTGCCCTGGCCGCAGATAACCGCCGATTGGCAGATTTATTTGCTGATTGCTCTGCCGCCGCTGCTGGCTTTGCTCTCGCTGCTGCTTTGGCGGCGGCCGCCAGTGAAAAAGCCGCTGGTTTGGACAGCGCGCGCCAAGCGCCTTTATGCGGCGGCCCTAATTCCCTGGGCGCTGCTGCTGGCGGTGCAGCCGCTTTGCGCTTTTCGGGTGGAGGTCGATTGTTACTGGGGTTTCTTAAACCCTGTGCTGGCCGGCAGCCTGCCCCTGCAAATGTGGCTGGCCGTTTTTTGGCGGCAGCCTTGGGAAGAGGCGCGCAACCGCAAATTTGTAGCCGAGGCCGCCCGGATTATCAAAGACGCGCCCAACCTGCTGCGTATCGGCATAACCGGCAGTTATGGCAAAACCAGCAGTAAAATGTTGGTGGGGCGGGTGCTTTCGGAAAGCAAATATACGCTGATTACGCCGGACAGCTATAACACGCCGATGGGGGTTACGCTGACTATTCGCCAGCAGCTTAAACCGATTCATCAGGTTTTTGTGGCCGAGATGGGCGCGCGGCAGAGGGGCGATATTAAGGAACTCTGCGATTTGGTGCAGCCGGAAATTGGTATTTTGACTTCGATTGGGCCGCAGCATCTGGAAACCTTTGGCAATATTGAAACGGTGGCGGATACCAAATTTGAATTAATAGATAGCCTGCCCGCTTACGGCCTGGCAATTTTGAATTTGGATGACCCGCTGATTGCCGAACGCCTGCCCAAAATTAAGGTGGCCTGCCGTACTTACGGCGTGGAGCGCCAGGACGCTGATTATACTGCCTCGGATATTAGTTTCTCGCCGCAGGGCATGGATTTTGTCCTGCATACCGCCGAGGGCGGCAGCCAGCCGATTCACACCCGGCTGTTGGGGCGGCATAACATTGCTAATATTTTGGCGGCGGCGGCGGTGGGCGAATATCTGGGCCTGGGTTTAGCCGAGATTGCCCGGGCGGTGGCGCAGGCTCCGCCGGTGGAACACCGCCTGACGCTGAAACAGGCCGGCGGCTTTACGATTATCGACGATGCTTTTAATTCCAATCCACAGGGCAGCAAGGCGGCGGTGGACGTGCTGGCGGCTATGCCCGGCGGGCGTAAAATGATTATTACTCCCGGCATGGTGGAGCTGGGCAGCGAGCAGGAACGCCTTAATCAGGAGTTTGCCGCCTATTGCGCCCGAAAGCTGGATTATGTGCTGATTGTGGGGCAAAAGCAAAGCGCGCCGCTGTTGGCCGGCCTGCGCCAGGCGGGAATCTCGCCGGAGCGTTGGCGGGTGGCGGCTGATTTGGCCGAGGCCAGCGCGTTTATGCGCAGTTGGGTGCGGCCCGGCGATTATGTATTGTTTGAAAACGATCTGCCGGACAGCTACTTATAAAATTTTTTATTTGGCAGGAAAATTCAGACAAAAATTAAAATAATATTTACAAAGCGTATATATAATAGTAGAAACAATCAAAAAAGTATGCTGCCGGTAAAGTATACTGGCAGCAATATGGGGGAGTTTAAAGAATGCAGAAAATCCGTTTGGGCGTGCTTTATGGTGGCCCCTCGGTGGAACACGAAATTTCAATAATCTCTGCCGTACAGGCTATGTCGGCGGCGCTGGAGGGCGCTAAATATGAAATAACCCCGGTTTATATCAGCAAGGACGGCCTTTGGTATACCGGCCAGGAGCTTTTGAATATGGCGGCTTATGCGGATTTGCCAAAGCTGCTGGGCAAATGCCAACAGGTGCATATGTTGGCCGACCGGGGGGCGCATAGGCTGGTGGCGCGGGGCAGGGGGCTCTTTGCCAAAACGCAGGAGATCTCTCTGGATGTGATTTTGCCGGTTATGCACGGCGCGCATGGCGAAGACGGCTGTTTGCAGGGTTTTTTGGAGCTGCTGAATATTCCTTATGCCGGGCCGGGCGTTTTGGCGGCGGCGGTGGGCATGGATAAAATTATGATGAAAAACGTTCTGGCGGCGAATAATCTGCCGGTGCTGCCGTCAATCTGGTTTACGGCGGACGAATGGTTTGCCGGCCGCGCGGCTAAATTGCAGGAGGCGGAACAAAAGCTGGGCTGGCCGATTATCGTTAAACCGGCCAATTTGGGCAGCAGCGTCGGTATCAGCCGCGCCGCTAATGCCGACGAACTGGCGGTGGCGTTGGACGAGGCCGCCGGTTTCAGTAATCGTTTGCTGTTGGAAACCTGCCTGACGGATTTGCGGGAGATCAACTGCTCGGTGTTGGGCTATGGCTCTAAAATCCGCGCCAGCGTTTGCGAGGAGCCGCTTACGGATAATGCTTTTTTGACTTATCAGGATAAATATTTGGCCGGCGGCAAGGGTTCTAAAGGCGCAAGCGGGGTTAAAGGGGCCAAAATTACCGGCGGTGTTAAGGGCAGCGGCGGCATGAGCGACGCCCGCCGCCAGGTGCCGGCTGATTTGCCGGCAGAGCAAACGGCGGAAATGCAGCGGCTGGCCTGCCAGGCTTTTACCGCCTTGGACGGTTGTGGCGTGGCGCGGGTGGATCTGCTGTTGGATAAAACCAGCGGCCGCAGCTATATTAATGAAATCAACACGATTCCCGGTTCGCTTTCTTTTTATCTCTGGCAGGCCAGCGGTCTGGATTTTGCCGGGCTGATTGACGAACTGGTAGAATCCGCTCTGTGGCGGCAGCGCAGCAAGGCCAAGCTGACCTATTCTTATGATACCAATATTTTGGCCTCCTTTGCCGGCGGCAGCGGCTCAAAGGGGTGATGGCTTTGGCTTTAAGCCATTTGCTGGCCTTACACAGCCTGCCCGATATTGGCAGCGTGCGCCTGTCAGCCTTGCTGGATTATTTTGCGGGCGATGCGGAGGCGGCCTGGCAAAATTTTGCCGAGTGGCCCAAGGCGCTGCAAGGTTTAATCCAGCCGTCTTTGCTGCCCAAACTGTCGGCTGATTGGCAGGCGGTGGAACCGGCGGCGCTCTATGAAAATTTTTTGCTTGCCGGCGCTAAGGTGGTAACCAGACCGGAGCCGCATTATCCCAGGCTTTTAGCCGAAATTAAAGACGCGCCTTATCTGTTGTTTTACCGGGGCGATCTGCCTGAGCCGGAGGATTTGTGTATCGCGGTTATCGGCTCGCGCAAAGCCTCTGCCTACGGGCGGGAAGCGGCGCGCTTTATTGCCGGCGGCCTGGCCAGAGCCGGGGCCTGGGTGGTGGGCGGACTGGCCAGAGGTATTGACAGCATGGCCCATCAGGGGGCGCTGGACGGCGGCGGCAAGACAATCGGCGTTTTGGGCTGCGGTATTGATATTGTCTATCCCCGGGAAAATCGCCGGCTTTTTGCCGATGTTGCGCAAAGCGGCTGCATTATCAGCGAGTATCCGTTGGGTATGCAGCCTTTGGGCAAAAACTTCCCCATTCGCAACCGAATTGTCAGCGGTTTAAGCCAGGGGGTTATTGTGGTGGAATCCGGGCTGAAAAGCGGCACCCAGATTACGGTGGGCTATGCTTTGGAGCAGAACCGCAATATTTACGCTGTGCCGGGCAGTATCTTCAGCCCAAACAGCCGGGGAACGCATAATTTAATTCAGAAATACGGCGTTAAGCTGGTTGGCTCGGCGGACGACGTTCTGGAGGATTTTAGAGGCGGCACGGTTTGGCCGGCCGCTGGCGTTCAGCAAACGGCGGCGGCAAGTTATCAGCCAGCGCTTTTTGCCGCCCCGCCGCCGAACCTGACTGAACAGGAACGCCTGCTTTGGCAGGCCCTGGGCGAACAGCGGCATTTCAATGACTTGCTGGCGGCGCTTAATCTGAACGCTGCCGAATTGGGCGGGCTTTTGACCAGCTGTGAGTTGGACGGCTGGGTGGAACGTCTGGACGGACAATATTTTATTAGAAAAAATAGTTAAATTTGGGGTGTTTAATATCAATCATGGGAAAAACGCTGATTATTGTTGAATCGCCGACAAAGGCCAAAACGATTGGCAAATATCTGGGCGCAAATTATACGGTTCTTTCTTCAATGGGCCATGTTCGCGACTTGCCTAAAAGCAGCCTGGGCGTTGATGTGGAGAGCGAGTTTGAGCCGCATTATATCACGATTCGCGGCAAGGGCGATATTTTGAAAAATCTGCGCAGCGAGGCCAAAAAGGCCGACCGCGTGCTGCTGGCCAGCGACCCTGATCGTGAGGGCGAGATGATCGCCTTTCATCTCAAGGGCTATTTGGATAATGTTGATGAAAAATGTCGGGTGGAGTTCCATGAAATCACCAAAGATGCGGTGAAAAAAGCGGTGAAGGCCCCCCACGAACTGGATATGGACAGAATTTACGCCCAGCAGGCGCGGCGGATTTTGGACCGTCTGGTGGGCTATAAGCTCTCCCCCCTGCTGTGGGTTAAAGTGAAAAAAGGGCTTTCCGCCGGGCGGGTGCAGTCGGTAGCGGTGCGGATGATCTGCGACCGCGAGGCGGAAATTAACGCTTTTGTGCCGGAGGAGTACTGGACGCTGGGCCTTAGCCTGCAAACCGGCGGCGGCCCGCTTAACGCGCAGCTGGCGCGAATTGACGATAAACCGGCGCATATCCCGGATCAGCAGACGGTTGAGCGGATTATGGCGGAGAGCCGCCGGGAACCGTATCGTATTGCTAAAATTACCAAAAAGGAGCGCAAGCGCAACCCGGTTGCGCCCTTTACCACCAGCAGCATGCAGCAGGAAGCTTATCGCAAGCATGGTCTGCTGACGAAAAAAACCATGCAGATAGCGCAGCAGCTTTTTGAGGGTATCAGCTTGGGCAAGCAGGGCGTGGTGGGCTTAATTACCTATATGCGTACCGATTCAACCCGCATTGCGCCGGAAGTGCAGCAGGCTGCCCGCGAATTTATCGTCAGCCAGTACGGTGAGGATTATGTGCCGGAAAAGCCGCGTGTTTTCCAGAGCAAGGGCAAAATTCAGGACGCGCACGAGGCTATCCGCCCTACCGACGTCAGCCGGCGGCCGGCGGATATTCGCCAGTTTTTAACCCCCCAGCAATATAAACTTTATAAACTGATTTGGGAGCGTTTTGTGGCCAGCCAGATGGCCTCGGCGGTTATCGATACCACCACGGTGGATATAGCTAACGGGCGCTACACTTTTCGTGCCAATGGTTCGGTGATTCATTTCCCGGGTTTTATGCAGCTTTATATAGAGGGCCGGGACGACGTCGAGGACAAGGATGGCGGCGAGCGCGACGAACTGGGCCTGCTGCCGGAGGTGGCCGAGGGGCAGCAGCTGGCGGCGGAAAAGCTGGAGCCAAAGCAGCATTTTACTGCGCCGCCCCCGCGTTATACCGAAGCCATGCTGGTTAAGACGCTGGAAGAAAAGGGTATTGGCCGCCCCAGTACCTATGCGCCGATTGTGGATACCATTTTGGGGCGCGGTTATGTGGTGCGGGAGGAGAAACATTTTTATTCTACCGAGCTGGGCATGGTGGTGGTTAACCTGCTTAAGGAGGGTTTCCCGGACATCATTGATATTGGTTTCACAGCTGGCCTGGAGGAGCGGCTGGACGATGTGGAGGAGGGCAAGCGCAACTGGCGGCAGACGGTCAGCGAGTTTTATCAGCCCTTTGCCGAAGAACTGGCCAAGGCCGAGGCCGAACTGGAAAAGGTGGATCTGGAGCCGGAATACAGCGGCGAAAACTGTGAGCTTTGCGGCAAGCCGATGATTTATAAGCTGGGCAGGTATGGCAAGTTTCTGGCTTGTTCCGGTTTCCCGGAATGCCGCAACACCAAGCCGATTGTGATTAGCGCCGGGGTAAAGTGCCTGGCCTGCGGCGGCGAGATTATCCAGCGCAAAAGCCGGGGCGGGCGCGTGTTCTACGGTTGCAGCAACTATCCGCAGTGCAAATTTGTTTCCTGGGATAAGCCGATTGAGGAGGCCTGCCCGGAGTGCGGCAAGCAGCTGGCCGAGCGGACGCTCCATTCCGGTCAGACGCAAAAGGTCTGCCCTAATGCTGATTGCCCCAGCAACGCTAACAAGAAAAAACGCAAAAAGGCCTCGGCTGACGTGTCGATGCAGAAAGCGGCGCAGCAGGCGGCCAAAAAGATAAAGAAAGAAAGCTAGTTAGAGAAATAATTATATGAGAGAAATTAAAATTGTCGGCGCCGGCCTGGCCGGGGCCGAGGCGGCCTGGCAGGCCGCTAATGCCGGCTGCCGGGTTCAGCTTTATGAGATGCGCCCCAAGCGGCGTTCTCCGGCGCACCAAACCGCTTATTTTGCCGAACTGGTTTGCAGTAATTCTCTGCGGGCCGCCGGGCTTGGCAATGCGGTTGGGCTGCTTAAAGAAGAAATGCGGCGGCAGGATTCTTTAATCATGGCCTGCGCCGACGCTTGCCGGGTGCCGGCGGGCGGCGCTTTGGCAGTGGACAGAACCGTCTTTGGCCAGCTGGTTACAGAAAAAATTCTGGCGCACCCCGCGATTGAGGTACGTTATGCCGAGGTGGAAAGTCTTGAGCCATTGCTGGCTGACGACAGTCTGGTGATTGTGGCGGCCGGTCCCTTGCTGGAAGGCGCTTTGGCCGAGGATCTGCGGCGGCGTTTTGGTGCGGAGCAGGGCGACTATCTGCATTTTCATGACGCGGTGGCTCCGATTGTGGACGGCGCTACCATTGATATGGACAAGGTCTACTGGGCGTCGCGCTATGATAAAGGGGTTGCGCCGGGCGAGCGGGGCGATTATCTGAACTGCCCGCTGGACAAGCAGCAATATGAGCGCTTTTATCAGGAGTTGTTGACGGCGGAGCGGGCGCCGCTGCACGCCTTTGAGCAGGAAAAGGATTTTGAGGGCTGCATGCCTATTGAAAGTATGGCGCGCCGGGGACAGGATACAATCCGGTTTGGCCCGCTGAAGCCGGTGGGCCTGCCTGATCCTCATGCCGGCGGCCGGGAGCCTTACGCGGTGGTGCAGCTTAGGCAGGATAACGCAGCGGCCACCATGTTTAATCTGGTGGGTTTCCAAACCAGACTGACCTGGGGCGAGCAAAAGCGGGTGTTTCGGCTGATTCCCGGCCTGGAGCAGGCGGAATTTCTGCGTTTTGGTGTGATGCACCGCAACAGCTTTATTAATTCGCCGCGCCTGCTTAAGCCGGAGCTTTGCCTGAAGACCGACGAGCGGATTTATTTTGCCGGCCAGCTAACCGGGGTGGAGGGTTATGTGGAAAGCGCGGCCTGCGGGCTGGCCGCCGGGCGCAACGCCGCCCGCGCCGCTTTGGGGCTGCCGCCGCTTTGCTGGAGTCGCCAAACCGCGCTGGGCGGGCTTTTGGGCTGGCTGCAAACGCCTAACGCCAATTTTCAGCCGATGAACGTAACTTTTGGCCTGATTGAGCCTTTGGGTTATAAGGTACGCGGCAAACAGAATAAAAACCTGCAAATTGCCCAGCGCGCTTTAGCCGCTCTGGCGGAAATGTATGAGCAGAAATAAAAAGTTTAGTATTTAGCTAAGAAATTAATATTTAATATGAAAAAACACTGGCTTATTATGGAAATTAGTGTATAATATAAGGAGGAATTGCTGAATGGTAGAAATTAGAGGCACAACAATCTGCGGCGTTAAACGCAACGGCAAGGTGGCCATTGCCGGCGACGGGCAGGTTACCATGGGGCAGAGTATCGTAATGAAAAACACCGCGCGCAAGGTGCGCCGCCTGTATAAAAACCAGGTGGTGGTGGGCTTTGCCGGGGCGGTGGCCGACGCTTTTACGCTTTGCGAAAAATTTGAGGGCTATCTTGAGGAGTATAACGGCAACTTAACCCGCGCGGCGGTTTCGCTGGCCAAGGAATGGCGCACCAACAAAGTTCTGCGCAATTTGGAGGCCCTGATGGTAGTGGCATCCGGCCAGGACATGCTGATTATTTCCGGCAACGGCGAGGTTATTGAGCCGGACGACGGCGTGGCGGCCATTGGCTCCGGCGGGCCTTACGCTCTGGCGGCGGCCAGAGCTATGTTGGCCAACACCGAGCTTTCGGCTGTTGATATTGCTTATAAGGCCATTGATATTGCCTCGGATATTTGTATTTTTACCAACAAAAACATTATTGTGGAGGAGGCTTAATCATTTAAGCCTGATTTTCAGTTGAAGGAGGCTGCGAATATGCAAGAACTGACGCCGCGACAAATTGTGGCAGAATTGGATAAATATATTATCGGCCAGCTGGACGCCAAAAAAAGCGTGGCCGTTGCACTGCGCAACCGTTATCGCCGCAAATGCCTGGGGGCGGGGATTCAGGACGAGATTATGCCCAAAAATATCATTATGATTGGGCCGACGGGCGTTGGCAAAACCGAGATCGCCCGGCGTTTGGCCAGACTGGTGAGCGCGCCTTTTATTAAGGTGGAAGCTACAAAATATACGGAAATTGGCTATGTTGGCCGTGATGTTGAGGGGATTATCCGCGATTTGACAGAAACTGCCGTGCGAATGGTTAAGGCAGAGCAAATGGAGCAGGTGCGCCCCAAGGGCGAAGCCGCTGCAGAAGAGCGCTTGGTGGAACTTCTGGCCCCAACCAAGCGGGAGAAAAAGCCCAAAAATCCGATGGAGATTTTCTTCGGCGGCGGCAACAGCGACGACAAACCCAGCGACGAAGAACGCCAGTTTATGGAGGATAACAAAAACCTGCGCGAACAGGTTCGGCGAATGTTGGCGCTGGGCGAGCTGGAAGACAATCTGGTGGAGATTGAGGTTGAGGAGCAAAACAGCTATCCGGTTTCGGCCAGCATGGAAGAAATGGGGCTGAACTTTCAGGATATGTTGGGCAGCATTATTCCTAAAAAAACCTATAAACGCCAGTTGACCGTCAGCGAGGCGCGCAAGATTTTGATTCAGGAGGAAAGCGCCAAGCTGCTGGATATGGACGACGTCAAGGCTAAGGCCATAGAGCGGGCCGAGCAAAGCGGCATTGTGTTTATTGATGAGATTGATAAAATTGCCGGGCGTGGCAGCAACAGCACCGCCGACGTGGCGCGTGACGGCGTGCAGCGCGATATTCTGCCTATTGTGGAGGGCAGCACGGTAATGACTAAATATGGCCAGGTTAAAACCGATTACATTTTGTTTATTGCCGCCGGGGCCTTTTCAATGAGCAAGCCCTCCGATCTGATCCCGGAATTGCAGGGGCGTTTCCCGATCCGGGTGGAACTGGAAAGTCTGACGGAGGAAGATTTTAAACGGATTTTGCTGGAGCCGCAGAACTCGCTGGTTAAACAATATGAGGCGCTTTTGCAGGCCGATGGCGTGGAGGTTTGTTTTACGGAAGACGGCATTGAGGCTTTGGCGCGGATTTCTTATCAGGTGAACGCCACAACCGAAAATATCGGCGCGCGCCGGCTGCATACAGTACTGGAAAAGGTGCTGGAGGAGCTGTTGTTTATTGCGCCGGATGCTTCGCTTAGCCGGGTGATTATTGACCGGGAATATGTTGAGAGTAAGTTGGCGGCTCTTGCCGATAACGAGGATATGAGCAGGTTTATTTTATAGTTTTTCAGTTCGCTGGCGGCACAGCTGCTTGGTTGTTTTCTTATTCAGTTCGTTGGCGTATTACAGTACGCCTGCCGCGTACTCATAAGTTGACTTCGCGCAGCCATACCACTATCGAATGGAAACAATTTTTGATAAATGGAGGATGAACGAAATGAAAAAATTAGTTTTATTAGTGATGGGATTGCTGTTGGTGGGCTCTTTAGCGGCTTGCTCCGGGGATAACAATAACAGTCAGCCAGCCAACAACAATCAGCAGAATCAACAGCAAAACCAGCAGCAGGTTGAGCAGAACCAAAACGACGCACAGACGGTTGGCTGGAAAGAGGCGGCTAATCTGGAGATTGAGGCCGGCAAAGCCGATGGCGTAACCCTGGATATTGCTGAATTGCAGGCCGATCCGGAGAACACCGTTCTGGCTGACTGCGACGCTGATGTTCAGGCCAAGGTGGCCGCTTGGCTTAACCAGCTGGGCGAGGGCGAAACCCTGTATGTTAAGGCTTATGTTCTGGATACGGATAATTATCTGAACGTGGTACTGACGCAGTCGGTCGGCCCCAATTATGGCAGCGACGGCGATGTATATTCTTATGTTTATGATAAAACAACCAAAACGACCATGGACACAGAGTATGCCAAGGCCTGGAAAGCTTTGACTGATGAAACCATTATTGAGGCGATCAAGGCTACCCTGGAAGAAAACCAGAAATGGCGCAGTTTCAATGTGGACGCTTTCTTTGTGGATACCGATAACGAGCCGGTTTATTTGCTGAGCGCCAAAATCGGCCAGGAGGGCGCTGACGACTGGACGTATCTTTATGTGCTGAAAAATGGTGTGATTTTGGGCAATCTGTCCGGTTATATGGAAGAAAAAGTTCAATAAAAAAATCTGCTGCAATAAACTTTTAAAAACTTCTAAAAAATAGCTGCATTGTGGGCATTTTATGAAAAAAATGCTTGCAGTGCGGCTTTTTTTGTGCTAAAATATAGAACGTATGATAAAACACACGACGGCGGATTGGTTTCGCGCGTGTTTTGCCACCGCAGGCGGTGCAAAATGTGGGGCTTTAGAGGCTGTCGGAGGTGTAACAAAAAGGAGGAATTTTATTATGGCAGTAATTTCTATGAAACAACTGCTGGAGGCCGGCGTTCATTTCGGCCACCAAACCAGAAGATGGAACCCTAAAATGGGGCGTTTTATCTTCACTGAAAGAAACGGTATCTACATTATTGACCTGCAAAAGACGGTTCACAAGGTGGACGAGGCTTATAACTTTGTGAAATCGGTGGCCGCCGAGGGCAGGGATATTTTGTTTGTAGGCACCAAAAAGCAGGCGCAGGAGGCTATTAAAGACGAGGCTTTGCGTTGCGGTATGTATTATGTTAACGAACGCTGGCTGGGCGGCATGCTGACCAACTTTAACACCATCCAGGCCAGAATCCGCCGTTTGCGTGAACTGGAAAAAATGGAAGAAGACGGCACTTTTGACAAGCTGCCGAAAAAAGAAGTGGCGATGCTGAACCATGAAAAGGAAAAGCTAGAGCGTTTCCTGGGCGGCATTAAAGATATGAAGAAAAAGCCCGGCGCTATGTTCATTGTGGACCCCAGAAAGGAACGTATTGCTGTGGCCGAGGCTAAACGTTTGAATATTCCGATTGTGGCGATTGTGGATACCAACTGCGATCCGGACGAGATTGATTATCCTATCCCCGGCAACGATGACGCTATTCGTGCCGTACGTTTGCTGACCGGCAAAATGGCCGACGCGGTGATTGAGGGTAACCAGGGCGTTTCTATGGCGGAGGCTCCGGCGGCGGCTGAAGAACCCGCTGCTGCCGAGGCTGCGGAAGCACCGGCCGAGGCCTAGAATATAACATTAGGAGGAATTAAGGCATGATTAGTGCAGCAATGGTTAAAGAACTGCGCGAGAGAACCGGCGCAGGCATGATGGATTGTAAAAAAGCGCTGACCGAAACCAACGGCGATATGGAGGCGGCTATTGATTATCTGCGTGAGAAAGGTCTTTCGCAGGCTGCTAAAAAATCTGGCCGGATTGCCGCTGAGGGTATTGTCGGCTTGGGCTTTTCCGCTGACGGCCGGCAGGGCGCTATTGTGGAGGTAAACTCGGAAACCGACTTTGTGGCCAAGAATCAGGAATTTGTCGATATGGTAAATTCTTTTGTTCAGGTTATTTTGGATAATGATTTTGCCAATACGGACGAGCTGTTGGCAGGTAAACTGGGCGAGGGCACTGTGCGTGATGAACTGACCGCCAAAATTGCCAAAATCGGCGAGAATATGACGGTTCGCCGTTTTGCCAAGTTTGCTGAACCTGGTACCGTAACCGCCGGTTATGTGCACGGCGGCGGTAAGATCGGCGTTTTGGTGGAGTTTGCCACTGCGGCTGCCGATGTGGAAACCGTTAAGAGCATGGGCCGCGATGTGGCTATGCAGGTAGCCTCAATGAATCCGCAGTTTGTGGATGAAAACGGCGTTGATCCGGCTTATCTGGAGCGAGAAAAGAAGATTTTGGTACAGCAGGCTTTGAACGAGGGCAAACCGGCCGATATTGTGGAAAAAATGGTAGTTGGCCGCCTGAAGAAAGAGTTGAAAGAAACCTGCCTGTTGGAGCAGAAATTTGTTAAAGACGGCGATATTACAGTTGCCGATTATGTTAAACAAATTGCTAAGGCTGTGGGCGCTGATGTGGCTGTTAAATCCTTTGTCCGCTATGAGGTGGGCGAGGGCATTGAAAAGCAGGTTGACGATTTGGCGGCTGAAGTTGCCAAAATGACTGCACAATAAGCTTAGCTGAATAGTTAAACAGATAACAAAGCGGTAGGCCGGACTGGGGCATACCGCTTTTGTGTTTGCATAATAGTTTTTTCGTTTTGAGGTGCTTAAATTGCGTTTTTCCAATCCGTTTGCCGATTTGTCTCGCTTTGAACTGCTGCTTTGGCTGGGTTCGATGGCGTTGATTTTGGCGGCCTTTGGGCTGGCCGGCGGTCGGGAGCCGCTGAATCTGCTTTCGTCGCTGTTGGGGGTTACCTCGCTGATTTTTATTTCCAAGGGCTATGTGTTTGGCGAGGTTTTAACGGTTTTTTTCTCGATATTATACGGCATTGTGTCGTACTTTTTTCATTATTATGGCGAAATGATAACCTTTATGGGGATGACCGGCCCGGTGGCCCTATTTTCAATTTTTGCCTGGCTGCGCCATCCTTATGCGGACAGCGGGGAGGTAGAGGTCAGCCGGCTTTCCCGGCGGCAGGCCTTGCTTTTGGCTGTGTTGGCTGTTGCGGTTACCGTTGTTTTTTATTTTATTTTGGGCGCGTTGGGCAACGCTAATCTGTTAGTCAGCACAATTTCGGTTACGGCCAGCTTTGTGGCCTCCAGTCTGGCCTTTTTGCGCAGTCCGTATTATGCGCTGGTTTATGCGGTCAACGATTTGATTTTGATTGTGTTATGGCTGCTGGCAACTCTGGAAAGCGTGGCCTATTTACCCATGACGGCCTGCTTTGTTACTTTCTTTTTCAATGATCTGTATGGTTTTTATAACTGGCGGCGGATGCAGCATCGGCAGTCTGTTGCGCCTTAGAGCGGCGCCTGCGGTGTGAAGATGCTGTCTGATTAACATTTTGCGGCTGCCGCCATTTTACCGTAACTTTTATTCCTTTTCTTTCTACTACAAAATGCAGGGAGCTTTGAACGTTGCGGCCCAGCTGCCAGCTGGCGCGTTCTGGCTGCTGTTGGCATGGCAGGACAATTTCCTGATAGAAAAGCTCGATAATGGCGGCAGGGTCCGGCTGGGCCTGGGCGATGGCGGTCAGCTGGCGGTAGGGGCGCGAGGTTTGCGGCAGCAGCCGGCGCATAATCAGCAGCAGACCGACCAGGCAGTAGCCGATTACCACTAAAATGATTAGCAGCAGGAAAACGACTCCTGTCAATTCATCGCCGCTTAATTTGCTCAAATCCGGCCAGCCGCCGTATTCGTCCCAAATAATCCAGCCAAAAAAGCCGGCGACGCTGAAACCAAAGATAAACAGGCAAACCCCCAGCGCCAAATAATCGGTGGTTAAATATTGCTGCGCCTGTTTTTCATAGAAGCTTTGCTTATCTAAATAATCGTCTGGGTTGGGCAGCGGGCGGCGGCGCTCATAAAGCAACGTGCCAATCAACAGGCCGCAAAAAAGCACAAAATTTTTGAAAATTATCATAAACAGGCCATAAATTGGGAATTTTACCCAAAATGTGCTGGCCAGACAAAGGTGGAGGATCGTAAAGGGGAAGTTATCAATCAGCAGGCCGCCGTATAGCACCAGCAGGGCCAGCGCGGTGATAATTTCCAGCCCAAAAGTCAGCAGCCATTCGGAGAGCCGGGGACGATAGAGCAGAGAGTAGGCCAGGGTGAGCAGGGCAAACAGGCCGACCCAGCCCAGAGTTTCGTAGACAAAATCATAGCTTAGCGTGCTTTCCACCAGGTGCAGCATTTCCGTCGCGCTCCAATAGCTGGAGAAAAAGGCGCCGAAGACGATACTGGCCGCGATTATGTAGGTGCCGCCTATAACCATGGGGATCAGACTGGCCATAACTTTCAGCAGCAGTGAGCGCCGGCGCATAGCGCCAAACAGGGTGCGCAACACAAAAAAGGCTGAGGCAAAGGTTTGCGCCAACACCAGAAAAAGACTGTTGGCATAACCAACGCCGCCCAGCAAAATGGCGATAAACAGATTAAAAGCCTGCATTTTCTTGTTCTCCTGTATATTGCATTTGTTTATATTAATTATAACATAAAAAAAAGAAAAAAACAGGTGCAATAAGAAAAATTATGTGTTATACTAAATTAAAGGCTTTTATTTTGAATATTTGGAGGAGGTTTTTTATTATGGGGTTTTTGCAGGGTAAGACGGCGATTATTACTGGCGCAGGCCGGGCGGTTCTTAGCGATGGGCGCTGTGGTTCTATCGGCTATGGCATTGCCACCGCCTATGCCAAGGAGGGCGCTAATCTGGTGATAACCGGGCGCAATGTCCAGAAGTTGCAGGACGCTAAAGAGGAACTGGAGAGGCTTTATGGAATTGAGGTTTTGACCGTGGCGGCAGACGTTAACGCCAAGGCGGATAATAAAGCGGTGGTGGCGGAAGTTGTGCGCCAGACTATGGAAAAATTTGGCAGGATCGACGTGTTGATTAATAACGCGCAGGCCTCGGCCTCTGGCGTTACGCTGGCCGATCATACTACCGAGCAGTTCGATTTGGCAATTTATTCAGGCCTTTATGCCGCCTTTTATTATATGCAGGCCTGTTATCCGCATTTGGTGGAAACTAAAGGTGCGGTTATCAACTTCGCTTCCGGCGCCGGTCTGTTCGGCAATTTTGGGCAATGCGCCTATGCGGCGGCCAAAGAGGGTATTCGCGGCCTGACGCGTGTGGCGGCCACCGAGTGGGCCAAGGACGGCGTTAATGTGAATATTATCTGCCCGCTGGCCTGGACTGCCCAGTTGGAGGGTTTTGCTAATCAGTACCCAGAGGCTTTTAAAGCCAATGTTAAGATGCCTCCGGCCGGCCATTACGGCGACGCTGAATTGGAAATTGGCCGCGTTTGCGTGCAGCTGGCCTCGCCGGACTTTAAGTATATGACTGGTGAAACAATTACGCTGGAGGGCGGCATGGGCCAGCGTCCGTAGGCTGTAAAAATTTTAAAATTTATTTAAATAGAAGTTTTAAAGCAGGCGCTGATTAATGGCGTCTGCTTTTATCCGCTGGCCGGTGTTATTATCAGGTTGGGCGGCAAAATTTTTTGCGAAAATTGCCTTGGAAAATCTTCAACTGACTTGCTTTTTTTCACAGGATAAAGCCAGCTTGCTTTGGTTATGGTATAGATACAGGCGTTGACGACTGGGACGCCTGTGTTAAATGCCAGATGGGGAGGTGTTACAAAAGCAAGCTCAAAGGAGGTGTTAGTTTGTTTCAGACAAATTTTGGCAAAAAATTTGTGTGTTCCCTGCGTTCAAGCATAGTTTTTACGGCTTTGCTGGTTTCTATGCTTATTTCTGGTTTATTAACGCCGCAAATTTCCTGGGCCTATGACGTGCTGGCGGGCGGCCAATCTCTGGGCATCGTTTTAAAAAGCGAGGGCGCGATTGTGGTGGGCTTTACGCCGGTGCAGACGGCTGACGGCCGGGAATTATATCCGGCCAAAGAGGCCGGCGTGGAAATTGAGGATATGCTGATTGCTATTAACGACCAGCAGGTGAGTTATAATCAGGAAGTGGCCGATTTGATCGACGAACTGGGGCGCAGCGGCCAGCCTGTTGAGTTGACTCTGCGGCGCGGCGGCGCGCTGAAAAAGCTGGCGGTGGAACCGGCCCTGTGCGCGGAAAGCGGTACCTGGCGTATCGGCCTTTATATCCGCGACGCTAACGCCGGCATTGGCACGCTGACCTTTTATGACCCCGCCACCGGCGCTTATGGCGCGCTGGGGCACCGGGTGGAAGATAACAGCGAAGAGGGCGCGGATGTGTTGGGCCGCGTGCTGGCGGCAAGGGTTCAGTATGTGCAGAACAGCGCGCCCGGCGAACCGGGCGAAAAAGTGGGCGTTTTTGACAGCGAAAGCCTGAACGGTTCAATTAACAAAAACTGTGATCTGGGTATTTACGGCTTGTTGGAACAGCCGGTGAGCAATTCGCTTTATCCGCAGCTTTTACCGGTGGCCGACGCTTCCGAGGTTAAACCTGGGCCTGCCACTATGCTGACGGTTTTGGAGGGCGAAAAGCTGGAAGAGTTCGCCATAGAAATTACCAGGGTTTCGCCCCAAAAACACGCCGCTGATAAGGGCATGGTGATTAAAATTACTGACGAGCGTCTTTTGGCCGAGGCCGGCGGTATCGTGCAGGGAATGTCCGGCAGCCCGATTATTCAGAACGGAAAACTGGTTGGGGCGGTTACGCACGTTTTTGTGAATGACGCCAGCTCCGGATACGCCTGTTTTGCGGAATGGATGCTGGAGGAGGCCCAAAGTTTGTAGTTTGTTCATCTTTGGCTGGGTGGCCGGAAAAAATCCGGCGGCCCGGCCGTTACTTAAAAGTCAGATAATGCAGGCTGCTGTGGTTTTAAGTTGAACGCCGCTGAATAAAGCTGATTGCCGCTGAATGGTGTTGAGATATGCAGCTTGTGGAAAAAAAATTGTATTGTGGAAAAAAGTTTGAAAACTTTTGTCGATTTGGTGGAAAAAAAATGTTGAAGTCTGGATTATGCTGTTAGATTTTTTTCCTTACTGTCGAATAGAGCAAAATAATACCGAAAAAAGTCTGACTTTTGCATATAAGCGGTAGAGGAAAGTCTTTAGGGATGTCGAAAACTTTATTACAGGATTAATCCTCAAAAATATTTTTAATTTATATTAAAAGCTACTTAATAGGCCTCTAAGGTATAAAATGAAACAATAACTTTTCAGGACTGAAACTCATGGTAGCATTTGGAAAGGAAATGAGATTATGATGGGCGAAAATGGCAAGAAAAAAATTAATGTAATGCTGGCGGATGACAACCGGAGTTTCTGCGCTGAACTTAAGGAATTTTGGGATATGCAGGAAAACATAAACGTCTGCGGTATTATGAACAATGGCGAACAAGTGCTGGAACAGCTGGAAACCCTGAGGCCGGATATTATTGTTTTGGATGTGGTTATGCCTAAAGTGGACGGCTTCGGCGTGCTGGAGGCTATCCGGGAACTGCCGGAGCAGCAGCGCCCGCAGGTGGTGGTGCTGTCGGGCCTGATGCAGGACGATATTATGCGCAGGGCTATTGAACTGGGCGCAAAATATTATATGATGAAACCAATTGATTTTCAGGTTTTAACCAACCGCATACTTTCGCTGATGTCGGCCCCGGTTAAGGCAACCACCGGGTTCTCGCCGATGGTGCGCAACCTGGATATCGAGGTTACCAGGGTTATTCAGCAAATGGGCGTGCCGGCGCACGTTAAAGGCTATCAGTATGTGCGTGATGCGATCATTTTAGTGGTGGAGGAAATGAACCTGCTGGGCGCTGTTACCAAAGAACTTTACCCGCTGATTGCTGAAAAATACAACACCACCGCCAGCCGGGTGGAGCGGGCGATTCGCCATGCAATAGAACTGGCCTGGGACCGGGGCAATGTGGATATGATGAACAAATTCTTTGGTTATACGGTGAACATGGAGCGCGGCAAGCCGACCAACAGCGAATTTATTGCCATGGTGGCCGATCGCCTGCGGATTGGGGAAAAAGTAATCTAGTAAAAATAATTTATTAAAAATAATTTTAAAATTAATTTGAATTGATTATAGAATTTTGAGCGTCCCAAAGGCCGGGGACGCTCATTTTTTCCATATTGCGGCATATCTTTTAAAGCCTAAATTTATCTGTTGTGGGAGGGACTTTGCAATGATTATGCTGACTGTTACCAAGCCGCGCCGTAAACTGAAAAAGTTGTTGAAAGGCGGCGCTTTGCTGCTGCTGTTGGGGGTGGTGGTGCCGGGGATTTATTATAGCCTGCAAACGGTGGGTGCGATGAGCCTGTTTGTGGCGGAGGATGAAACGGCGCAGGTTGAGCAGAGCACACCGGCTGAACCGGCTGAACCGCAGGCACAGACCGGGAGTGAAGAAACAATGGCGGCGGATTCTGGCGCGGAGAACGATAATGCCGGTGAAGAAGAAAATAATGAGGAACAAATTGATGAAACGCAAGTTAATGCGGAGCAGGCCGCCGCTGCTGACACTGCCGAAAATCCGGCTGAAGATTCGGCTGGGGAACTGACCGCAGAGCAAAAGGGCGGCGGGCTGTGGGCCGCTTTGCAGGCGGTGTTGTTTGGGGAAAAAGCGCAGGTGATACCTTACGCGCCGGGCAGTTGACAGCGCCGCCCGCCTTGAGCGGCGAAAAAACTAAAAAAGCAGGAGATGAACAATTTTTCACGAATTAAGCATATAAGAAACGCCCTAACGGCAAAATTAAAATTAAGGCTAAGGGAGTTGATTTATATGGCTGAAAAAAATTTAGCGGAAAAAAGAGTGATTTTGATTGTTCTGGACAGCGTGGGCGCTGGCGAGGCCCCGGACGCGGCGGCCTACGGCGACGCGGGCAGCAACACGCTGGGCCATATTGCGGAGGCGCTGGGCGGGCTGAACTTGCCCAACCTGCAAAAAATGGGCCTGGGCAATATTTTGCCTTTGCGGGGCGTGGCCCCTCAGGCCGCGCCGAAAGCCGCCTTTGGCCGGATGCAGGAGGTTTCCTGCGGCAAGGATACCACCGCCGGTCATTGGGAACTGGCCGGAACGCCGCTGCTGCGGCCCCTGCCCACTTATCCCGACGGTTTTCCGGCTTCTTTGCTGGCCGAGTTTGAACGCCGGATTGGCCGGGGCACGCTGGGCAATGTTCCGGCCTCTGGGACGGTGATTATTCAGGAGTTGGGCGAGGAGCATATGCGCACCGGCCAGCCGATTGTTTATACCTCGGCGGACAGTGTTTTCCAGATTGCGGCGCACGAGCAGGTGATCCCGCCGGAACAGCTTTATGAGATGTGCGGGATTGCCCGCCGCCTGCTGGTGGGCGAACACGGCGTTGGGCGGGTGATCGCCCGGCCCTTTGTCGGCGAGCCGGGCCATTTTAGCCGCACCGAGAGGCGGCGCGATTTTTCGCTGCTGCCGCCGGACGGTAATCTGCTGGCCGCCGTGCAGGCGGCAGGCCTGCCGGTGGTGGCGATTGGCAAAATTCACGATATTTTTGCGGATCAAAATATTGATTTCAGTTATCCGACTTCTGATAACGCGGACGGTATGGTGAAAATTTTGGCCGCTGTGGACAAGCACTCCGCCGGTTTGATTTGGGCTAATCTGGTCGATTTCGATATGCTTTATGGGCACCGTAACGACGCTGCCGGTTATGGGGCGGCGCTGGAGGCTTTCGACGCCTGGCTGCCGCGGCTGCTGGCGGCTCTGCGCCCGGCTGATTTGCTGCTGATTACGGCTGACCACGGCAATGATCCGACAACGCCCAGCACCGACCATTCCCGCGAGTATGTGCCGGTGTTGGCTTATGGCGAGCCAGCGGCGGCCGGGATTGATTTGGGCGTGCGCTCCTGCTTTGCGGATTTGGGGGCGACGGCGGCGGAATATCTGGGCGCGCCCGAACTGCCCGCCGGGCGTAGTTTTTTGGCGGATATAACTAAAGTTGGCGGCGCGGCAAGGGGTGAATAATATGGCGGCTGATAAATTTAATATGTATGGTCTGATTGCCAAAAAGCGGGACGGCGGCCTTTTGCAGGCCGAAGAAATCCGCTTTTGGCTGCGCGGTATGCTGGACGGGTCTATTCCCGACTATCAAACGGCGGCCATGCTGATGGCGATTTTTTGGCGCGGTTTGACTGAGGCGGAAACTTTCGCCCTGACCGAGGAGATTGTGGCTTCTGGCGAGCGGCTGGATTTAAGCGGTATTGACGGGGTTTGTGCGGACAAACACTCTACCGGCGGGGTGGGGGATAAAACCACGCTGATTGCTATGCCGCTGGCGGCGGCCTGCGGGCTGAAGATTGCCAAGATGAGCGGCCGCAGTTTGGGCAAAACCGGCGGCACGGCGGATAAACTGGCCTCTGTGCCCGGTTTTAGGCTGGAACTGCCGGAGCCTGCGCTGTTGGCGCAGGTGGCAGAAATTGGCCTGGCGGTGGTGGCGCAGACCAAGAATTTGACGCCGGCGGATAAGCGTCTTTATGCTTTGCGGGATATGACGGCTACGGTGGATTCGCTGCCGCTGATTGCCGCCAGTGTGATGTCGAAAAAAATCGCGGCTGGCGCGGGAGTGATTGTGTTGGACGTGAAGTTTGGTTCGGGCGCTTTTATGCCGGACGCGGCCAGCGCGGCGGAACTGGCGCGGCTAATGGTTAAGCTGGGGCGCAGCGCCGGCCGGCGGGTGGAGGCGGTGATTTCTTCTATGGCGGCCCCTTTGGGCGCGGCGGTGGGCAATGCGCTGGAGGTGGCCGAGTGTGCCGATATTTTGCAGAATAAGCCGGATTTGGCGGTTTCGGCTGACTTGCAGCGGCTGGCGGTGGTTCTGGCCGGGGAAATGCTGTATTTAGGCGGTTTGGCGGAATGCCGGCGGGACGGCTGGCAGCAGGCCGAGGCGGCTTTGCAGGACGGCCGGGGCTGGCAAAAGCTGTTGGCATTTTTGCAGGCGCAGGGCGGAGATACCGAAAGTTTGCAGGCCGGCGAACTGGTACAGGCCAAACACGTTGTGCCGGTTTTGGCGGCTAAAAACGGCTATCTGTCGGCGGCGGACGCGGCGCAGGTGGCGGAGATTGTGCAGCGCCTGGGCGCAGGCCGCGAGCGCGTGGAGGATGAGATTGATTATCAGGTGGGCGTGCGGATGATAAAACCTGCCGGCGCTCAAGTTGTGGCCGGGGAACGCCTGGCCGAGGTTTACGCCAGCGATTTGGCGCAGGCCGAGGCGGCCAAAAAGGATTTGCAGCGGGTTTTGCAGGTTTTGCCGGAGCCGCCGCAGTTGGAGCCGCTAATTTGGGGACTGGTGGACGAACGGGGGAACGTTGTTCCCTGGGCGGAAGTTAAATAAAAATTAGTTGCCCTTTTTTTGTTTCTATGGTATAATAAAAATTGCACAAAGACTGAAAATTGAATTGGCGGTTAGCCCTCAGGAAGATAATTATACCCAAGTGATTGGTTTATAGTTGGCAGAATGAGGGATTGGGGCCCTCTCCACTTTGTAAGACGGGGAGGTGATGTTTATGTTTTGGTTAAACATAGCGGCTTTAGTTATGCAAGCTGTTCAGCTTGGCATACAGGTTGCCGAGTTTATATTGAATCATGGCAAAAAAAAATAACCGCCCTCCCAGCAAAAGGTTGCGGTTATTTTTAACCAAATTCCTAAGGGCTGACCCGATTTAAGGATCAGTTCTTTGTGCTTTTATTATACTAGAAAAGCTGAAAAAAGTCAAGATGAATTTTAAGAGTGGCCAAACGAATAGTTTTAAGCCTATCTGTTCTCACCCTCTCCGTCATATCTTCCCTAACGGTCAGATATGCCACCTCCCCCTCTGGGGGAGGCAAGTTTTCCTGCTTATAAGATGAATATTTAAACCTGGCTCCCCCTTTGGGGGAGCTGTCAGCGGCGACTAATAGGGAGCCGATGACTGAGGGGGCTGGAAGAAGATAAAACAATGCATTTTGTCCAATCCTCAAAAAATAACCCTCTACCTGCGGTTTTGCAGATAGAGGGCTTTTTTCAACTTTCAACAAGTTCGACGTTTTCTAAAGCATAACGTAATGCCATACACATTACCTCGTTTCGAGAATAGCCGGTTCGGTTTGCCAGATCCTCATAAGAGTCTAGCAAGGCCTTTTCTATTCTTATGCTTGTATTGACAGGCTCGTATATACTTTTCCCTAATCGTTTAGGTTTAACAATAAATTTTTCTTCCATTGTCATCACCTCGTTTGAATTATAAGCTAAATATAGTATATATTAAATATAAAACATAATATATACCAAAAACATATTGAAAACATATTGAAGATATACTGAAAGAGTGTTATAATTATAAAAAATTATGGAGATGATATTGTGGATGAAAAAAAAGAAAAACGAAAGATAACTGCCAAATTAGTTAATGATATGGATGATTTGATTAAAGATCCTCTGTTAAAAGATAAATTGACAGAAGAGGAACGGGCAATTTTAAAAAATATTGATAAGCAGGAAATATTTACGTTAGTTAAATTTTTTTCTCTCAAAGAAATTGCAAACATGCAAAAGATGAGAGATAATAAACAATATCAGAATGTGTTGGAACTTTTAGGCAAAATTGATTTTGCGGCGATAAGCAGACTGTGCAGAAGTTCAGAAATCAGTTCGATAATGCGCCAGGCCAATTTTAGTATAAAACTAAAGGCGATAGACGCGGAACTGGCTAAGGAGTTTGACGAAATTTTGCACGAACGTTTGGCTTATAATAAACTGCGCGGATTTGATAGTTTTGTTATGGCGCTGCGCACCGGCGTTAGGGCAATAATAAAGTTATATATTGAGGACTATTAAACTTATTTGCAAAATTTGTATAAATTTAGTGATTGATTTTTCTGCCGAAATTTGTTATAATAAAAAACAGAATAGTTGTAAAAAATTTGGCAGGAGGTTTGACAAAATGCTTTTAGAAAATAAGGTGGCGGTGATTACCGGCGGCAGCCGCGGGATTGGTTTGGCAACGGCCAGGGCTTTTTTGGCCGAGGGCGCGGTTGTTGTGCTTTGCGCCAGCCGGCAAACTACCGCTGACCAGGCTGTGGAAAGCCTGCAAGCTGCGTATCCCGACGGAAAGGTGGAGGGCATTTGCCCCAAGCTGGCCGATTATGATGCTGTTAAACAGGCTTTTAGCCGGATTTCGGAAAAATATGGCCGGATAGATATTTTGGTGAACAATGCTGGAATGTCTGACAGTACGCATTTTGTCGAATACAGTGAGGAAACCTTTGATAAAGTGTTGGATTTGAACATTAAGGCGGTTTATAACTGCACGCGCGCCGCGGTTGATTATATGGTGGCGCAGGGCGCGGGCGTTATTTTGAACACCTCTTCGATGGTCAGCATTTATGGCCAGCCCAGCGGCGTTGCTTATCCAACGTCTAAATTTGCGGTTAATGGCTTTACGGTATCTTTGGCCAGAGAGTTGGGGCCGAAAGGTATCCGGGTGAACGCCGTGGCGCCGGGGATTATCGAAACCGATATGATGCGCGCTGTACCGCTGGAGGTTATCGAGCCGATGATCGCCCAAATTCCGCTGCGCCGTTTGGGGCAGCCGGAAGATATTGCCAACGCCTTTGTTTTCCTGGCCTCGGATAAAGCTTCATACATAAACGGCGCGGTGCTGAACGTGGACGGTATGGCGCGCGTTTAAAAATAAAAAACCTTGGGCAAATTGCGCCAAGGTTTTTCCGCATTGGTACGCCTGATAGGAATCGAACCTACGCTTTCGGCTCCGGAGGCCGACGCTCTATCCACTGAGCTACAGGCGCACGATTAAATGCAACTTATATTTTAATATATTTTGGGCTGGAAGTCAATGGTTTTTTGAAATAAATTTTTTTGCGGAATTTTTATGGATAAAATGAATAAAAATAATGCAGAATTAATAAAATTTTTCGCAAAATTGTATTGCTAAAATTTGTGATTAATGTTATCATATAACTAGTGTAATATATAATTAAGAAATCTATGGGGCTTTGATTGTTGATTTGGCTCAGAATTTGGCAGAGGTAGGAACAAGCAGGTTTTTAATCCATGCTTTTCTTATATAAATCCTAATCATTTTATTAAAACGCAGGGTTATGGTTATACTGTCCAAATAACCATGGTTCTGCCAAAAAAACTTGGAGGTGAAAAGATATGTTCAAGGTAGAAAGAATTGATCATCTGGGTGTGGCAGTTAATAACATTGACGAGGCTATGGCTTTTTGGGGCGAGGCTTTGGGTTTGAAGCTGGACTTCAAGGAAACTGTAGAAGAACAGAAAACCACCACTGGCTTTATTCCGGTAGAGAACAGCTGGGTGGAATTGTTGGAATCCACCACTCCTGATGGCCCCGTTGCCAAGTTCTTGGAAAAGAACGGCGAGGGTATCCAGCATGTTGCGTTCAAGGTTGATAATATTGACCAGGCTTTGGCTGATTTGGACGCTGCAGGTGTTCGTCTGATCGACAAAACTGCTCGCAATGGCGCTGGCGGCGCAAGAATCGCTTTCTTGCATCCGAAGGCAACACGCGGCATTTTGCTGGAACTTTGCGAACACAAATAAGGATCTTTAGGAGGTAAAAGGATGGCTACAGATAAGTTGGCTCAGTTGATCAAAAAACGTGAAGAAGTTATTTTGGGCGGCGGGCAAGAGAAGATTGACAAACATCATGCTAAGGGCAAATATACTGCCCGCGAAAGAATTGATAAGATTCTGGATGATGGCAGCTTTGTAGAGTTGGATCAGTTCGTGGTACACCGCGGTACTGCTTTCGGCTTTGATAAAGTTAAAGCTCCGGGCGAAGGCGTTGTTACCGGCTACGGCACTGTTGACGGCCGTCTGGTTTATGTATTCTCCCAGGACTTTACGGTTCAGGGCGGCTCCCTGGGCGAGATGCACGCTGCTAAAATCTGCAAGGTTATGGAACTGGCTGTTAAAAACGGCGCTCCCTGCATCGGCATCAACGATTCCGGCGGCGCTCGTATTCAGGAAGCGGTTGACGCTCTGAACGGCTATGGCCGTATCTTCAAACTGAACACTTTGGCGTCCGGCGTTGTGCCGCAGTTGTCCATCATCATGGGCCCCTGCGCTGGCGGCGCTGTGTATTCCCCGGCTTTGACTGACTTTATCTTCATGGTGGATAAATGCCAGATGTTCATTACCGGTCCGGCTGTAATTCAGTCCGTAACTGGTGAGGTTGTTACTGCGGAAGCCCTGGGCGGCGCCCGCACTCATAACACCAAGAGCGGCAACGCTCATTTCTATGCAGCAACTGAGGACGAATGTATTGAGCAGGTTAAAACCTTGCTTTCCTTCCTGCCCAGCAACAATATGGAAGGCGCTCCTGTATTTGCTTGCGATGATCCGGTTGAACGCTGCGAGGAATCCTTGCTGAGCATTATTCCGGATAACCCGAACAAACCCTACAACATGAAAGACGTTATCACCGCTATTGCTGATAATGGCTATCTGTTTGAGGTACATGAAAACTTCGCCAAGAATATCGTAACTGGTTTCATTCGTCTGAATGGCCGTTCCGTAGGCGTTATTGCTAACCAGCCCTGCGTTGGCGCTGGCTGCTTGGATATCGACTGCTCAGACAAAGCCTCTCGCTTTATTCGTCTGTGCGACGCATTTAATATCCCGATTCTTACCTGTGTTGACACCCCTGGCTATCTGCCTGGTGTTGCTCAGGAGCATGGCGGCATCATTCGTCATGGCGCTAAATTGTTGTACGCATACTCCGAGGCTACTGTTCCGCTGCTGGTTCTGATTACCCGCAAAGCATACGGCGGCGCTTATCTGGCAATGTGCGGCAAATCCTTGGGCGCTGACGTGGCTATCGCCTGGCCGACTGCTCAAATCGCTGTTATGGGTGCTTCCGGCGCTGCTAACATCGTATTTGCTAAGGATATCAAGAACTCCTCTAACCCCGAGAAAACCCGCGCTGAAAAGATTGCTGAATACGAAGAAGAATTCGCTAATCCTTATAAGGCTGCGGCCCGCGGCTTTGTTGATTTGGTTGTTGAGCCTGATAAGACTCGTTACTATCTCTGCAAATCCCTGGATAGCTTGCTGGGTAAGAAGGAGTCCCGTCCTGCTAGAAAGCACGGCAACA
>CAQWMM010000006.1 GCA_948907985.1 uncultured Bacillota bacterium
GGCAGGTTAATCGCCGCCAGCTGCTCGGCGCGTTTGTTAACCAGCTCTTGAAGGGGCAGCACCTCATAGCGAATCCCCAGGTTGGCGGCCAGCTTGGCGGCGCACTCCTGGGTGGCCTCGCTGTTATAGCGCGTAGGCATATTGACGCCCAACACGTTTTCTTTGCCCAGGGCGGCGGTCAGCAGGCAGGCGTTCAGGCAGGAATCAATCCCGCCGGACAGGCCGATTACGGCGCGTTTAATCCCCAGATTGGCGGAATACTCGCGGATGGCCTGTACCAGGCCGTTGTAGAGCGCCTCGGTGCTGTCGGTTTGAGGTATTTCCTGCGGTTGGCCGGGCTGCTCGGTATCAAAAATCAGCAAGTCTTCGACAAACTGGGGCGCGGCGGCTGCCAGTTCGCCTTGCGGGCTGAAGACGGCGCTGCCGCCGTCATAAACATAAACCGGCTTGCCGGCGTCCTGCACGCCAACATGGTTGACGTAGAGCAGCGTTTTGCCATAGGTTTTGGCAAAGGCGGCGAAGCTTTGGTAAAACTGGGGCGTTTTTTCCTGCACAAAGAACGAGGTGGCCAGCTTTAGCACCAGCGGGGCGGCGGGCTGGCTTTGCTGTTCGGTCAGCAGGGCAAAATCCAGCTGTTGGCCGTTAACCTTGGTTTTAAATGTGCCGGCGGGGGATGAAAGCTGGCCGCCGTTTTGCGCCACATAAATGGCGCTGGTGGGGGATTGTCCCCCGTCGGGGGTCTTCACCAGGCCGACGCTGCCGAAGACTACCACCGCGCCGTTCAGCTGGGTGCTGGCGGCAATCAGTTTTTGGTTATACTTCTGAATTTCGGCCATTAGGCCGGGGCTGGCCCAGGCCTGGCCCAGAAAGCTGCCGCTCATGGCCAGTTCCGGGAAGACAATTAAATCGGCCTGCTGTTTTGCGGCCCGGCGGCAAAAATCCATCATAGTTTGAAAGTTAACGTCCGGCCGGCCGGCGCGGACTTTGATTTGGGCGAGGGCTATTTTCATAATTTTTTGTCCTTTCATGAAAATAATTTTTTTAAAAATTTAAGTTGACAAACTGGCAAAACTGAACTATAATATTTATAGAAATGAAAAGAGGTATTCGCTCGCAGCGGCTGCCCCTCTGAATTTAGCTATAAATAGCCGCGGTCTTTGGTAGGAGAGCGGCTATTTTATTTGCTATTATTTTTCAAAAATTCTGTTACCTGTATTGCCAGCTGAATAGCTTGCATAACCAGGGCAGCAATGTTTATCCAAATCATTGCAACACCCCCTTATTCTCCTATGTAAGCGAGAGAGGGGATACGTCACCCTCTCTGCACTTCACTTGCGTGTCGTGGTTCCTGGAGGGGCAGCCGCATATTGAGCGAATATTCTCTTTTCACGGTTTATTTTAACATACAATATGCCAAAAAGCAAGCCTGCATAAAGATATACAGTGCTTGCTTTTGTCAAGCAAAAAAAATTGAAAATTTTGCCAAAAACATCTTGATAAATATGTTTGTTAAAGGTAAAATATAAATGGCTGTTCTCAAAGTGGACGAGAACAGCAGGCACCACAAAATAACGGTAGGCGGTTAGTCAATATCTCCCGAAAGGGGGTGAGGCTCTGTGCCAATTAAGCTGACATTTCATATTGGAAACTTCAAAATTTCCATTGAGATAAAGTTTAGACATAGCAACAACCGCCACTAGTCGCATAGTAGCGGTTGTAAATTAAATTTATTTATAACACTGTTTTGAGGCTAACCGCTTATCAGTGGGGCTATGTGAACACTTAGCGATTAGCAAGGCCACAGGCCGCAGCTAGAGCTTAGTGAGAACTAATCCCAGAGCGTAGCGATGGGGCTTTTTTTATATTATAATACGCATCAATACCTTTGTCAAGCAAAAAAAATTGAAAATTTTGCCAAAAACATCTTGATAAATACTTTAGTTAGCATTATAATATTAATGTATCCCGTTGTTTTATAGTGTCCGGGGCAACAAAAAAAGTAGCGGCAGGGGCTGAGGTATTCGCAGTACCCCAGGCCCCCTATGCAGGCTGCCGAACCAGCCATACACAACTGCTTTTTTGTGCAAGTACCACTACCAGTTATTATTATAATATAACTGTATTCTTTTTGCAATCGTTTTTTCTATAAAAGCGGTTGTGTGGTGCTGTGCTTTAGAAGTATAATCCCTCCTGAAAGGGTTTTCTATGCGTGTGTGGGTGAATTATGCCTGCGCGCGTATTTTTTGTTGTCTTGGTGGCCGATACCTTGGGGCGGTTTTTAAAGGTCAACCCAACTCCTTCCTTGAAAAACGCCCCTTTGGTGTTTTGGCTGTCAAGATACAAAAAAATTTTAGGAGGTTATATAATAATGAAGAAGAAAATTTTTACTGTGCTGGCGCTGGCGGTTATGCTGGCGCTAAGTATGGCGCCTGCGGCTTGGGCGGCGGGAGGTTATGCCTCTTTGACCTTGACTGCCGATATAGGCACTGGTATGCCGGGGAAAGTCGATTTTTCCGCAATGAAGATGACAAAGACAACAGTTACAATGTGTGAGGATAGGCCGACCTCGGAAGAGGGCGTATATATTCATAATGAATATTCGCAGGGCGTTACGCTTATAACTTTGCGCCGCGGCAGCCGGGTAAGGATTAGCAGCGGGCTTGCTGAAGTTGGGAGCAGCTCGTTGTATATACCGTTTGTTAATGTGATTTATGAAAATGGCGCATACCATTTTGTGGATGGTGATCGCGATTCTGCAAAGCTCTATGCCGGCACAGCGGATGATAATTTTGCTGTTAGAGAGGGTTTTATGTCTTCGGGCATAGATGAAGACGGTAATCGTATTTTAATTGTTTTGGAAGACGACGGCAGCCAGAAAATTAAAATTAAGCTGAACGGCAAACGGCTGAATTTCCCGCAGGCTCCGTATATGGCGAATGATACAACTATGGTGCCAATGCGCGCGATTTTTGAGGCGTTGGACGCGGCGGTGGAATATGACGCGGCCAGTCAGAAGATTACGGCTACCAAAGGGGATACGGTTATTGAGCTGGTTTTGGGCGAAAAAGCGGCCAAGAAGAACGGTGAGGGTATCGCGCTGGACGCGCCGGCGGTTACCAAAAACGGAAATACTATGGTGCCGCTGCGTTTTGTAGCCGAGGCTTTGCAGGCACAGGTAGACTGGGATAATGCCAGCCAGACCATTACCATAACATTGGAATAAACACTTCTTTATGAAAGGATTGGGATTTATGAGGAAAAGGTTATTAATTTTGTTAATGGCCGTCTTTATGTTGTTTGGGCTTGCGCCTGGTGCGGCTTTGGCGGACATTACTGGCAGTACTGATGATGGTACTGTTACTTGGGTTTTTACGGATGACGGCACGCTGACGTTTAGCGGTACTGGTGAAGTGCCGCATGGAGATATTTGGAGCGCAGATGTTGATAGAGATAATGTAAAAAGGGTAGTTCTCAATGCCGGTATTACTGGTATTGGTTCGGAGGCTTTTTCTCATTGCGGCAGTTTAACAAGTATTGAAATTCCTGATTCTGTTACCAGTATTGGTGCAAATGCCTTTTATGCTTGCCGTAGTTTAAAAAACATAAATATTCCAAATAGCGTTACCAGTATTGGAAATCATGCTTTCTCTATTTGCAGTAGTTTAACAAGCGTAACAATACCGA
Source organism: uncultured Bacillota bacterium (assembly GCA_948907985.1). GTDB lineage: Bacteria > Bacillota > Dehalobacteriia > UBA4068 > UBA4997 > Avidehalobacter. The sequence goes on from CAQWMM010000006.1 coordinate 3,685, forward strand.
ATAGTATTACCGATATCAGTAGTGGTGCTTTTTCTAATTGCAGTAGTTTAACAAGTATAACCATACCGGATAGTGTTACCAGTATTGCAAGTCATGCTTTTTATAGTTGTTACAATTTAACAAGTATAACTATACCGGATGGTGTTGCTGGTACTGGTATTGGTATTAGCACTTTTGAAGATTGCCGCAGTTTAACAAGCATAATCATACCGGATGGTGTAATCAGTATTGGAGAATCAGCTTTTAAAAATTGCCGCGACTTAACAAGTATATATATACCAGATAGCGTTACCAGTATTGGAAGCAATGCGTTTGAGTATTGTCAAAGTTTAACGAACTTAACCATACCGGACAGTGTTACCAGTATCGGACCCGATGCTTTTCGTAATTGCAGCAATTTAACAAGCATAACCATACCAGATGGTATTACTGGTATTTATTCTTGTGTTTTTCTTGATTGCAGTAGTTTAATAAACATAACAATCCCGGATAGTGTTACCAGTATTGGGAATTATGCTTTTTCTGGTTGCAGTAGCTTAACGGGCATAACAATCACGAATAGTGTTACCAGTATTGGTGAAATGGCTTTTAACAATTGCCGCAGTTTAACAAGTATAGATATACCAAATAGTGTTACCGATATCAAAGAAGGTGTTTTTTTAAGTTGTGCAAGCTTAACAAGTGTTAAAATCCCGGATGGTGTTACTAGTATTGGTGCCTACGCTTTTTCATTCTGTGAAAAATTAAGTGATGTTTATTATGGCGGTACAAAAAGTGAGTGGGAAAAAATTACCATAGGGGAAACCAATGAATGTTTAACAAATGCAACAATTCATTTTAATGATAATCCTGACAACCCTGACAACCCGGACAACGTACCGGTTACCAATGTTACTCTGAATAAAACCGCTTTGAATTTGGCAATCGGCGATAACGCGACATTGACTGCTACGGTTGCGCCAGATAACGCCACCAATAAAAAAGTTACATTCACCAGCAATAATGACAAAATTGCCACAGTGGACGCAAACGGCAAGGTAACGGCTTTGGCGGCTGGCAATGCCACAATCACCGCCACCACTGCGGACGGCAACAAAACAGCCACCTGCACCGTAACCGTTACCGAGAAAAAAATCCCGGTGGAAAGCGTAACTTTGGATAAAACCGCTTTGACGCTGGAGGTCAGAACCGCCGAGCAACTGAACGCCGCCGTTTTGCCAGCCGACGCGACCAATAAAACTGTTACCTGGACAACCAGCAATGACACAGTAGCTGCTGTTGATAAAGACGGCAAGGTAACGGCGGTTGGCAAAGGCACAGCAGTTATCACTGCCACAGCTGGCGACAAAAAGACCGAGTGTACCGTAACCGTTACGGCGGACAAGGTTTATACCATTACTTTTGATACCAACGGCGGCAAACTGGCAAATGGCGTTAGCAATCCGGATTATGTAACCAGGGGCGAGGGTTACAAAATGCCGACCGCAACCAGGAGCAGCTACACATTGCAGCACTGGGCAATCGGCGCTAAAGACAGCCAAACTATCGCTAAAGCCAACGAAACTTACACATTCACTGCGGATACTACGGTTTATGCCGTTTGGCAGTATAACGGCGGCGGGGGCGGCGGCCACAGCGGCGGCAACCGCAAGCCTGCGCAGGAAAAACCGGAACAACCCACCAAGCCGACTACGCCCGAAAAGCCCGGAACAACCACAACCAAACCGAGCGGCACGGTTACCGCGCTGAACATCAACAACGTATTTGCGGACGTTAAAAATGGCGAGTGGTACTCCGAGGCGGTGGCCTATGTTTACAACAAAGGCATGATGAACGGCACCGAAAAGGGCTTTGAACTGAACGCCGCCACCACCCGCGCTATGCTGGTTACCATGCTTTACCGTTTGGAGGGCGAACCGAACACCGGCAATGCCAACTTCAGCGACGTAGCCGACGGCCAGTGGTTCAGCAAGGCGATTGCCTGGGCCAGCTCTAACGGCGTAGTTAAAGGCTATGAGAATGGCGACGCGCAGCTAGTCCCGAACGGAGTGAGGGGCATGTTCGGCCCCAACGACGCAATCACCCGCGAACAGCTGGCGGCGGTACTCTACCGCTATGCGCAGGCTAAAGGGTTGGATGTTTCCGCCAAAGGCAGCCTGACCAACTTCAGCGATAGCAGCAAAGTTAGCGGCTGGGCAGCCGAAGCTATGCAGTGGGCAGTCGGCGCAGGCATTATTAATGGAGATAATGGCGCGCTGAAACCGCAGGGCAACGCCACCCGCGCGGAAGTAGCCATGATGATTATGAGATTTAGTGAGAATATTAAGTAATATAGATAGAAATGAACAAAAAAGCAAGCCTACGCAAAAATGCGTGGGCTTGCTTTTTGGATTGGCAACTTATGAAAAGTAAGAATTTGTAATTTTGTGTAAAAAATACTTGACCTCAAAGGTTGGTAGCAGTAAAATATAAATAAGGCATCGTAAAATAACGGTAGGCGGCTGGTCGAATCCCTCGAAAGGGGGTGATGACTATGATTCGGATAACTCTGAACTTTGGTTTTATAAGTATTATAATAGAGTTTGAACGAAGAAAAACCCGCCACTAGGCCACAGTGGCAGGTTTTAATTAAACCTATAACATAACGGCCAGCCGCTTATTAGCGGTGCCTTTTCTATATTATAATAGAAAAACTGCCAAAAGTCAAGATGATTCTGAAAGCCTACACATAAAATTTGCGGGCTTGCTGTTTTATTAAAGAGAGAAAAAAGTTGAAAAATGACCAATAGTATGATATACTAAAATACACAAAGGCTGAAAAACAAATTGGCGGTTAGCCCTCGGGAAAACAAATATGCCCAAGTGATTGGCGTGTAGTTGGAAAAACGAGGGATTGGGGCCCTCTCCACTTTGTACGGCGGGGAGGTGATACTTATGTCTTTTTTAGAAGTGTCCGCGCTTTTAATGCTGCTTTTGGCAGTAGCGGATTTCGCTATTAAGCATAGTAAAAGGAAATAACCGCCCTCTCACCAAAAGAATGCGGTTATTTTTTAACTAAATTCCCGTGGGCTGACCCGATTTGCGGATCAGTCTTTGTGTTTTTATTATAATAGAAACACTGCTAAAAGTCAAGATAATTTTGCAAACCTGCATACAAAATTTGCGGGCTGTGTATACGGCTAAACTTTTTAATATTTTTTATTATGAAATTGTGTCATTATTTTAAAAAATTCAGTTGTAATTGTTGCGCAAATAGTTTATTATATAAGTATAGAGAAGAAGTATCCGGTTCTTTAGCCCGGCGCTTCTGCCTGAAAAAATTGCAGCAGACCTGCAAAAAAGAGAGGAAGATGTAAAATGGCAGATTATAACCAACTGGCTCTGGAGATGCACGAAAAGCACCAGGGCAAAATCGAGGTCGTCAGCAAGGTGGAGGTTAAAACCAGAGATGATTTAAGCACCGCCTATACCCCCGGCGTGGCAGAGCCTTGCCGCAAAATCCGCGATAACGCCGATGATGTTTATAAATACACCGCCAAGGGTAATCTGGTGGCTGTGGTTTCCGACGGCAGCGCAGTTTTGGGCTTGGGCAACATTGGCGCCAAGGCGGCAATTCCGGTTATGGAGGGCAAGAGTATCTTGTTTAAGGAATTTGCTGATGTTGACGCTTTCCCGATTTGTATTGACACGCAGGATGACGAAGAGATCATCAAAATTGTTAAAAATATTGCTCCGGTTTTCGGCGGCGTCAACCTGGAAGACATTGCCGCTCCCCGCTGTTTTTACATTGAAGAGCGCCTGAAAGCGGAAACGGACATTCCGATTTTCCATGATGATCAGCATGGCACGGCGGTTTGCGTATTGAGCGCCATCATCAACGCCGCCAAGGTTGTTGGCAAGAAAATGGCAGATCTGAAAGTTGTAATCAACGGCTGCGGCGCGGCTGGTTCGGCTATTGCCCGTATTATTTTGGCAATGGGCGTTAAGGATATGTTCCTGGTGGATATGGAGGGTATCATCAACAAGGATGTTCCGGCTACCATGCTGAACGATAACCACAAGGATCTGGCAGCCAAGACTAACCATGAGGGCAGAGTTGGCAATCTGGCTGATGCTGTTAAGGATGCGGATGTGTTCGTTGGCGTATCCAAGCCCGGTCTGCTGACTACCGAAATGGTAAAAACTATGGCCAAAGACGCGATTATTTTTGCTATGGCTAACCCCACGCCGGAAATTTTCCCCGACGAGGCCAAAGCCGGCGGCGCGGCGGTTATCGGCACCGGTCGTTCCGATTTCCCCAATCAGATCAACAACGTTTTGGTGTTCCCCGGCCTGTTTAAGGGCGCTTTAAGCGTACGCGCTTCCGATATCAACGAGGATATGAAACTTGCGGCGGCCAAGGCCCTGGCCGGCTATATCCCGGACGCCGAACTGAATAATGAGAACATTATTCCCAGCGCGCTGGATAAGAACGTGGCGGCGGTTATCGCTAAGGCGGTGGCGGACGCGGCCAAGGCCTCCGGCGTAGCCAGAATTTAACGCCCCATATTTTAAGTTAAGGAGTGAATTTTAATGCGAGAATTACAGGCAAGCGTGATTGCTGACGCGGTAGAAAAGCTTTGTATGGACGCTGCATACTACCTGCCGGAAGACGTTAAAGCGGCTTTGAAAGAGCGTGCCGGGCAGGAAGAATCGGAAATTGGCCAGTATATTCTGAACCAGGTTTGCGAGAACTATCAGGTGGCCGCCGACGAGCAAATGCCCCTCTGTCAGGATACCGGCACGGCGTTGTTTATTATCGAGATGGGCCAGGAACTGGTGGTTACCGGCGGCGGCATGGTCGACGCGATTAACGAGGGCGTTCGCCGCGGTTATACCAATGGTTATCTGCGCAAATCCATGGTGGCCGAGCCGATTTTTGAGCGTGTGAACACCAAAGATAACACCCCGGCGGTTATCCACACCGAGATTGTGGAGGGCGACGGTTTAAAGATTACCCTGCTGCCTAAAGGCGGCGGCGCGGAAAACTGTTCCGCAGTTAAAATGCTGCGCCCAGCGGACGGTCTGCAAGGCGTTATGGATTTTGTGGTGGAAACCGTCAACGTAGCCGGCGGCAAACCCTGCCCGCCGGTAATCGTAGGCGTTGGCGTTGGCGGCACCGCCGATTATGCGGCTTATCTTTCCAAAAAGGCGCTGAACCGCGAAATTGGCGAGCATAACCCCAACCCGAATTATGCTAAAATGGAAACCGAACTGCTGGAGCGTATCAACAAACTGGGCGTAGGCCCCCAGGGCCTGGGCGGCGTTACCACCGCGCTGGCGGTTAATGTGGAATATTTCCCCTGCCATATTGCCTCTTTGCCGGTTTTTGTTACCATGAACTGTCATAGCCAAAGACACAAGAGTATTGAGCTGTAAGGGAGGCGATTTGCGATGGCGGAAATTATCAAATTGAAAACACCCCTCACCGACGAGGATGTGATGAAACTGAAAGCCGGCGATGTAGTCAGCGTCAGCGGCGTTATTTATACCGGCCGCGACGCGGCGCATAAACGCCTGGTGGAGTGCTTGGAGCGCAATGAGCCGATGCCGATTGACGTGAAAGGCCAGATTATGTATTATGTGGGGCCAAGCCCGGCCAAACCCGGCCGGCCGATCGGTTCCTGCGGGCCGACAACTTCTTACCGGATGGACCCCTATACGCCAACCATGCTGGAACAGGGCATGAAAGGTATGATCGGTAAAGGGCCGCGCTCTGCCGAGGTTATCGAGGCCATGCGGAAATATAAAGGCGTGTATCTGGCCGCGATTGGCGGCGCGGCGGCGGTTATTGCCAAGGCGGTTAAAACCTGCGAGGTCATCACCTATGAAGACCTGGGCGCCGAGGCGATACATAAGCTGGAAGTGGAGGATCTGGTTTGCTTTGTGGCGGTGGACGCCCAGGGCGGCAACCTCTATGAAACCGGCCGCTTGCCTTACAAAAAAGACTGATTGAACTAAAATATAGAAACACCCTCGCGTTGTTGCGGGGGTGTTTTTGCTTTGTTTGAACGATTTACCTATACGCTAACCAAACATTTTTCCTGATAATCTTGCATTAAGGTATCGTGAGATAAAAAGTGCATGTTTTCTGTTTTTGCCTGTGCCAGCATAATACGGTCAAATGGATCGTTATGCTTGGGGCTTTCGGGGCTGCGTTTTAGGGTTTCTAATGCGTATACATGCTCGCTTTTAATTGGCAGGTTACGGTAACCGGCTTCTTCGCAATATACAGCTAACTGTTGACCGGATATAGGCATATGTTCCGGGTGTTGCATATGCTTTATAGTTATTTCCCAAATTGTTGCCGTACTATAAAATATTTCATCTTTGGCTGATAAAATAATATTTTTGGCTCTGGTCGACAGTTTAGCATCATCGGTAAGCGCCCATAAAATTATATGTGTGTCTGATAAAAGTTTCATTACAAACCTCTAAATGCGTTTGTTATTTCATCATTGTATTTATCAATATCATCAGGTACGACAAATTTACCTTTAGCTATGCCAATTCTTTGGTTTAGGTTATTTTGATTTTCTGGAATATGCACCTTAAAAGGCAGAGCCTTTTCCTGCACGCTTTGTTTGGCAAATATGCGTATGGCCTCGGCAAATGAAGTTCCCAACTGGCTGTATAATGCCTCGGCTTGTGCCTTTAATTCTGCGTCCATCATAATTTTTAGAGTTGCTTCTTTGGGCATAATCACTGTCTCCTTTCATCTTATATTATACTACAAACGGCATGGTGTAAACAAGATATTTCTAGGGAAATATTTCTGAAAAACAGCTGAAAAAACATTTTATTAGTGGTATAATATTTATAGCATAGTAAATATAAGAAAGGGTGGTAGTGATGAAAAAGTTTTCTGTTACAATGTTTTTGCTGCTGGTGTTGTGCTTAGGCCTGCCTTGGGCGGCGCTGGCGGCAGAGGTTCCGGTGTATCTGGAGGGAGAGAGAGTGGCAACCGCGGTAGAACGCGGCGGTTATACCTATTTACCGCTGCGCACAATGTTTGAAACATTAGGCGCGGATGTTAAATGGCAAGCCGCAAACCAAACGATTGAGGCGGATATGCCGGCTAATATGCTGCCGGAGGGCGGCACGCTTTGTATGCAGGTGGGCAGTTTGGATGCCATATTGGAGTTTCGGGAATTGTTTGCTTATAGTCCGCATTATACGCTGGAGAAAGCGCCTTATATCAGCCGGGGGACGGTTTATGTGCCGCTGCGTTTCGTAACGGAAGACGTTATGCAGTTTGATGTTAAATGGCGGGGTGGCGCAGTATACCTGACGGCTCCCAAACTGACTTATGAGGACGGGGCGGACGTTTATACGCTTAATCAATATACCGGCGAGCTGTTTTTGGCGGAGAACGGCGGGCAATCACACAGCTTGGGGGTTTGTCAACTTCCGGGTTATTTTGCCTATCAGCCGGTTGGCGTTATGTATGAATTAAAGGTAGTCAAAACAGAAATGGGCAATTATCTGGTAAAGGCGGACGGCATGCTGCACAGCGAGCCTAGCCATTGGCTGCGTTGGTATGCCTGGTTAAATGCCGACTCGGGAGTAAGTTATTCAGGTTATGACTATGCCGATTCGTGGGAGGATTTTCCGGCGGTGGCGGCTGGCGGCGGTAAGGTATTGTTGAATAACGAAGCGCCTAATCAGAATAGGTTACTGATAATTGACGAACCCAGCGGTAAAATGACCGGTCTGGATATCGACAGTCTGTTTTTTGAACAGGGGCTTAGCGATGAATATATGCTTTGGGATTGTCTGTGGACAAATGGGCAGTATATTTTGGCCGGTTGCTTGGGTAATTATATAATTTATGATTTATCTGCTGAACGCGGCATTGAGATTACATCTCAGCTACTGACTGATGAATTAAAAGCGAAGGTGCAGGATTTATTGCTTACCAAGGGTTATAGTCAAAGTGTGGATGATTATTGGTCAATGCTGGGTTATAAACATATCCTGCGAGAATTTGCTAATGTTCCGTTGCTGGAGTTTCTGGGTGCAGAAAACGGCGAACTGAACTTCAAATTGATTTGTAATTATCATGATAATTCAACGGATAGCCGCGCCAGCCAGGAATATCCGTTAAGCATTAGCCTGGAGCAAATTAAGGAGCTGATAAAATGAAAAGGCTCTTGTTAATCCTGCTGGCTTTAACCCTGCTGTTGACTGGCTGCGGCGAGCCGGACTCTACCCCCGGCGAGGGCGTTTCCGTATATGAATACTGGCTGGCCGAGGAGTTTGGCGATTCGGTTAAACCGGACAAAAACGGCGCTTATACTGACGACAGGCAGATGTATATTTATGACGCTTATTATTTAGCGCCGCAGGATTGGCTGATTTTTGCGCCAACAATCACTAATGACGGTTATCAGTGTCAGCTCTTCCGATTGACCGGCAATGATTTGCAAACGCTTTGCCGCTGGCCGGGTTTGGGCGAGGGCGATTTTACTTTTGACGAGTGGGGTTTTTCCTCCGCCTACCTGCCGGAGCAGGGCATTTGCGCCATGTATAATCCTTATCGTCAGCAATATTATTTATATGATGTGGCGGCTGAAACCGGCCGGCAAATTCAGCTGCCTTTGCCAGCCAATCTGCCTGTGGAGCAAAGGGATGTTGAGGCGGTCTGCCTGACGGACAACCTGTTTCTGTTTGGGCGCGAGCTGACAAAGGGGCGCGTCAGTTTGAGCCTTTATGATTTGGCGGCGGATAGCGAACAGCCGCTGGCGGAAATGAATGGGCGCTGGATTCAGAATTATTATCAGCTGGAGCCGGGGCTTTGGCTGATGATGACAAATGCCGGGGACTTGTTTGAGCTGAAACTTGACATGGACGGCGCGCAAATCCAAAATCTGTACAACTGCCCGGAGGAATGGCCGACCGGCGAAACCGAAGAATATTATAATCGGATGCAGATTATCCCCAACACCGAGGGCGTTCGGGTTCTGCTGTCGGTCTTTGGTGATGAAAACATGGTTTATCAGGTGATCGACTGGCAGGCCGGCGCGGAAATCGGGCGCTATGCTTTGCCGCAGCATCTTACCGACGAAACCGGCCAACTGCTGGCTAATGATGCGGAGCTGTTGGGTGCGCAGGGCGATTTTATGTATTTTCCGCTGTATGTTGTGGAGGGTGATAACTATTACCTGCATTTGCAGGCTTATAATTATCTAACCGGCGGGGAAACGGAGGTCTTTAACAACCGCAGCCAGCGCAAACCGCGTCAAACCTGGTTTTATCAGGGCTTTTGCAGCCCGGATGGGCGGCAGCTGCTGCTTTGCAGCTATCGGGATATTTGGAGCCTACCCCTGGCGGAAATGACGGCAGCCGCAGCTGACCTTATTTCTGGCCAAGGAGCTAGCGGCGCTTATAGCTTTGACCGTAATAGCGGCGCGCTGGAATTGACGGAAGATGGGCGCACTTGCCGGTTGGGGGTGCTTGCGCCGCTGATCTGGCAGGATGCGGAGCGCGGCGCAAGCTGGCAGAAGCTGGATAGTTTTACGGTGCGGCCTACGCCGGCGGGAAACTATCTGTTTGTGGGCGAGGGCGTGGGCAGCGGCACGTTAAGCTTTCATTATCAGTTGGCGGCGCTGGTGCCGGCGGCGGGCGGCGAGGCGCAGACTTATCTGGCGGCAGAAATTGTTGATCCGTTGCCGGAGCCGTTCTGGCAGGGGGATAACTTGTGGCTGGCCGATGAGGACGGCCCGGTTTGTATCAACGACCGCACCGGCGAGGCGGTGCAATATAAGCTTTATTTTGCAGATCAGCGATTGGGCGGCTACTGCTGGTGGGCGGACGAGCGGCTGTTGCTGCTGGGCGGCAGCGGTGGCTTTTTCTGCTATGACCGGCAGAGTGAAAAACTGTTAGAGCTAAACAGTCTGCTGTTGACCGACGAGCTGAAAGGGCAGCTGAATGAGCTGCTGCGCGCGAATGATCCGCGCGCTTATCCGGATGAAAGCAGTTTTGATTATGTTTGGCAAAACTTTGGCAATACACTTTTGCGGGGTACGACTGATCCGGTGCCGTATTTGAATTATGTCAGCGAGCAAGACGGCGTTTTTAATTTTGAGCTATGTTGTCATTATTATAGTAAAAGCAAAAACAGCACCGATATTGCCAGATTTCCGCTGACTATCGGTATTGAACAAATTGAGGAGTTGATGCAATGATGAAGAAGAAATTAGTTGTTGTCTGGCTATTCGGACTGTTGGCACTGGTGTTGACGGGCTGTGGCGAGAAGCAGGCCGCCGAGCCGGAAAAAGCGGCAGAACCGCTGGCCATGCAGGTTACGCAGGTGGCCGGTCTGTTGGCAGATGAGTCGCAAGGCGAGGCGTCGGGGGCAGAGGTTGAGCAGGCTTATTTTTATTATTATAATGATACGGACTACCTGCTTTGCGGTATAGATAATAAGCAGGGCGGGCGGCAAAGTAAGCTTTTCCGTATGGCAGCCGGTGCGGAGCCGGAGCTTTTGCTGACCTGGCCGGAGGACAGCCGGTATGATTATGGTGATTTTATCAACAGCTATTATCTGCCGGACAGTCAAAAGCTGGTGCTTTACAATGAAACACAGCACGATTTTTTGGTCTATGATAATATTACCGGGCAGACGGCGGAATTTACCGCGCCAGCCGCCGCCGGGTTAAAACGGGACGATCAGGCGTTTTGGCTGGATGATGGACTTTACATTTTCTGCCGCCTTGAACAGGACCCCAAGGAGTTGCAGAGGGTTTCGCAGGCTGTTAGTCTGTATGATGAAAAAACCGGCCGGGAGGTTAAGCTGGCGGATATTGGCAATGTCTGGTCTTATTTGGCGCCGCCCACAGCGCAAAAACCGGATCATTTTAGGCTGCTGGGCGCGTATGGCGATTTGTTGGAGATCGAACTGCGCCCCAATGGCGAGGTTGGCGTTTGGCAGCGCCGCTGCGATACCGAATGGCCGACTGCGGTTCCCTGGCTGCATTATATTTCTGCTATGCCGGTGCAAAACGCGGCCGGGGATTATCTGGTGTTGCGGATTGTTTGTGAGGACGGCAGGCATTATCAGATTGTGGATTGGACTGGCGGCGTGCTGGGCGAATGTCGTAGAGAAGATGACAACGGCAGCCTGCTGGCGGCCTATGGCGATACCATTTATTTTTCGGAATATTACGCGCCCGGCAGCCAGGACGCTTGCCAGGTTGTGGCCTATAATTTTGTGGATAATACCCGCGAGGTGATTTTTGGCACTGCGCAGGACGGTTTGCAGGAGCTTTACCCCGGTTTGTGGGAATTTAAGCGGGGCGCTATCTCGCCGGACGGCAGCCAGCTGCTGTTGTTGGCTGATGATTATGTGGTAAGTCTGCCGTTAGCGGCGGCAGCAGACGATTGATGAGGGAGGCTTAGAATGTCGCGTTTGGGAGTTTTATATGCGCTGACCGATAAGGAGTTGGCGGCGCTTTGCGCGCAACCGGAGGGCGAGCGTTACAATTATATGCTGGCGGAGTTTGAAGAGCGGCTTTTCGGCACGACGCGCGGCTGCGCGCTGGACAAGGCCTGGTACGGGATTCAGCTTTGCCTGGGCGGCGGCAAGTGGCGCGAAACCAACCGCACGCCCTTAAATATTCTGGTGGGCGGCGAATTTTTGGTGGATACGAAGGATGAAATTATCAGCCTGAAAAGGCATGGCTGGGTTAAGAATATTGCCTATTATCTGCGTCATTTTGACCTGGCGGAGCGGGTGCGGCAGAATTTTGCCAGGATTGCCGATAAGGATGATTGGCCGGCCTATGCGGCTGATTTAGAATACCTTGTTGAAAACTGCGCCGGTCTTCTGCCGTTTTATGATAATGCCGATAAGGAGTATTTGCAGGTTATCTTTACGGTGGATTTATGAAAATAAAAAATTCTCCTGGCGCTGTTATGTCAGGAGAATTTTTTATTTTATAATATGCTGTTCAAGCCAATTTAATATACCCTGATAATTAATACTGCCGTCAGCGATACCTAATCCTAATTATATTAATTCTGTTTGTGAATATTTTAGCAAAATTTTATTAATTCTTAGCATTACCAACATTGTTAAGAGGGCGGTTCTTTTGTTGCCATCGACAAAAGGATGATTTTTACAAATAGCGAATGCCATATGCGCTGCTTTTTCAATAATTGTGGGGTATAGTTCGTTGCCGTCAAATGTTTGTAAACTGTTCAAAACGGCTGATTCCAACATATTTATATCCCTGATGCCCGCAAGGCCGCCGGTTTTATTCAATAGTTTTTCATGCAGGCATAAAATTTCGTCTTTGGTTAAAATAATCATTTGGCTAATTCAATAAATGCTTTCATATTTTCGTTAATTAGACTGTTGGCGGCGTTATCAATCATTTTCTGGCGGGGGGTGTCGCTTTCTGAACGGTTTTCCGGTGTTTGCAATGATTTAATAAAATCATAAATAATTTCCAGACTGGGTTCTGGCAGGGTGTAGAGCAGGTTTATAGTTTTTTCTAATGTAGACATAATATCAACCTCCATATGTATTTTAATATATCCGCCATTGTTTTGTCAATATTAAACTGATATTCTTGCAAAATCGTTGCTTATTCTTTAAAACGGTGTTAAAATAAAAGTATAAATAAATTCGAGTTATAGGGGTGTGATAGTGTGTTGAGCAAAATTTTTGCGGTGATGTTGGTGATGTTGCTGCAATGCTTTTACCAGCCTGGTCAGGCGGTGATTGTACCGCCGATTGACGGCGAACCGGCGCGGGAGTTATATGTGGAGTTGGCCGGGGAGGGGCGGTTTAGACTTGATCTTTCTAGCGGCAGCTTAAGCCTGGATGGCCGCGAGCTGTGTATGCTGGATTTGCCGTCTATCTACAATCCAGATTCCTGGTATGAGCCGCACGGGTTCTCTATACAACGCACGCCGGCTGGCAATTATCTTTTCCAGACCGGCGGCATTGGCAGCGGGGCGCTGACTTTTGGTTATCAAATTACCGCTTATGTTCCGCAGAGCGGCGGGCGGGTGCGAACCTGCTGCGCTAGCAGTATTCTGGAGCCTATCCCTCAGCCCTTTTGGCAGGGGCGCACTCTTTGGCTGCCGGATGAGGAAACCTCGGTTGCGATTGACGACCGCACCGGTGAAATCAGCGAACTGCCCGCCGGGCTTGGCGGCTGGTGCCTGTGGGCGGATAAGCGCTATCTGCTGCTGACCGGCCTGCGGCTTTATGACCGAAAAAGCCGGGAGGTTCAGGACTTAACCCCGCTTTTGCTGACGGACGAGGTTAAAGCGAAAGCCGAGGCCTTTTTGCAGTCCACGCAGGATTTTGATATTCCGGCGGATTGGTTTGACGAATACTGGCGCTATCTCAATTATGGCCTGCCGTTGGCGGATCCCGTGCCGAGTTTGCGCTTTAACTATGCCGAGGGCAAAAAGCTTTATTTCACGCTGTTTTGCAATTACCGCTCGGGGGCTGAGGGCGGCATAAAAGAGTATCCGCTGGTTTATAAGTTTTAATTGCTTGCTGAAAGCTGAATAATAAACAGTCCCTGGCCTGCGTAGCCGGGGACTGTTGTTGTCGTGCTAAAATTTTTGCGGAAAAATGTTGAAAATTCGCCAAAAGCATTGTTTTTTATGCTCTGAAATGTTACAATTATAATGTTACAATGTGGTTATAATTTTTTGGAAGAGGATGTGATAGTACAATGAAAAAACTTTTTGCGGCAATGTTAATGCTGGCGCTGTTGGTTTGGCCCGGCACAGCCTGTGCGGCGGAGGTTAAGGTTTATCTGGACGGCAAGCCGCAGAGCGGGGCATTTGTGCAGGACGAGCAGCTGTATATGCCGCTGCGCCCGGTGCTGGACGCGTTGGGGCTGGCCTCGGAGTGGGACAGCAAAGAGCAGCGGATTTCGGTCGCTATGCCGGACGGTTCCTGGCTGCATATGTATATTGGCCAGGAAAGTTCCATGCGGGTGTGGCCGGACGGTCAGTCCTGCGAATGTATTTTTGGCGGCGCGCCGCAAATGCGCCGGGGTTCAGCCTGTATATCTTTACAAAATGCGGATTTTCTGTTGGGCGTGGGTGTGGATTATTTAGCCGCCGACGAGGCGCGGCTCTATACCGACAGGCTGGTTTATAATGCCTGGCCGGAGTTGAATCGGGATACCTATATTTTAGACCTGAAAACCGGCGCTTTAACCTGCCGCCAGTCCGGGCAAAATGAGGAGCGGTTGATTGCAGCTTTGCAGCTGCCGGCGGACGCCGGGGACGAGCGGCATATGGCGGCAATGCGCACCACGGCGGGCAACTATTATATGACTTATCGGGTGTCGGCTGCCAAAAGTAACCGCAACCTTTGCTACGCCCAGTATTTTATTGACGGCCAGAGCGGCCAAAGCTATCAAACTTTTTTGCGCGCTTCTCGGGACGGGAGATCTGCCGCGCCTGATGTGCTGTGGGAAAAGGAAGCGCTTTGGCTGAATGGCGACAGCGAACTTTATTATGTGCAGGATACCTCGCCGGTGCAGGCTACACGTTACGATTTGGCAGTCATGCAGGCGGCGGCGCTGGGCGGGACGGAGCCGGCAAAGCCGGTGTACTGCTATTGGGCGCAGGCCGGGCAGTATCTTTTGCTGGGCGATTACCGGGATTTTGTGCTTTACGACCTGCAAAAGGAGCGCGGTCAGCTTTTGACCGAACGTTTGCTGACGGCGGAGGTGCGGGCGCGCGCCGAAGAACTGCTGCTGAAGATTGCGCCGGAGGTTTACAGTCAGCCCGAAGAAATGGCGGCTTTTTGGCAGCGCCTTGGGCCGGGAAACGCTCTGCCGCCGCAGACGACGCACCCCTGTCTGACGTTTTCCGTTTATGATGGCGGGATGCTGCATTTCAGCCTGGAGTTGATATACTATGTGCCCAACAGTGAGAATTACGCTATTCACAACGTGAGCAGTCAGATTGCGCTTAATGAGCTGATTTAACTGCCGGCGGTTCTGATTTTAATTAAGTGAGATGATATGTAATGAAGAAAAGATTTTTAGCCGCGGTGTTTTTGCTGTTTTTGCCAGCTTTGCTGTTGGCCGGTTGTATTGGCGACGAGCCCAAAACGCTGGTAAACCTGCGCTTTGACCAGGGGGACGCGCTGGCCCTGCGGCAGGGCTGGTATTTGGAGGATAACTCCTGCCTGCTTTACGGCGATTATGTGAGCGCCAAGGGGCGGCAGGGCCGTCTGTACTGGCTGGACCAGCCTGGCGAGGAACCGGTCTGCACCTGGCCGCATGCCGGCAGCTGGTTTGATTTGAACGATGAACTGCTGGCTTATTATCTGCCGGGTCAGCAAACTGTGGTGCTTAGCAATCAGACGCGGCATCAGTTTTTGCTGGTGGATGTTACGCCCGGCAAAACATTTGATACGCCCCAGGGCAACAAGCAGGAAATTCCCTTGCCTAAAGTTAAGGCGCGGGGCGATTTGGAGCTGTGCCTGTGGCTGGGGCCTGGCGAGTATCTGCTGGGGCGCAGCGTTTATGGGCAGGAAGAAGATCCGCTGGCGGTGCGGTTGAGCCATTTTGACGAAAAAAAGGAATATGACTTGCCGCTTGCCGAACTGCCGGGGCGGATTTGCGACGTTAAGGTGGACGCGGAGCGCAACCGCCTGCTGGTGTTAAGCAATTTAGGCGGTTTGTTGGCGCTTGATTTGAACGCCTGGCCGAACTATGGTTTTAAGAGTTTAAATTGCGCTAAGGATTGGCCCACGCCAAGCACCTTTAACGAGTATCTGGGCGTGTGGCCGGTTCAGGCCGCGGACGGCGACTATCTGGTGCTGCAAAGCAGCTGTGAGGACGGTATATATTATCAGGTTGTCGATTTAAACGGCGGCGAAATGGGCGTTTATAAATCCGAGGCGGAGGCTGACGGCGGCCTGTTGGCGGCTTATGGCCACGCCGTTTATTTGGCGGAGTACACGCCGGAGGAAGCTGTGGCAAACACTTTCTCCCCGGCCTGGAATTATACTTTGCGGCTTTACGATTTTAACCGGAACGACAACGAACCGGTTGTGCTGGGCGGCGGCCACACCGTCAGTCTGCCGCAGGGAAACCGCGATTTTCCGCAGCGGTTTGGGTCGGCCAGCGGTATAGCCAAACCAAACGGCGAGGAGCTGCTCTGGTTCTGCTGGGAATATGTAACCCAGTATCGCAGTTTTCCGAAAGATTTGCCGTTAGCCGGTAACTGAATATTTAAAGACGAAATGCTAATGGCGGCAGCAAACGTGTAAATAAGAAGATTCGATGGATTGATCAGCTTTAGTTATTTGCCGAATAAATCGCTATGCGTGCCGGTTCTTGTTAAGGTTAGCACAAGAATATCATTAGAAATTCGGTAAATCAGCAGCCAATCCGGTGAAATATGGCACTCCCGATGCCCTGCCCAGTTGCCGCTCAAGCTATGATCTTTGTTTTGTTCCGGCAGTGTTTCACCGCGTGAGAGTATTCGGATAATATCATCAAGTAATGAAATATCCAGACGGCGTTTCATCGCTTGCTTATAATCTTTTTTAAATTGCGAAGTCCAAATAATATCGCGTTTCATTTTTTCAGCTCCCGAAGCGCTTCTTCCACATCTGCGTAGCGTTTTGTTGTGGGATCGTTGACGATTTGTTCGGCCTCCAGCAGGGCGGCAATGGTTTCCTGGTTGGGAGTATCCAGCCGGACGTCAAAAGGGAAACCGCCTGCGCGGATGGATTGGCGCAAAAAAACATTAATTGCCGTGGTGAGCGTCATTCCCAACTCGCCATAAAGGCTTTCGCATTGTTTTTTTATATCTCTGTCCATACGGACGCTAAAGTTTGTGGTGTTTGCCATTGGTGGCAGCCTCCTTTGCGTTTCAATTTATGTTTATTGTAACATAAAATATGTGCAAAATCAACTCAATAGACGAATTATAAAAATTTTAAGCGAGGTGTATTTTTTATAATGAAGAAACTTTTTGTAACAATCTTAATGCTGGCGTTTTTTGCTCTGCCGGGTGCGGCCTGGGCGGCCAACGCGCCGGTGTATCTGGAGGGCGAGCGGGTGGCGACGGCTCTGGAGCGGGGCGGCAGCACCTATCTGCCCCTGCGCACCATGTTTGAAACGGTGGGCGCGCAGGTGGAATGGAATGAGGCGGAACAGCAAATTACCGCTACCTTTGCCGACGGCGGCGTGTTGACAATGAATATGGACGATCATTATGCCCGGTCAGAGTATGACTATAAAATGGGCGATCAGGAGTATGGCAATCCGGATTCGCCCTATATGGAGCAGCTGCCCTTTATCAGCCGGGGAACCTGCTATGTGCCGCTGCGCTTTGTAACGGAGTCGGTGTTGGGCTATGATGTGGATTGGCGCGGCGGCGCGGTTTATATCACCCAGCCGCGGCTGGAATATACGCAGGGCGAGGATAAATATATTCTGAATATGGCGACGGGCGAACTTTGGCTGAATGGCAACTTGATTACGGATAAGGCCAAAGTGCCGGGTTACGCCGGTTATCATGCCCAGCATATTAGTAATTTTACGGTGCGGCGCACATCGGCTGGCAGCTATCTGTTGGAGGGCGAGGGTACCAGCCTTGGCTTTATGATCTGGGATCTGCATTGGAGCTGCTGGATCAGCGCCGACGGCAGCGCCGGCCTTTCGGACTGCCAGACTTCACAGGTGGGCTATCGCCTGCCGGGGATTGTATACTGCGAGGGGCAGGTTTGGCTGAACGGGTACAGCCACAACTTCCTCATTGACGAGGCCAGCGGCCAGGTAAGCCAGGTGGATACGCGGGCCTGGGAAAGACAGGTTACCAATGATGAGTATGCCTCCGGGGATATTCGTTGGACGGACGGCCAGCGGATTTTGCTGGGCGACGCCAGCGGCTATGTGCTTTATGATATGCAGAGCCAAAGCGGGCAGGATATACTGCCGCTGCTGCTGACGGATGAGGTTAAAGCCGAGGCGGCGGCCTTTTTGCAGGCCAACAGCTATCTGCAAATGGATAATATGGAAGAATTTTACTGGCGGCGTTTGGGCAGCCTGGAAAATCCCAGCCCCAAGCTGGATTTTGTGGGCGCAGAAAATGGCCGGCTTAATTTTGAGCTGAACTGCGCCTATTATTCAAATGACGGCGGAATCCAGTACCAGGCTTTTCCGGTTAGCCTTGCGCTGCAATAATTTAATAAAAAGGAATGGTTAATAATGAAGAAACTTTTTGTAACAATCTTAATGTTGGCTATGTTGGCCCTGCCGGGCGCGGCCTGGGCGGCCAGCGTGCCGGTGTATCTGGAGGGCGAGCGCGTGGCAACCGGCCTGGAGCGGGGCGGCAATACTTATCTGCCCCTGCGCACCATGTTTGAAACGGTGGGCGTGCAGGTGGAATGGGATGAGGCGGAGCAGAAAATCACCGCCGATTTGCCGGACGGCGGCGTGTTGACAATGAAGATCGGTTCGGAGTATGCGGAACTTGTCCGGCGGGAGGATAAAGCGAGCGCCCCGGATGTTATCGAGCATAGCGTGGAACAAAGCCGGTATACGCTGGAGCAGCGGCCTTTTGTCAGCGGCGGGCTTACTTATGTTCCCCTGCGTTTTATAACGGAAACCGTGCTGGGCTATGAGCTGGATTGGCGCGAAGGCGCGGTTTGGCTGAACTCGCCGGGGCTTACTTATAAATCGGTGGAGGGCGGGGTTTATGTGCTGAACCTTGCCGACGGCTCTTTGCGCAAAGATGGCCAGACTCTGGGCAGATTGGATTTGCCGGCTGACGCTGGTTTGGTGCAGTATCATCAGCCGGGCGCGTTTAAGGTTGCAACAACGCCGGCGGGCAATTATCTGCTGACGATTGACGGTATTGGCAGCGGCGCTTTGACCTTTGAATATAAGCTGACGGCCTTTATCCCGGCGGCAGGCGGCAACAGCGCGACCTGCCTGGTGCGCTCTTATACCAACACTTTCCCGGAGCCTTTTTGGCAGGATAATATTTTGTGGCTGCCGGACGATAACGGTTCGGTGAGTATTCAGGACGCGACCGGCGAAATCAGCCGGTATGAGGGCGAGGCCAACGGCCTTTGCTGGTGGACGGACGGGCGTTTTAAGCTGCTGGGCAGCGGTTTTGATTTTGACCTTTTCGATTCGCAAAAGCAGACCCGGGTTGACCTTTCCGCCGAGCTGATTACGCCGGAGGTTAAGGCGGAGGTTAACGCCTTTTTGCGCAGTGTGGACAGCACGCCGCAAACCGACGAGTGGCTGGAGCAATACTACTGGGGGTATTTGGGGCATACTCTGCCGTCGGCAGATCCGCATCCCAATCTGTTTTTTGACCGGGAGGATAACGGCGCGTTGTATTTTAATCTGTCCTGCGCTTATTGGCTGCCCGACGGCAGTCAGATTACCCATAAGGTGTACCCGCTGGTTTATCAGCTGCCGGTAAATTGAGCGATAAAACATAATTTGCCAAAAAAAGAGCGCAGGGCGGCCTAACCCTGCGCTCTTAATTTATATTTTTATTTTAGTCCCGCAGATGGAACTTAGCTACCAGTTCGCGCAGCATGGCGGCCTGGCTGGCCAACTGTTCGCTGGCGGCGGCGCTGGCCTCGGAAGTGGCGACGTTGTTCTGGACGACAATCGAAATCTGCTCGATTCCGTGGGTAATCTGGGCGGTGTTTTCGTCCTGCTGCTTGGTATAATCCGCAATACCGTCAATCAGTTTGCCCATTTCTTCGGCGCTGGCCACCACCTGGAGTACCGATTCGGCCGTATCCTGCGCCGCCTGCACGCCCTCGTTCATGGATTCCACCGTCTGGTTCAGCAGCACGGTTGTTTTCTGCGCCGCCTCGGAGGAACGGCCGGCTAAGGAGCGAACTTCATCCGCCACCACGGCAAAGCCCTTGCCGGCGGCGCCGGCGCGGGCGGCCTCCACGGCGGCGTTTAAGGCCAAAATGTTGGTCTGGAACGCAATATCTTCAATGGCTTTCACAATCTGGTGAATTTCTGATGATTTTTCGCTGACTCTTTGGATAACTTGAGTCATATTCTGCATTTTCTCGTTGCTGTCCAGCAGGCCGCTTTTTACGCCTTGCGAAATGCTGCTGGCTCTTTGGGCGCCCTGGGCGATTTTATGAACGCTTTCAGACAGCGTGTTGATATGTTCCACCAGCGCGTCCACCTCGGCGGCCTGTTCGGTAGAGCCTTGCGATAAAGTCATCGCGCCGCTGGAAACCTGGTCTGCGCCGGCGGCTACGTCTTTGGAGGCGGAACGCAGCTGGCTCATAGCGTCGTTTAGAGAGTAGGATATATCGTCCAGCGCGACTTTGAGCTTCTCAAACTCGCCGGTGTATTCATTGTCCAGCGTAAAAGCCAGATTGCCTGTTGCAATTTCGCGCAGTTTTTCGGCAATCTCATTGATATAGATTATATATTGGCGCAGACGCAGCGTAACTTTGTTAAAATCGTCCGCCAGCACGCCCAATTCATCATTGGATTGGTAGCGAATCGTTTGATCCAGTTCGCCGCCGGCAATGCGGTTGGCCGCCAGGCTAAGCTCATGGACGGGGCGGCCGATGATGCGCCGAACCTGGATAACGACCAGAAAAATCAGCACCAGTACTGAAACAATCGCCACCAGCAACATACTTATCGTCAGGCTGTTAAGTTCTTGCAAAACCTCCCCGCGGGAAACATAGGCCACTGCCGTCCAGTCGCTGTCCGGAACATTGGCCACCTGGATATAGAAGCCCTCGTAAACGGTGAGGCCTTCTTGCCCTCGGTTGATTTGTTCAGCGGCGTAGGCGTACATTTTATCGTCGATACTGCTAAGCTTTTGGCCGGTGATATTGCTATCGCGGTGGCCGATAATCGTGTCTGTGCGGGTGTCTACCAAAAATATACCGCCGGTATCTTCAATTTGAATATTGCTGACAATTTTGGATATGGAATTTAGGTAGACATCAGCAGCGGCAACGCCCCGAACCTGGCCATCGCGGTTTTTCAGCACGCCGGAAGCGCCCACGACATAGGATTGGCTGTCCTCATCAAAATAAACGTCGCCCAGAATAAATTTCTCGGAGCTTAAACCGTCCTGATACCAGCTTTTAGCCGTGGCGTCAAAATCTGGCCCGGGCACAAAAGAGGCGTGGTAAAGCGAACCGTCCGTTAGGGCGATATACAGCCCCGCGGGGTAGGCCTCGTTTTGGTTCACGGTGTGTTTTATGTAGTCCTGCATAGCGGCAACGTCCATATCCTCATATTGAACGGTATCCCGCTGGGTTTCCAGCATGGCCAGGGTGCTGTTCATCCAGGCTCTGGTTTCTTGCAGTGTTTTATCAGTGGTGGCCTGCAACAGTTTTTCGCTTCTGTCCAACAGCGTGTTGGACATTTGGAAGTATACCACCCCCAGCAGCACCGCCACCCCGACGATGACGCTGACCACAATGGCCGAGGCCAGTTTGCCGGTGATGCCCAGGCCGCGTTTGGCTGCGGCAGACGCTTTCTTTTTTGCTCGCATAGGTTTTGCTCCTCTCTCCCAAATAACTCTCGTTGGCATATATATATGTATATCAAAACAGATATATTGCATATATATGCCAATTATAGCAGACGTGATGATTAAATGCAATAAATTTGCCATAATTTTTAGCTAACTGTGGCGGCTATTTTTTATTATTAAATTGCGATTAAATTATTAAGAAACCCTTGGAATTGCGCTCCAAGGGTTTCTTGTTGTTTTACATGGAATGATCCCGGTTTTTTGTTGCAAATATATTGTAGTATTTCTATTGGTGAATGTCAAAATTTTTTCATTGAATTTTTTTATTTAACTGTGGCGGCTTTTATTGCTGTTTTTGGTCGAGCGGCGGCCAGGTCGGCTTGCAGCACCTCCAAATCGCGGCAAACATCGTTGCTGATGTTGCTTAAAATGAAGAGGGCCCCGGACATATCACTGCCTATCAAGTCTTCATTGGCGGCTAACATCAGCACATAAGCCAGACTATCCAGGCCGTCCATTTTGTTTTGCAAATTGCATAATTTGTTTTGTAGATTAAAAAGTTGTTGGTCTGTTTGTAAGCATTTTTCTTCCATATTAATCAACCTCCTAAAGTTATATATAATAATTATAAATCATCGCAAAAATAAATTATACGCACAATATGGGAATATAACTTGGCGTGCAGGTGGACGTGCCGCTGAATACGCCGCCAAGGCGTGGGCAAAAGAAGTAAAAAATATTGACTTTATACTGGTAATAGACTAGAATTATAGATATGTTATAGCTTTTGAACTATGAATTAAAAAATGGAGGAATAATATGCTTAATATAAAATCGGTTTCTGATTTAAGCACTCATCCGGCGATAATTGATGAAGTTGCCTATGGCAAAAGATTATATCTTGCACGCAATGGGCGCAGCTCCTGGGCTATTATCGATATAAAGGAATTGGAGGAGCTGGATAGACAAAAAGCCCTAAATCAACTTTTGTGCAGTTTGCGTAAGGCCGAACAGTCTGTTGAAACAGAGGGAATGGTGTCTGCTGATGATTTGGAGGCAGAGCTGGGGGTGTTGTAGTTGGATTGAAAAAAATTGTTTGACTTTTTACGCAGAATAAATTAATATATAATGATAAAGCAAAAATGAAAGAGGTATTAAAAATTATGAACAAATTACATTTTGTCGAGCAAAGTGATCCGGAAGTTTTTGGCGCTATGCAGCAGGAGCTTTCCCGCCAGCGCAATAAAATAGAACTGATCGCCTCGGAAAATTTTACCAGCCTGGCGGTTATGGAAGCGCAGGGCAGCGTTTTGACTAATAAATATGCCGAGGGCTACCCGGGCAAGCGTTATTACGGCGGCTGCGAGTATGTCGACGTGGTGGAGAATTTGGCCAGAGAGCGCGCCAAAAAACTGTTTGGTGCGGAGCACGCCAACGTACAGCCGCACAGCGGCGCGCAGGCCAACACTGCCGTTTATTTCGCCCTGCTTCAGCCGGGGGACAAGGTGTTGGGTATGAATCTGGCGCATGGCGGCCACCTGACGCATGGCAGCCCGGTTAATTATTCCGGCAAGACCTATAATTTCGCGGCTTATGGTGTGGAGCCGGAAACCGAAGTTATTGATTATGACCATGTGCGGCAAATTGCCAAACAGGAAATGCCCAAACTGATTGTGGCCGGTGCGTCGGCTTACCCGCGGATTATTGATTTTGCGGCACTGGCGGATATTGCCCGGGAGGTTGGCGCTAAACTGATGGTGGATATGGCGCATATTGCCGGCCTGGTGGCGGCCGAACTGCACCCCAGCCCGGTGCCTTATGCCGACGTGGTAACCACCACCACCCACAAAACTCTGCGCGGCCCGCGCGGCGGGCTGATTCTCTGCGGCGAGGAGTTGGCCAAGGATATTGACAAGGCCATTTTCCCCGGCTGTCAGGGCGGCCCGCTGATGCACGTTATCGCGGCCAAAGCCGTGGCCTTGGGCGAGGCCTTGCAGCCCGGCTTTAAGGAGTATGGCAAAAAAATTCTGGCTAACGCCCAGGCGCTGGCCGAGGAATTGCTGGCGGCTGGTTTCCATCTGGTTTCCGGCGGTACGGATAATCATTTGATTTTGGTTAACCTCACCAGCAAGGGCTTAACCGGCAAATACGCTGAAAGCCGTCTGGATTCTATCGGCATCACCTGCAACAAAAACGCCGTGCCTTTTGATACGCAAAGCCCCTTTGTAACCAGCGGTATTCGTCTGGGCAGCCCGGCGATGACCACCCGCGGCTTTGGCCCGGAGGAAATGCGTCAGGTGGCCAAAGCTATTGATCTGGCTTTGAGCTATGGCGAGGACGAGGCTAAATTGCAGCAGGCCGCCGACATTGTGCGCGAGCTTTGCGCGGCTTTCCCGCTTTATCCGGAATTGGACTAAGGAGCAAAATAATGCGTGAATCCTGGGACGAATATTTTATGCGGTTGGCCTATCAGGTGGCCACCAGAACAACCTGCCTGCGCCGCAGCGTGGGCGCGGTGGCGGTAAGCCCCGATCACCGTATTATCGGCAGCGGCTATAACGGCGCTTTGCCCGGCGCTCCTCACTGCGACGAGGTGGGCGGCTGCCTGCGTGAACAGCTCGGCGTGCCCAGCGGCCAGCGGCAGGAGATTTGCCGCGCCCAGCATGCCGAGGCCAACATTTGTAACTCTGCCGCCAAACATGGTATTTGCCTGGACGGCGCGACAATCTACGTTACCAACCAGCCCTGCACCACCTGTGTTAAAGCGATGGTAACCAGCGGTATCCGGCGGGTGGTTTTCGACGGCCCTTATCCCGACGATTTGGCCTGCCAGCTGGCCCGCGAGGCCGGTATGGAGCTGGTCAGCCTGGCGGAGCTGCAAGAACAGGATAAAGTTCATTCAGAATAAAGCATAATAGCATAATAAGACACAGAGGTAAAAAAAGCTATGGAGCGAAAAAAAAAGGTTCTGTTAATTTTTGGCACGCGGCCGGAGGCGATTAAAATGGCGCCGCTGGTTAAGGTTTTGCAGGCAGACGAACGTTTTAACGCCCAGGTGGCGGTTACGGCACAGCACCGGGAAATGCTGGATCAGGTGTTGGATTGTTTTGAGATAACGCCGGATTTTGATTTAAATGTTATGCAGCCCGGCCAAACCCTGGCGGAGATTACCAGCCGGGCGCTGAACGGCTTGCAGCAGATAATTGCCGGACAAAAACCGGATTTGGTGCTGGTGCATGGCGATACCACCACCACCTTTGCCGGCGCTTTGGCGGCCTTTTATGAACAGGCGCCGGTGGGCCATGTGGAGGCGGGTTTGCGCACCGGCGATAAATACGCGCCCTATCCGGAAGAGATCAACCGCCGCCTGACCGGTCAGCTGACGGACTTCCATTTTGCGCCGACGGAAACCGCCCGCCAGAATTTGCTGCGGGAGGGCGTGGCCGAGGATAAAATTTTTGTAACCGGCAACACCGTTATCGACGCGTTGCTGCAAACAGTGTCCAAGGGCTGCGATCTGGAGCAATATCTGGGCGCGGAGGTCTGCCACAGTATCAACTGGGAGAAAAAGCTGGTGCTTTTAACCTGCCACCGGCGCGAAAACTGGGGCCAGCCGATGCACGAGATTTTCAGCGCGATTTTTCAGCTGGCCAGAAAGTTGGAGTCGGCTATTGAAGTAATTTATCCAATGCACAAAAACCCGTTGGTACGCGAGGCCGCCCGGGAGTTGATGGGGGCGGCGCCGAATATCCACCTGATTGAGCCGCTGGATTATCGCCCCTTTGCCCAGCTGATGAGTCTGAGCCATTTGGTGGTTACGGATTCTGGTGGTATGCAGGAGGAGGCCCCCGCCTTGGGTAAGCCGGTTTTGGTGCTGCGCGACGTTACTGAGCGCCCGGAGGCCGTGGAAGCCGGTACGGCGCGCCTGATTGGTACCAAGTTCCAGTCGGTCTACGACGGTATCCGTTTTCTGTTGACCAATGGCGAGGTTTACCGGCAAATGGCGCATGCCGCCAATCCCTATGGCGACGGACGGGCGGCGCAATATATTCGGGATATTCTGGTTGAGCGCCTGTAAATTATGCTGCGGGAAAATAATAAGCAGCCGGCCAGTCCGTCTGAACTGGAACAAAAGGTACAAAACGCCCAGCGCGCGGCGGCCAATGCCTCCTGGCAGCTTTTGCTGGGTTTCGGCATCAGTTTTGCCATGCGCGTGGGGCTGTTGGGTATCTGGCTGGGCGGCTGGATTGACCGGCGCTGGCTGGGCGGTACCGGGTTGGGTGCGGCGGCGATCATCGTTTTGGTGATCTTCTACTCTTTTTATATGCTCTATGCCGATCTTTGCCGTCTGGAGCGGCGGGTGCAGGAGGAAAAAGCCCGGGCAGAAGCGGAAATCGCCAAAAAAAACATCAAAACCGGCACTTGACAAAGTGGGTATGATGTTATAAAATATAAATTAGAAAGGCACCACTGATAAGCGGCTGGCCTTATAACTTGTTTAATTAGTAAAAAAACTCGTCACTCGGCCTAGTGGCGGGTTTTTCTTCGTTCTATCTCTATGGAAATACTAAAAATTCCAAATGTAAGAATTATACGAATCATAGCTTTCACCTCCTTTGCAGAGGATTCAGCCAGCCGCCTACCGTTATTTTGTGGTGCCTGTTAATATTTTAACTTATTTGTTAAAATATGTCAATGAAAATTTATTTATAAAAATTTTATTGCAGTTGTTTGCCCTCAAAGGCAACGCGTTTTTTCAGGTCGTTCATTAAGGCTGCAAACTGGGGCAGATCCAAACTCTGCGCGCCGTCGCAGAGGGCGGCCTTGGGGTTGTTATGCACTTCAATCATTAAGCCGTCGGCTCCGGCGGCCAGCGCCGCCCGCGAAAGCGGTTCAATCATCCAGGTGTTGCCGGCGGCGTGGCTGGGGTCGACAATCACCGGCAGGTGGGACTGGCGTTTCAGCACCGGGATAGCCGAAATATCCAGATTGTTGCGGATACAGGTTTCAAAGGTGCGGATGCCGCGCTCACAGAGGATTACCCGCTCGTTGCCGCCGGCCAGAATATATTCGGCGCTCATCAGCAGCTCTTCAATGGTGTTGGCCAGGCCGCGCTTAAGCAAGATCGGCTTGTTGCAGTGGCCAAGCTCCTTGAGCAGACGGAAGTTCTGCATATTGCGGGCGCCCACCTGAATGACGTCCACATCGGCAAACTCGTCCAGCTGGGTTTCACTCATAATTTCGGTTACAATGGGTAGCCCTGTGGCCTTTTTGGCGGCCAAAAGCAGTTTAATGCCCTCGTCTTCCAGGCCCTGGAAAGAATAGGGGCTGGTGCGGGGCTTGAAAGCGCCGCCGCGCAGAAAAGCTGCGCCGCTGGCCTTAACCGAGGCGGCGACGGTTTCCATTTGCTCCTGGCTTTCAACCGAACAGGGGCCGGCGATTACCGTGAAAGTTCCTGCCCCGATTTGGGCTCCGCCTACCTGCACAATAGTGTCCTGCGGGTGAAAACTGCGGCTGGCTGCCTTATAAGGCTCTGAAATGCGGCGTACGTCGCGCACAATATCATTGGTGAGGATTTTCTCCACATCCAGGTGGGCGGTATCGCCAACTAAACCCAGAATGGTGGTGTTGGCGCCCTGACTTGAATGGATAGTGAACCCTTGGGTTTCAAAATCCTTAATCAGTTGCTGCACCTGTGGTTTTTGAGCATTTTGTTTCAGAATTACAATCATTTTCTACCGTACTTCCTTTCTACATAAAAACTTTTAATAAAAAATCTGTTTTATAGTTTAATCGAAAAGTCTGGAAAAGTCAAGAGCAAAAATTTTCCCAAAAAACACCTTTTGTTCATATAAAATTCACATTGATAGTTTATTATATACTCGTAGCTTGTGAGTGTATAGAGCCGGCAAACAATAATCAGCCGGCGATTGTTAGGAGGTGGGGCCTATCGGATAAAAACGGACAATAATTGGAAAAACCAACTAAAAACTAAAAAATTATAAGAAACTAAAAAACGAAACTTAAAAACTGAAACTAAAGAACTAAATTAAAAAGAACCAACTTATTCTTCATTTTTTTGTAAACTTTTCTGATTAAAAATAACTTTTTCATCATTATAACCAAGTCCTATACAACTATAACAAAAGACCAGTTAAAATCTGGTCTTTTGTTATGCCCGGTTATATGATATAATTATAAAATAATATAAAATAAATTTAGCTGTTTTATAAGGAGGGGATACGGTGGCCAAGCTTTTGATTGTGGACGACGAGGCGGGTATTCGTCAGATTATCAGAAAATATGCCCAATTTGCGGGCTATGAGGTGGCCGAGGCGGCCAGTGGAATGGCGGCCATTGACTATTGCCGCGAGAATGCGGATGTGGATTTGATTGTTATGGATATTATGATGCCGGAGCTAGACGGCTTTTCGGCCTGCCGGGAAATTCGCAAAACCCGGGACGTGCCGGTTTTGATGCTGTCTGCGCGGGGCGAGGAGTATGACCGTATCCATGGCTTTGAGGCCGGCGGCGATGATTATGTGGTTAAACCGTTTTCGCCCCGGGAACTGATGCTGCGCATTGAGGCTATTTTGCGCCGCTCCGCCGGGCAGAAACAGGCCGGCGCGGGCAAAGACGTTTTGCAGCTTGGCGGATTGAGTATTGATTTTTCGGCTAGGCTGGTTTTTGTAGATGGCGAGCGCCGCAATATGTCGCCCAAGGAATACGACCTGTTGTTTTATCTGGTGCAGAACCGGGGACGGGCGCTGACCAGAGAAAAAATTATCACCGAGATTTGGGGCTATGACTATTACGGCGACGATCGCACGCTGGATACGCACATTAAGCTGCTGCGCAAAAGTTTGGGGCCGTACGCGTCGTATATCGTAACTTTGCGCGGCGTTGGCTATCGTTTTGAAGATACGGAGCATTAATAAACCGGGATATAATAAATATATGAGAAAATTAATATTAAAACGAAAGCCCCAGACCGTTAAATTTAAGTTTGATGCCGCGTCTGACGGCAGCAAAGGGCGGGGCGGCATCAAATGGCGGATTTTTGCGCATTTTATGCTGTTTTCGCTGATTATGCTGGTACTGCTATGGCTGGTGCAGACGGTGTTTTTGGATACGATTTATAAGCAGGTGAAAACTAACGCAATCCGGCGGGTTTCCGGCGAGCTTTGCGATACCCTGCAAACCAGCGGCTTTGGCAGCGACGAGCTGGGAAATTTGATGTTTTCAGCGGCGCGCAACAATTATCTGTGTATTTTGGTGGCGGATCTGGCTTCTTACGACGGCTTTAATCTGCGCGCGCAAAGCGTGGACGTGGCGGGGATGTGTATTGTTCATGAACTTACCTCCAACGAGGTGATGAAACTGGCTCTGGCGGCCCGCAAGAATGACGGCAGCGTTTTTTATGAGTTGGATTTTCGCCCCGAAAGCGAGCGGGCAAAAAATCTGGATAATGAGTTAGCCCAACTGTTGGGGGCGCGCTTTTTTATCCTGACCAACAGCTTGCTGCATAATTATGATTCGCCAACTATGCTGGTTTCGGTGCGGGTGGTGGATTTGCCGGACGGCGGCAGTTATGCGGTGATGCTTAACGGCAACATCGCCCCGCTGGACACTACCGTCAGCACCCTGCGTTTACAGTTGATTTTACTAACCGGCGTTATGATGCTGCTGGGCTTTTTTATGGCCTGGGCGCTGGCCGGGCACATTTCGCGGCCGATTATTCATATCAACAAGCTTTCGCGCCGGCTGGCCCAGGGCGATTTTGAACTGGATTTCAGCGTTCCGCGCGCGGATAAGGAGATCAGCGAGCTGGCGGATTCTTTGAACCACGCGGCGGTGGAACTGGCCAAAACTGAACAGCTGCAAAGGGATTTGATTGCCAACATCTCGCATGATCTGCGTACGCCGCTGACGCTGATTACTGCTTACAGCGAGGCCATGCGCGATTTGCCCGGCGAAAATACGCCGGAAAATGTGCAGGTGATTATTGATGAAACCGAACGTCTGTCGGTTCTGGTGAATGATTTGCTGGATATGTCCAAGTTGCAGGCCGGGGCCATCAGGCTGGAACCGCAGGAGTTTGAACTTACAGCGCTTATTCAGCAGATTATTGAACGTTTTAACAAGCTGATGGCCACCGAGGGTTATACGATTGATTTTCAGCCGGTCGCCCGCCTTTGGGTGGAGGCCGATGAAATTAAGCTGACGCAGGTTATTTATAATTTGATTAATAATGCCGTAACCTATACCGGTGAGGATAAAATGGTGAAAATCCGTCAGCTGCTGCTGCACCACGACAGCCGGGTGCGGATTGAGGTGTTGGATACCGGCGAGGGTATCGCGCCGGATCAGATTAAGGATATTTGGCGGCGTTATTACAAAGGCAGCGCCAACCACCAGCGCACTCATGCCGGCAACGGGCTGGGCCTGGCGATTGTGAAGAATATTCTGGATCTGCATGGCGGCGCTTACGGCGTGGAAAGCACCGCCGGCCAGGGCAGTTGTTTCTGGTTTGAGCTGGAGGTTAAACGGGTGGAAAAAGCCGGCGTGGCCGCGAGAGGCGAAAAATAAAAATTTTTGGGGAAAATTTGGGGATAAGTGTTGTAATTTTTTCATTTAAAGTGTAAAATAATTAGTACGAGTGATTTTTGGCGTTGGGTAATAGGCTTTTTCCGCAAAATATTCAGTCAAAATTCATTCAATATTTGTGGAATGTTCAGACGTCTGGTTTAACATAGAAATATATCTAAACCGGTCTGTGGAGGATAAATCCGTGTTGTTTTCAAGTGTGGAGTTTTTATGCGCTTTTTTGCCCCTAACCCTGTTGGTTTATTATTTGCTGCCCGGGCGCAGGCTGCGCAACCATTTTTTGCTGCTGATGAGCCTGCTGTTTTATGCCTGGGGCGAGCCGCTTTATGTGCTGCTGATGTTAACCTGCATTGTGGGCAACTATGCCTTTGGTCTGCTGGCGGCGGCCTTTCGGCCTAAAGGGCAGGAGGGGGGCAGCCCCTGGCCGGCGCGCGTCAATCTGGTGGCAATGCTGGTTTTTAATTTGGGTTTGTTGGCGGTTTATAAGTATGCCAGTTTCGTTATCGGCAACCTAAACGCGGCTTTTGGCCTGAACCTGGACGACCCCGGTTTTGTGCTGCCGATTGGTATCTCCTTTTTCACTTTCCAGGG
Organism: uncultured Bacillota bacterium; assembly: GCA_948907985.1. Taxonomy (GTDB): domain Bacteria; phylum Bacillota; class Dehalobacteriia; order UBA4068; family UBA4997; genus Avidehalobacter. Next base: position 34,414 of record CAQWMM010000006.1, read on the forward strand.
TATGAGTTATGTTATTGACGTTAGCCGCGGCCAGGCGCAGGCGCGTTTAAATGTTCTGGATGTGGGGCTTTATGTGGCCTTTTTCCCGCAGTTGATCGCCGGCCCGATTGTGCGTTATAACACTATCGCGGCGGAGATTGACGGCCGCCGGGAAAATTGGCGGGATTTTGCCGCTGGCGTGGATCTGTTCATTATTGGTTTGGGCAAAAAGGTTTTGCTGGCCAATAACTTTGCTCTGATAGCGGATAAGATTTTTGACGGCGGCGCTTATGACAATGTGCTGGAGATGTCGGTGGCGGCGGCCTGGATTGCGGCGATTGCTTACACCTTGCAAATTTATTTTGATTTTGGCGGTTATTCTGACATGGCGCTGGGTTTGGGGCGAATGTTTGGCTTTCATTTTCTGCCCAACTTTAATTATCCTTATGTGGCGCGCTCGGTTACGGACTTTTGGCGGCGCTGGCATATTTCGCTTTCCAGTTGGTTCAGGGATTATGTTTATATTCCGCTGGGCGGCAACCGGGTAGCAAGATGGCGGCTGGCGCTGAATTTGCTGCTGGTTTGGCTGCTGACGGGGCTTTGGCACGGCGCTAACTGGACGTTTATTGTCTGGGGCCTGTATTACTTCTCTTTCCTGCTGTTGGAGAAGTTTACCGGTTTGAACAAGCTGCTGGCTAAAATTCCGCTGGTGGGCAATGTTTGGACACTGTTTATTGTTATTATCGGCTGGGTTATTTTTCGCTCGCCGGATTTGCCCTCGGCCGTTCAGTATCTTGGCCTGATGTTTGGCCTTTATAACAACCCGCTGACTGACGAAATCTATATCTTCCAACTGTTGGAAAACCGGGTACAGTTCGTTGCGGCGCTTGTGGCCTGCCTGCCGTTGCTGCCAGCCCTGCGGGCGCTGTTTGCCCGCGTCAATTTGCAGGTTGGGCGGGGTTTGCTGGGCGTGCCTCTGGGCGTTGTGCGGGATTGTTTTCTGGTGTTGGTGCTGGCGCTGGCGCTGGCGGCGCTGGCCAAGGGCAGCTATAACCCGTTTATCTACTTTAATTTCTAAGATTTTAACAGGAGGCCGGATAATGACTTTATCCTTAAATGAAATTACCGAAAGCGTAAAAACAATTTCTCATGATTATCCTCTGAAAAGGGTTACCTTGTTTGGTTCTTACGCGAACGGTTCCTGCACTGATGAAAGCGACGTTGATTTGCTGGTGGAATTTGATACTCCTGCGGTTTCTCTGTTCACGCTATCCGGCTTGAAAATTGGCCTGGAGGATATTTTGCAGAAGAAAGTGGATGTTCTGCATTATCCTTTGGCGCAGGATTCTTTAATTGAACTTGATAAGACGATGGTTGTTTATGAAGCATAGAGATATTGTAGTTTTGCAGAAAATTGTGCAGGAAATTCAAATAGCTATTGATTTTGTTGCTAATTTGTCGCTTGAAGTTTTTTTGCAGGATGAAAAAACCAAAAGAGCCGTTTGTATGACGGTGATTAATATTGGTGAACTGGTGAAAAATATTACAGATGATACCAGACAGGGCTATGGATATATTCGTTGGCGCGAGGCGGCCGGTTTTCGGGACATTGCCGCCCACAAGTATCAGACACTGAATATGGATGACGTTTACCGTACTGTAACTGAAGATTTTCCGCTGTTTCAAAAACAGTTGCTGGAGATTTTAGTTTCGCAAAATGATAGTTAAGAGGAGCTGTTGTTATTGAAGTGGCAGGAAAAATTGCATGACGCGCAGTGGTTGGAGCAGCACCCCAAATTGCAGGCCTGGCTGGCAAGCCGGGCGGAGCGCAGGGCCAAAGAGCCGCAGCAGCGCTGGTTTTTGCCGGCGGTTTTTCTTCTGGTGATTTTCGGGATGTGCTTTTCTACTTATATTCTGAATATTGATATTTTTTATAAGGAAATTGACAAAGTGGCGGAGGGCGCGGAAGAAAAGGATTTGGCCTGGCACGAGGCCGGCGCGGCGCTGGTGGAACACTGGGCAGACAAAACTGTCGAGTATATGGCCCTGAAAGACCGCCTGGTGGAGCTGCACGGCTGGGAGATGCGCCTTTTGGATAAGCATTTTGTGCGGGATACGGATTATTCCTACTCGGTGATTAAGGATAACCACGACTGGCTGCAATTTATCACTTTTGCCGCCCAACCCCGCCCGATTGTGCAGGAGATTGAAACCATTAAGGAACTGGATATTCCGATTTTATATGTGCAGCCGCCTACTAAGTATATCGAGGGCTATACGCAGTTTCCGGATACTTTGCACGACCACTCGGCGGATAATGTGGCACAGAATTTCGCTTTGCTGGACGAGGCCGAAGTTCCCTATCTGGATTTGCGCCAGGCGGCGGCGGAGGATAATCTGGATAAGGAAACGCTGTTTTACCGCACCGACCACCATTGGCGGGTGGAAACCGCCTTTTGGGCGGCCAAACGTACGGTGCAGGAGTTGGAGGAACTTTTTGGCTGGGAGCTTGATCCGGACGGGCTGTATACGGATGAGGCTAATTGGCGGCGCACCGATTATGGCGAGAATTTTTTGGGCAGCCAGGGACGGCGTGTGGGACCGTATTATGCCGGGCTGGATAATTTTACGCTGCTGACGCCTAATTTTGATACCAAGTATCATTTGGAACTTAAACAGCACACCGGCGAACTGATTATCTATTACGGAGATTTTATCACCACGATTATTAACAAGGATCTGCTGACGGAACCTTCAGTTTATACCAATCGCTACGGCGCTTATTGGGGGGCGGATTATCCCACGGTGGTGGCGGATAATCTGAATATCAACGACGGTATTTCCGTTCTGCTGGTTAAGGATTCTTACGGTTTGCCGTATGGGGCCTTTCTTTCCACGATGGTTGACGAACTTTATATGGTGGATTTGCGCTATTATAACATTGCCAATCTGCCGCAATATATTGAAGACGCCGACCCGGATGTTATTTTGATTATGTACGGCTGATATAAAAATTGCTGAAGAATAATTTAGTTTTTTAGGCAGGGGTGTGGGTATGGTTAAGCTTGACAACAATCCCTGGCGTACGGTTTCGCTCAACGCGGAGGGAACCCGGCTGCGTCTGGTGGACCAAACCAAACTGCCCAACGAGTTGGTTTGGCTGGAATTAAGCGAGCTGGAGGAAGTTTGGCAGGCGATTAAAACTCTGGCAGTGCGCGGCGCGCCGGCCATTGGCGTGGCGGCGGCGGGCGGCCTGGCGTTGGCGGCGCGGCGGATTATCGCGCCGGATTTTCCGGAGTTTTATCAAAAATTTTGCCGCTGCAAGGCTTATTTGGCCTCGGCACGGCCTACGGCGGTTAATTTGGGCTGGGCTTTGGAGCGTCTGAAAAGAAAGGCGCTGGAAAATAAGCAGCGTAGTCTGGTGGAGATTAAGGCGGCCCTGATTGACGAGGCTAACGCCATTCGGGACGAAGATATTCGATGCTGCCGCGCAATCGGCGAAGCCGGCCTGCCGCTTTTGGCCAACTGCCGGGCGGTGTTAACGCATTGCAATGCCGGGCAGCTGGCGGCGGTGCAGTATGGCACGGCTTTAGCGCCGGTTTATTTGGCCCGGGAACAGGGGCTGAATCTGCACGTTTATGTTGATGAAACCCGGCCTCTGTTACAGGGGGCGCGCCTGACGGCCTGGGAGCTGGCGCAGGCCGGGGTTGAGGCCACTCTGATCTGTGATAATATGGCGGCGGCGGTTATGGCCCAGGATAAGGTGGACGCGGTTATTGTGGGGGCGGATAGAATTGCCGCCAACGGCGATGTTGCGAATAAAATCGGCACCAGCGGCGTGGCAATCCTGGCACGTCATTTTCGTAAGCCCTTTTATGTGGCGGCACCCGGCTCGACTATTGATTTGGATTGTCGCAGTGGTAAAAATATTATAATTGAAGAGCGTGAGCCGGAGGAGGTCTGCGAACTTTGGTACAGCCGGCGCATGGCTCCGGCGGGCATTGGCGTTTATAACCCCGCCTTTGACGTTACTCCAGCTGAACTGGTTTCCGGTATTATCACCGAGCGCGGGGTGATTTATCCGCCTTACTCGGAAAATTTGGCCGCGCTGTTTAAACCTGTGGGCGGCCCGAAAAAATTTTTTATGTAGAATATCCGGTAAAGCGTTCTAAAACAGGTTGCGCCGGAATATAATATTCAGTCGGCCTGAGTTAGGCCAGGCAAAAACAGAAAAAAGACAGAAAGTGATGTGGAGATATGCAACAATTTACTATGGCCGGAGCCGCCGCGGATATTGTGGAGGTCGGCCAGCGTTTGCTGTTGGGCGGGTTGATTGCCGGACATGACGGCAATATCAGCGTGCGTTTGAATGAAAAGGAAATTTTGGTAACCCCGGCCGGGCGCTCTAAAGGCGATTTGCAGCCGTCTGAACTGCTGCTGGTGGATTTGGAGGGGCGAATGGCCCCTAATGTGGCGGCGGCCGGGCTGAAACCAACCTCCGAGCTGCCTATGCACCTGGCGGTTTACCGGCAAAATCCGCAGGTGCGGGCGGTTGTGCATGCCCATTCGCCTTTTGCTACAGCCTTTGCGGCGGCTGGGCGCACTTTGCAGGGCAGCTCTCTGCCGGAGGTTACGGAGTGTTTGGGCCATGTTCCGCTGCTGCCCTTTGCCGAGCCGGGCACCCAGCAGCTGGCGGACGCGGTTGGCGAGGCGGCCAAAGAACGGCGGGCGGCCCTGCTGGAGGCGCACGGTTCGGTGGCCTGGGGCGCGGATCTGCGTCAGGCTTATTACCGCATTGAGGAGTTGGAACTGGCCTGCAAAATTGAGTTTTTAGCTAGCTTTCTAAGTAAAAAATCTTGACTATGCTTGCCCTCTCCGTCTATTTCTCGCCTAAAAGGCTCTAAATAGCCACCTCTCCCATAGGGAGAGGCAAGTTTAAATACTTAACTTAAATTGTAGATTAGCTATTTAAACATGGCTCCCCCTATGGGGGAGCTGGCATCCAGCTTTGCTGGATGACTGAGAGGGTGATTGTCTACTCGCCAAATATTAGAAGAGATTGCTTAAATTGACCTTGTCGCTTTCCACCACCAAATTCAGGTAATAATCCAGCAGGGAAAGCTGGTTGAGTACCTCGTCGGCGCGCTGCTTTTGCTCAAAGGCTTGCAGGCTGTGCAGCGCCAGATCAATGTTGGTAACGTCCTGATGATTGATCAGGCCGAGCCAATAGGGGCGGGCCTGCTGCCAGTCCTTAAGCCCCAGATTGAGCACAAAGCCGGCGGCCTCCCAATCATCGGCCTGTACGGCTCCGCGCACCTGGGCCACGCAAACCGCCAGATTATTGGCGGTTTTTTCAATATAAGCGGAGGCCTGCCAGCAGAACAGCACTGTGAGCAGAGCCACCGCCGCCAGGGCCAGACTAAGCCGGGCATTATAACCTAAACGCATAATCGAATACCTCCTTTGCTTCGTGGCAACATCAGGAATGAACCGCCTGCTCTGGCGTACAGCCCTGGCCGGAGCCGGCGGGCGCGGTTTGCGCGCCCTCGCGGATGGGGGCGGGGCTGCCTGCCGTCTGGCTTTTCAGCTGGCAGAAGATGTGTCCAAGGTTATCAATACTCATAAAAAATACTTCTGCTGGCGAGCCGATACTGTAGGCGGCCAGCTTTTTTTGCAGCCAGTTTTCATCATGGCCGAGATTTTGCAGATGAGTTTGCTGAATATGCCCGTCGATAATCAGGGTTAGCGCGGGGGTTTCGTGCTGTACCTGCAAGTCCAGATCGGCGGGCTGCACCGGCCGTTTGTCGGCCCGCGGCATAACTGAAAGCTGGCCGTTGGTTTCCATCAGGGCGAATTCCACCTCGGCTACGTTAAAAAAGCCCTTGGCGCGCAGCTGCTCCAGCAGGTCGTTGGTGTTCAGGCGCAGACGGCGCATTTGTTCCTCCAGAATTTCACCGTTACGGATTACAAAGCTGGGCCGGCCGCAAACCAGCAGCCGAAAGTTTTCGCTTTTTAAATTAATCAGCGCGATGGCGATTTGCAGTACGGTAATGGTGATAATTGGCAGCAGGCTGTTGAGCAGCGGCGTGCCGTTGCTCTGCACGCCCATGGTGGCCATCTCGGAGATAATCAGGATAACCACCAGTTCAAAGGGCTGCAACTGCCCAATCTGCCTTTTGCCCATCACTCGCATGGAAACCATGGTTACGGCGTATAAAATGGCTGTACGAATTATTAAAAGCAGCATAGACGCCTCCGTTAGCTATTTTTTCTGATAATTATTTTTTGCTTTCTCTATATTTTGGCTGACTGGCGGCAGATTTATACAGGTATAATCAGCGCCGCTTTTCGGCAAAATAGGCTTGATGATAAAAAACCGAAAAGAGGTCTTGATATGAAAAAAACAGCGGAGAAAGCTAATCCCAGCAGCGCGGCCCTGCAACAGCAGGCGGCGGAGCGGGTGTATCAGAATTTGCAGCAGAGCCAGCAGCCGCCCGGCCACTTGCTGCGCAACTGTTTCAACGCTTTTTGGACCGGCGGTCTGATTTGTCTGCTGGCCCAGGGTGTGCAGGAGGTTCTGTTGCGCCAGGGTTTTAATTTGGAAAACGTGGGCGCGCCGACCTCGGCCATTATGATTTTGCTGGCGGTAATTCTCACCGTTTGCGGCGTTTATGACCGTATCTCGCAGGTGGCCGGGGCGGGCAGCGCCGTGCCGATCACCGGCTTTGCCAACAGCGTTTCTTCGGCCGCGCTGGAATACCGCAGCGAGGGGCTGGTTTTGGGCGTTGGCGGCAATATGTTCAAGGTGGCGGGGCCGGTTATTGTTTTTGGCGCAGCCTCGGCCTTTTTGGTGAGCATTGCCGCGGCGCTTTATTATTCCTTTTTAGGAGGTGGCGGTTTATGAGCGTGATGCAGGCGGGCCGCCAAACCTGGCTTTTTGCGCCGGCGCCGCTGCTTTTGGGCAGCGGCGCGGTGGTTGGCAAGCGGGAGGGCGAAGGCCCTCTGGCGGCTGATTTTGACGTGATACACAAGGATAATTATCTTGGGCAAAAAAGCTTTGAGGCTGCCGAACAGAAAATGCTGGAAGAGGCCTGCAATCTGGCGGTGCGCCATGCCGGCGTTGGCCGGGATGAACTGAACCTGCATTTTTCCGGCGATTTGCTTAATCAGATTACCAGCAGCAGCTTTACGGCGCGCAGTCTGGGCGTGCCTTATCTGGGCATTTTCGGCGCGTGTTCCACCTTTGCGCTGGGGCAGGCATTGGCGGCGCTGGCCGTGGCCGGCGGCGCGGCGCAGTATGTGCTGGCCTCTACCGGCAGCCACACCAACGCGGCGGAAAAACAATTCCGCTATCCTAACGAATATGGCGCGCAGAAAAACGAAACCACGCAAATTACGGTAACCGGGGCCGGCGCGGCGGTAATCGGGAGCCGGCAGCCCCGGCCGGAGGCGCGCCCGGTGCGAATTACTTCGGCCACGATTGGACATGTGGTGGATTTGAACGTCAGCGACCCCTTTAATATGGGAGCGGCGATGGCGCCGGCGGCCTGCGCCTGCCTGAAAGCGCATTTTGCCGAGCGTCAGGTTGCGCCGGATTATTATGACCTGATTCTGACCGGTGATTTGGGCCGGGTGGGCAGCCCGCTTTTGCAGGAGCTTTTGCAAAAAGAGGGATTGTTTTTGCCGCAGGGCAAAATTAATGACAGCGGTAAAATGATTTTCAGCGACGAGCCCAAAAATCTGGCCGGCGGCTCTGGCTGCGGCTGTTTGGCGGCCACAGCCTGCGGGCATATTCGCCGCCGGCTGGCGGCGGGCAGCCTTAGCCGGGTTTTGCTGGTGGCGACCGGCGCGCTGCTCTCGCCGCTTTCGGTGCAGCAAAAGGAAAGTATCCCCGGCATTGCTCATGCCGTTAGCTGGGAGGTGGAATAAATGCTGCAAAATTTCTTTTGGGCCTTTGTGGTGGGCGGTCTTTTCTGTGTGGCCGGGCAGCTTTTAATGCAGGGTTGTAAACTGACCCCGGCGCATACCATGGTAAGCTTTGTGGTGCTGGGCTGTATTCTGGGCGGCCTGGGCTGGTATCAGCCGCTGATTGAGCTGGCCGGCGCGGGGGCCACTACGCCGATTATCAGCTTTGGCAACTCGCTGGTTAAGGGCGCGATGCAGGAATTTGCCCAAAACGGCTGGCTGGGCCTGCTGACCGGCATTTTTGAGGTTACCGGCGCGGGCGTATCCGCGGCAATTATTTTTGGTTTTCTGGCGGCGCTGTTCTGCCGGGCCAAATCGTAATTGTATATACAAAAGCCTTCTTGAGAGTTTCTCAGGAGGCTTTTGTCAATCCCTTTTTAAGACGGTTGGCGTGTCGGTTAGGCCGATTAAATAATCTGCGGAAAGATTATAGAACCGGCAGAGAACAATTAAATCGTCTATTTTCAGTTCGGCGCGTCCGGCCTCAATATGGTTGTAGCCTTGCTGGGATTTGTGCAGAAGCTGGCCTATCTGCGTTTGGGTGTAATCATGGTCTTCTCTGACATGGCGAATACGGGTACGATAATCCACTTTGTGCTCCTCCTTTTTTTATATCATATAATACTCATAAATTGAGTATTGACAAATACTCAAAGATTGAGTATAATTAATAGCAGCAGAAATAAAAAGAAAAGCGGGGAGGGTTACCAATGATGAAACGAAAACTTTCAGGCCTTTTTATGGCATTGATTTTGCTGGCCGGGTTGTGCGGCTGCTCGGCAGACGGACAAAGCGCGCAGGATACGCCGGCGGCAGAAAACAAGGAATTAGCGCAGGTTGTTGCCCTGGATTTTGACGGCAATAACTGGTCTAAAGAAATGCTGGAGCAAGGCAAGCTTTTGGCGCAGAATATCGGCTTGGCGGAAAATGGCACTATGTTGTGGTACATAGATTATGAATATGCTGAGAATGGCCAGATTGCCAAAGCCTGGGTTTATGACGCCGAGGGCAATTTACAAAATCCGGAACCTGACGAGGAAGAGGCGTAATAAGCTGCGCAGTAAAAAAAATAACCCTCTCTTGAAAAACTTTCAGGAGAGGGTTGTTGTTTCTGTAAAAATATCTGGAAAAAAGTAGAAAAATAATTTTTAGTATGCTATAATAAATTTAAATACCGCCTCTGGCAGGGAGGAGGTGTTAATATGTCTGTTGTATTGTCGTTGTTCATTGTTATTGCGGGTAATGTGTTCTCCCACTACATTATCAAATGGCTGGACAGCAAATGGCGGTAGTATCAGCCTGGGCTTTGGCGGCCCTACATAGTTAAAAGCCAAAAAACCCCTTAGGAGCTCCCAACTCCTAAGGGGTTTATTTTGGTTTTGGTGAAATTACGTCTGTTGTATTTAATCTCTGTAACCAAGTAGAATTATAACATAGTTTTGGTTTTTTGTCAATTAAGTCCAGGCAATTTTTTGCCTTATTTATTAAGATTGCATTTATTCGCTTTAAAGATTATAATAAAATTATAATGAAATTAAAAGGTTGGTGATAGTTATGAAAAAGTTTTTAAGCGTTTGGTTGATTTTAATCTTGCTGGCGGTTTTGTCAGGCTGCACGTCCGGGCAGGGCGACGCCGGTAATTTGCTGCCGGAGGTTAAGCCGGGGCGACAGACGGCCAATTTTGCGGCGGACGGCACCGAAGCGCCGGCGGTTTATGATTTTGCGGTGCGTCTGTTGCAGCAAAGCTGGCAGGAGCGGCAGACGCAGACGGAAAATATGCTGCTTGCGCCCTCTTCTGTTCTGCTGGCGCTGACCATGACCGCCAACGGCGCGGCGGGGGATACGCTGGCGCAAGTGGAGGCCGCTTTTGGGCTGCCTTTGCCGCGGCTAAACGGTTATTTGCAGGCTTATGTGGCCGCTCTGCCGCGGACGGAGCAGGGCGGTTTAAGCGTGGCTAATTCAATTTGGCTGAAAGATGACGAAAACCTTGTTGTGCAGCCGGATTTTTTGCGGGCCAACGCTGCTTATTACGGCGCGGCGGTTTATCGGGAGCCTTTTGACGCGGAAACCGTGGCCAAAATTAACGCCTGGGTAAACAAGCATACGGAGGGCATGATTGACGGTATTTTGAGGGAAATTCCGCCGGAGGCGCTTATGTATCTGATTAATGCGCTGGCTTTTGAAGCGGATTGGGAGAATCCGTATCGCGAATGGCAGGTGCAGCCGGATATTTTCACCAAAGAGGACGGCAGCCGCGCGGAGGTTGATTTTATGTATAGTACGGAGCCGGTTTATTTGCAGGACGAAAACACTGCCGGTTTTATCAAATATTATGCGGGCCGGGATTATGCCTTTGTGGCGCTGCTGCCGGCGGCGGAAGTGCGGCTTGACGATTATCTGGCCGGGTTGAGCGGCGATAAACTGTGCAGTTTGCTGCAAAACGCGCAGGCGCAGGAGGTTTTTGCCTCGATTCCCAAGTTTACGGTTGACGACGCGCTGAATATGAATGAGGCGCTGCAAAATATGGGCATAGTAAACGCTTTTGATCCCGGGCTGGCGGATTTAAGCGGTATGGCCGCCTTGCCGGGGGGAGAAAACATTTTTATTAATGAGGTGCTGCATAAAACCCATATTGAAGTTGACGAACAGGGCACCAGGGCCGCCGCGGTTACGTCGTTGGGCGCAGATGCTATGCTGCCGGATAACCCGGAGGTCTATCTGAACCGCCCGTTTGTTTATCTGTTGATTGACTGCCGGGAGCAGCTGCCGCTGTTTATCGGCGTAATGCGCAGCCCGCAGTAGCAAGTAGATAAAAAGTTGAAAATTGCCTGTTATCCTAAACGAGGGTGGTTTTTATGGCCGAACAACAGACTAAAATTTTAATTGCCGACGACGAGGCGGATATTTTATCGATGTTGCGTGATTTTTTTGTAAGCCGGGGCTATTTGGTTTTGCAGGCGCAAAGTGGGGCGGAGGTCCTGCGCCAGGCGGAGCGCCAGCCGGACATTATACTGCTGGACATTAATATGCCGGATTTGGACGGGCTGGAGGTGTGCGCGCGGATTCGGGGTTTTGTGGCCTGCCCGATTTTGTTTCTGACGGCGCGCATTGAGGACGCCGATAAACTGCGGGGCTTTGCCGCCGGCGGCGACGATTATATTGTCAAGCCGTTTTCGCTGCTGGAGCTGGCGGCCAGAGTGCAGGCGCATTTGCGGCGCGAGGCCAGGCATAATAAGGCGGCGCAGGTTAAGTTCGCCGGCAATCTGACGATTGATTATGGCCAGCGCTGTCTGTTTTTTGCGGATAAACGGCTTAATCTGCCCAAAAAGGAGTTTGCGATTGTGGAACTGCTCTCGCAGAATGCCGGGCAGGTTTTTGACAAGGAACGGATTTATGAGCGCGTTTGGGGCTGGGACAGCGACGGCGACAGCGGCGTGGTGGCGGAGCATATCCGCCGGGTGCGCGGCAGGCTGGCCGCTTATACGGAGCAGGTTTATATTGAAACGGTTTGGGGGTGCGGTTACAAATGGCGAAAATAAAAAGCCTGCCGCTGCGCCAAAGCCTGATTTGCTATGTGTTGTTTTTTGCCTGTCTGGCGCTGCTGTTTTCGGCTCTGACGGTTGCCTGGTGCGATTGGGCGACTGCGGAAATTTGGGCAGCCTATCCGCCGGTCGGTGAGAAATATTATTTAACCAACGCGCAGGGCGAGCGGCTGGGCGATGGCGCTTATATTAATGACCGGCCATCCGAGATTTCGGCGCGGGATGAGCGCCTGTTGGCGTCGCTGGATTTGCTGCGTCTGTTTTGCGCGCCTTTTTATGCGGCGGCCTGTATCATTGCCGCCGCCCTGTTGTTTTACCGGCAAAAGCTGAAAATTCCTCTGCGGGAAATGCGTTTGGCTATGGAGAAAATCGCGGCCAATGATTTGGATTTTCAGCTGCAATATGACAGCGCGGATGAGTTGGGGCAGCTTTGCGCCCTCTTTGAGCGTATGCGCGCCCAGTTGGCCGCCAACCTGGCGGAAATGTGGGAGCAGGTTGAGGCTCGCCGCCAGTTGAACGCTGCTTTTGCGCATGACCTGCGCACGCCGCTTACGGTGTTGAAAGGCTATAATGAATTGCAGGCGGGCAGCCCGGCGGCCGAGGCGATGCGGCGGCAGATTGACCGCCTGGAGCGGTATACGGAAAGCATGAGCCAGGTTCAGCGTTTGGAGCAGCTGGAGCCGGAACGCCGCCCGGTTCAACTGGCCGCTCTGCGTTCCGCGTTGGCGGAGAGGGCCGGAATAATTTGCGGGCAGCATGGCAAAAAGCTGTTGGTGCAGTGGGCGGATGCGCCGGATCTGGCGGTTGGGCTGGACGGCGAATTTTTTAACCGAACGGCCAACAATCTGCTGGAGAACGCCGCCCGCTATGCTAAGGCGCAGGTGAGCCTTAATTTGGCGGCGGATGAGGCTGGGCTGCTGTTAACGGTGGCCGACGACGGCGGCGGTTTCGCGTCCGCCAGCTTGGCGCGGGCGGCAGAGCCTTATTTTTCCGGCGAGAGCAATCGGGCGGAACATTTTGGCCTGGGGTTATACATTTGCAAGCTGCTTTGTCAGCGGCATGGCGGCTGGCTGCATATCGTTAACAGCGCCGGGGGCGGCGCAGAGGTTAAGGCCTTTTTCCGCAGTGCTTAAAAAATATATAAAAATAGAAAAAAAGTAGAAAATTATCTTTTATACTCTCTATGTCAGCTGATATAGAGAGTATTTTTTTGTGGTGGTTTATATTTGTGATTTTATAACGTGAGCGAAAGGGGTTTTGGCTATGGAACTGCAAACGGTTGATTTGAGCAAAAAATTTGGTCGCGTGGGTGCAAAGGCGGCGGTTGACGGGGTTAACCTGACCTTGACGGAGGGCGTTTGGGGGCTGTTGGGGGCTAACGGCGCCGGCAAAACCACGCTGATGCGTCTGTTGTGCGGCTTGCAGAAACCAAGCGCTGGGCGGATTATGCTGAACGGTCAGGATATTGGCCGGCTGGGCGCTGATTATTACCGGCAAATTGGCTATCTGCCACAGCATTTTGCTTATTATCCGGAGTTTTCGGCGCAGGATTTTTTGCTTTATGCGGCGGCGCTTCAGGGTTTGGACACGGCGCAGGCCCAAAAGCAGGCGCGGCAGCTGTTGGCGGCGGTGGGTTTGGCGGCGCAAAGCCGGCAGCGGATTAAAACTTTTTCGGGCGGTATGAAACAGCGTTTGGGCATCGCCCAGGCGCTGCTGGGCAGCCCGCGCATTTTGATTCTGGACGAACCGACGGCCGGGCTGGGGCCGACGGACCGAGTGCGTTTTCGGCAGCTGCTTGGCGCGCTGGCGGAGCGTTGTATCGTGCTGCTTTCCACCCATATTATTTCTGACGTGGAGCAAAGCGCGCAAAAAATTATCCTGCTGCGCGCCGGACAAGTGGTGCGCTGCGGCGGGCGGCAGGAGTTAATGGCCGAACTGGGCTGTCATAATCTGGAAGATGTTTATTTGCATTATTATCAGTAGGAGGCGTTGACAATGTTGACCTTAATTAAATTTGAACTGAAAAAAATCTATGCCGGCTGGCTGGGGCGATTGCTGCTGCTTGGCGTCGGCCTGCTTTCTGTCTTTTTAAATTTTTCCGGCTATCTGAATATGTATGCCTTTGACGGGGTTAGCCGGGAGGGCAAAGGGGCGGCGGCGGTGGAAATTGACAAAGAGCTGGCGGCCAGATATGCCGGGCCGCTTACCGATGAAAAAGTTCAGCTGATGCTGGCCGATCTCGCTCCCCGCCAGGATTTGCACGGTCTGAACGCCGCTTATCTGTATCAAAACGCCACCCAGTCAGCCTTATTTTATCGTTTTGCCGATTTGGATGGCAGTTGGAACGGCCGCACAGTGACCGAGGCGCTGGGTTTAGGCGATAGCGGCGAGGCGGTGCAAATTGGCTATGTCAATGGCTGGCTGACAACCAGCCAAAATCTGGTGCGGGTGATGATTGCGCTGGCGGTGGTGGTGATTGTTTTGTTATCGCCGGTGTTTGCCGGCGAGTATGCCGGGGTGGATAATCTTATTCTGACCAGCCGCCATGGCCGCGGCCTGGCCTGTTTGAGTAAAATTCTGGCGGCGGCGCTGGCGGCGCTGCTCACAACCGGCGCGGTGTTGGCGCTCCATTTGGGCTTGGCGCTGTTTCTGTATGGAGGGGAGGGCTTGAATTGCAGCATTTTGTTTGCGCCCGTGGATTTTGCCGGGTTTTATATTCCCTTTAATATAACCTGCGGCCAGCTGTTGAGCTATCAAATTGTGCTGGCGTTGGGCGGCGCGCTGGGCGCGGCGGGGTTAAGCCTGTTTTTATCGGCGCTTTGCCGCAACCGGACAAGCGCGTGTATTGCCGCGGCGGCCTTGTATATGCTGCCTTTTCTGGTACCGGTGGCGGAGAACAGCCCGCTGTTTAAGCTGGTGGCGCTGCTGCCGGTTTATCAGGCCCAGTTCGTGGCTTTAATGTCGGTGGCGCAGATGGACGACGGCCTGCTTTATGCCGTTTGGGCGCTGCCGTTGGCGGCTGGCTGCGCTGCCCTGGGCAGCTGGCTGGCCTGGCGGGTTTTTGCCGCCCACCAGGTGGCTTGAGCGTTATCTGCGGGTGCTGGCTTTAGTATTTTGATTGTAGTTTTCTAAACAACTCTGCTGGGGTATAAACCGGAACAGGAGCTTTGCGAAAATCCTTTATATTGCGCGTAACAAGGCAATCCATATCGGTACGCATTGCAGATTCTACCATAACGGCGTCTTCAAAATCGGTAATATCCGCAGACAAGGCTTTGCGGCAATCCAGGCCTGCCGTATCCAAAAGCTCAAAAAGTGAAAATAATTTATTCAGAATTTTTCTGGTTTCCTTGTCGCTATGTGTATGCCGGTGGGTTAGATAATAAATATCGGTGGCGGATTTGGCTGTTAAAAAGCCGGTCAGCTGTTTGTTGGCAACTGCCAGAAAAATATTTTGCGCTTCCTTGCAGAAAGGTTCCCGGCTTTGCAGGGCGTCAATAATAATGCAGGTATCGATTAAGGCTCTCATATTTTATTCAGCCTTTCATTTTGGGCTTCTTCCAAAGTTATGTCTGCCGGCAAAATGCCGAACAGTGATTTGGCGGTTTCTATCCTATCCTGATAAGGATTGGTTAGTTTGGCTATAACTTTGCCGTTGCGGGTTATAAAAACATCTTCTTTTTCGGCCAGCAGCAGATATTTGCCTAAATTCATTTTTAATTCAGTAGCAGTAATCGACATCGAACGGATCCCCCTTACAGTTGTTTGTTTTGTTAAGTAAGTCTATTATATAATATTCGCACGATAATTGCAATATTATCGTGCGAATTATGGTTTTGGCATTAAATGGTTTTTTTTTGCCGCCCATCAGGTGGCCTGAGCGTTATCTGCGGGTGCTGGCTTTGGTTTTAAAGATGATTCTGGGCTGGCTGGCGGCGGTTTGGGCATAGCGGCCGTTGTGAATATCGCCGGCCAGGCGGCCGTCTATCAGGGTGATAACGCGCCGGCGCATAATGTTGACGTAGCGGCTGGCGTGAGTTACCATCACAATGGTTACGCCGTTTTTGTTAAGCTCCATCAACAGATGAAAAATATCCCAAATGTTGTCGTCGTCAATATTGGCGGTCAGTTCGTCCAGCAGCAGGATGGGCGGGCTGCAAACCAGGGCGCGGGCCAGCTCCACATGGCGAATATCGCTTAGGGTTAGCTCGGCGGGGAAGCTGTTTTCCACATGCTGCATACCAACTAAAGCCAGAGCTTTGGCGACGGCGCGGGAAGATTTGCCGCGCAGGCCGCCGGCTCTGGCTGTTTGCATCAGGTTGTCATGAATAGTCAGCTTTCTAATCAGGCGCGGTTCCTGCCAAACCATGCCAAAGGTGCGGCGCAGGCGCATCTGCCAGGGGCCGAAGAAGTGATTCATATTAGTTTCGTTCAGCAGGGCCACCCCGCGGTCTGGGGCAATATCGCCGCCCAACAGCCGCAGCACGGTGCTTTTGCCAGCGCCGCTGCTGCCGTTTATAAACACAAACTCTCCCTGTTCAATCGTCAGATTAATATCCTGCACCGCCATATGCTTTTTGCGCTCGACTTTGAAAAACTTGCTGACATTTTCCAGGCGAACAACCGGCATTTGCGCCATCTCCTCATTCACAACATCTAATCATAATAATTATAGCATATTTGCGGGAAAAAAACAGTATAATTTGTAATTATTAAGGAAAAAATTTTTGCAAAATTTTTTTGTCGATTTGCCAAAAAAAATTGCTGAACCTCTATATTTTTTTGCTGACAAGTAGTATAATAAAAGTAATACATTTTTTATGCTGCCTTGGGCTGTGCAGCATACGTTAAAAACAAGCTGAAAGCAAGCATATATTTATATGGAGGGGTTATTTTGTCTAGGATCATTGCTATTACAAACCAAAAGGGCGGCGTGGGAAAAACCACCACCTCCTCATCCCTGCTGGCCGCCTTGCGGCAAAGGGGGTTTCATGTGCTGGGCATTGATTTGGATCCTCAAGGCAGCCTGGGCTTTTGCCTGGGCCTGGATATTGAGAATTGCGCCACAGTGTATGATGTTTTGAAAGGGAGCAAGCCGATTCGGGAGGTTGTTGTGGAAACCGAATGCGGCGATATTCTGCCGTCTAATATTTTGCTTTCCGGTGCGGAACTGGAGTTTAACCGGCCGGGGCGGGAATTTTTGCTGAAAAATCAGCTTAAGGAAATTCAGGATGAGTACGATTTTGTGATTATTGACACGCCCCCGGCGCTGAATATTCTGACGGTTAACGCCTATGTGGCCGCGGATAGTCTGATTATCCCTATGGCGCCGGAGATTTTAAGCCTGTTGGGTATTTCTCAAATCCGTGAAACCATTGATACGGTGCGCCGCTGCTATAATCCCAATCTGCGGGTGTTGGGCATTTTGCTGAACAAATTTAATCCCCGGCTTAATCTGAACCGCGAGGTTCTGGATTTATCCGAACAGATTGCCGAGCAGCTGGACAGCCAGGTTTTTAACGCTAAAATACGCTCCAGCGTTGCGGTGGCGGAGGCTCCCGCCCACGGCGAAAGCGTTTTGACCTATGCGCCGTCGTCTAAGCCGGCTCTGGATTTTCAGGCCTTGTTAAACGAGCTTTTGCAGCAGCGGCTGATCAGCGCTAAACCAATGGTGAGAGGTGAAGAATAATTATGGCCAAAAGACAGGACAAAAGCAACAAAACGGCGCATGTTCTTAATTTGATCACTTCGCCGGCCCAAAAGCAGGCCGCCGCGCAAAAGGCGGCGGAGGCTGCCGCCGACAGTCTGACTGAAGCGGATTTGACGGAAAGCCCGGCGGCCGGCGATGAAGCCGCCGAAGCCGCCGAGATTAATCAGCAGGCCGCCCAGGTGCGCCAGCCTCTGATTCCACCCATTTTGCAGGTTGCTAATCATCATGATGAAAATTTGGCGGAACAGATCAATAATGCGCTGGCTCAGGAATTGGCGGCGGACGAGGCGGCGGCTGGCCAGGCCCAGGGCCCGCAGCCGGTTAACGCGCCGTCGGCCCCGCCCTTGGCCGAACAGCCGCCGCAGAGTAATCCGTCGCCCCAGCCGCAGGCTGACGTGCCGCCAGCGCCGCAGGTTAACACTTCCCAACCGCAGGCCGCCACGCCGCCGCCGGCGCCTCTGCCGCAGATTCCGCCCCGGCCGGAGCCTGCGCCGTTTAAGCTGCCGGCCTCGGCGATTGTTTCGTCGTTCTCTATACCGGAGGCGCCGCCGGTACCGCCTTTGCAGGAAGAACTGCAATATGTTAATATTATGCAGAAGCTGGTGGAGAGCATGGCGCAGGATTATATTGAAAAACTGGGTGTTTGCCGCTGTCTGCGCTGTCAGGAGGATGTTAAAGCTTTGGCGTTGACTAATCTGGGGCCGAAATATACGGTATTCCCGGCTTCCGAGCGCATCCCGATGCTGACGCTATATGAACGGCGTTATGCCAGTGTGGTGGCGGCCGAGCTTACCAAGGCCTGTGCGATTGTTAAGGCCAATCCGCGCCATAACTAAAATTTTTATCAGCGAGGAGGCGTTTACATAATGGAGCTTGATAACTGCACCAAGGCGGATATTTTTGCCCCGGATGAATCTTTGCTTTGCGAGGCCAGGGTTTTCTGGGATTCGGCTGATTTGTATCAGCTGTTGGAGGTGCCGCAGAACTTTCCCATTTGGCCGGACGGCGAGCCAGCCGAGTATTTGGTAACATTTTATGATTCCACCGCCGGGCTGGTGCATTGCCGTTGCCTGTTGCGCCTGCATGGCGTTGACGCGGACCTTAAATCGTTGTCCTATCAGATTGTTGAGATTTTGGACACCGTTCAGCGCCGGCAGGATTTGAAAATACCGGCTGTTACGGAGATTGAAATTGCGCAGGTGCGCCTGGCTGGGCCCTCGGATAACCCGCCGCCCAAGGGGGCTTTTGTGGCCACCACGGTTAATTTAAGCGCTGGCGGAGTGTTTTTTACCTGTCAGTATGCGCTGCCGGTGGATTCTCTGGTACATTTTACGCTGCGCGAGGGGCCAAAACCCATTGAACTTGACGCTGTGGTGCTGCGGCTGGAAGAGTTGCCGCCCAAAAAGCGTCTGCCGCAGTTTGGCCATGGCTGCCGCTTTGTTGATTTGAAACCGGCGGCAGAATCCGGCCTGCGCAGTTATATCTTCCGCTGTCAGCGGGATATGCGTCAGCGCCGCCAACGTTAAATAAAAAATTGTTATTAAGGCGGTGCACTGTTGTTTAACTAATAAAAAACCACCCTTAAAGGGCGGTTTTTTATTGGTAAGATAGCTATTTTCAGCGTGGGGTTAACTGGATGGCAAAAACTTCTTTGCGGATTAAAGCGTCTTCGTCGTAGGTCAGATCATAGAATTGGGCGGCATAAAGATTTTTGCCGGGCAGGGGGCGCAGAATATTGGCCTTGACTAACAACGGCGGTTCCATAACCGGCAGCACCAGTTCCACCTTTTCGCCACATTCCAGCGGCACGTCGGTATACAGGGCAATGCCGCCGCTGCTTAAATCCTGGCTGATAAATTTTTGCTGCCCTTGCCAGCCTGTGTCGCCAGCGGGAAACATCAGGCTCTCAAAAGCGATGCGCACCCGCAGGTTGCGTCGTGCTTCTGGGCCTAGCTGCTGGCCGGGCATTACCAAAAGGCGATTGCCGCCCCGGTTAACAATCGTGCCCTCCATGGCAATATCCTTATCAATATCAATCAGGCAAATTTTTTGCTGGATGGATAAGGCATTATCGGCAATGCCCGGTTCATAGCGGGTTATTTCCAGCATAAATGGCTTCTCACGGGGGGGGCTTTGCAGAGTTGCTACCCCCAGCGGCTTATGCTGCCGGTTAGAAATTAAAAAACGATGCTCCATGGCTTAACCTCCTATTTCGGCGTTTAATTCCGGCTCGGCCTCGGCTGCTTTTTTAGCAGCGTTAAGGGCGGCCTCTCGCTCGCGGCGGGCTTTATCGGGATCATTGGGATCAAAATTCAAAAAGTAAACATATATTTCCACGATAGCCTGAAACAGGGAATCGGGGATTTGCTGGCCGAGTTGCAGTTGAGAAAGCATGGTGGCCAGCGAGTTGTCTTCGTAGACGGGTACGCCGTTATCGGCGGCGACTTCAACAATTTTTTCGGCCAGGTAGCCCATGCCGGAGGCTACCACAATCGGGGCGGTGTTGGCGCTGCCGTCATAGCGCAGAGCCACTGCCCGGCCGGCTGGGTTTGGTGTGTTATATCTGGACATTTAAGCTGTTCTCTCCTTCCGCGATTTTGGGAAAAACGGCTGAAAGCGTTAGGGGCTGCTGCATTTTGACCACTTGTACGCCTTTGGATTTAAGGCCGTTTTCGGTAAGGATGCGGTTCATCTCTCCCTGCACGATGTTGGCGGATTGGGCAATTTCCTCCGGGCCGGACACCAAAAGCTCCACCTCTTCGCCGCGGCTGGCCATTACAATATCTAAAAAGCCCAGCCCCTGAATATCCAGCTTGAACAGCAGGCGGAAAGTGTTATCCCGAGGATCACCGCCGCGGTGCATATTATCCTCCGCGTCAGGGTCCAGCCAAAGCTCGGAGAACATCATCCTGTCCTGCCACTCCGCCGGAATCAACATATGCTTGAGCGGCATATAGACGCTTTCGTTAATCAGCAGGGCCTGTAGGATATCCTTGAATGTTTCCTGCGCCTCCAGTCCGCCGTCGCCGCGCAGGGCGTGGTGGATGGTCTGCGCCAGATGATTGGCAAAGTGATTTTCCTGCGGGGCTTTGGCAAAATCGCTGTTGCGAATAAAGTTCAAAAGCGCCTCCGGGGTTAAATTGCCCAGCCGCCCTTTAAGCGAACTGTGGCTGACCAGCTGTTTGAGCGATTGCAGCAGCCCCTCGGTGGAACCGTTTTCAAAGCGGGAAATATCCAGCGCCAGCTGGGAAATTAAAGTGCGGGAAGCACCCATATCGTGGGTTTTTTCAGTGTAGTTGGCCAGAAAAGCAATGATTTTGCCTTGCAGCATTTTCAGCGCCGACGCCCGGTCGCCGCTGGCAAAAGTTTCGCCCAGCTGTTGGGCCAGGGACAGCAGCTGGCTGCCATAGCTGGCGGGAATGTTGCGGCTGATATTGGTTAGGGTGCGGATGATATTGCCCTGAATATGTTCTGTTGAGGTGTAATCGCCGTAGCGTTTGAGGAACTGCAATATATCGGCTTTGATGGTTTCCGTCTGGCTTTGGGCGTAGGCCTCGCGCAGCAGATTGAACAGCGGGCCGTTGAAACGTTCGCCGTCGTGCAGCTGTTGGTTCAGAAATTGCGCTAGCTGCTTTTCGTCCATGGGCAGCATTTTCAACAGCTGGGACATTTCCTGGGCAATGCCCTGCTGCATACCGGAGGAAACGACGGTTTTATATTCCAGCATCAGCTGGGCCAGGGTTTTGGTTAGTTCCGGCGTGGCCCGCAGCTTTTGCATAAACGCCTGGAAGTTGCTGTCATAGCGCAGGGCCTTGCCTGGCCCGGTGGAATCGCCGGCGGTTTGCTGCTCGGTACGGTTATCGGGCCTGCTTACTCTGTCCAGGTTTGGCGCGTTTTGAATGTTTTGGTTTGCGCCCGGGCTGTTGGGCATTTGCCGGTTAATATTAGCATTGTCCTGCCCGGATACGGGGTTGGTTACGCCCATTAGGTTCGCCATTGCCAGCACTCTCTTTCCGTATAAAAATATATTCCTAACTTATAATTATATAATGCTTTGCGGCAATATGCAAGGGTTAAAATAAAAAATTGCTGAAATAATTACGGCCGCTGAATGTTTACACAAAAACGCTGCCCCTGGTGAAGCCGGGGCAGCGTTATAATACGTCATATGCCGTTTGTCAATACTTCGTATGAATAACGATTATTTGGCAACGCTTTGCACGGCGCCAATGAACAGCGGCAGCTTTTGTTCGGTGTCAATCAGCAGATAGACAAAGGGGCGGTCTAAGTAAACGGTTTTGAATTCCGGCGGCGGTCCTGCGGCCGTATTGCCTGCCATTTCCACGGCGGTTACAGCGCCGGCTTTGGTGCCTTTTTCGTCCACCTTGATATAGGTTTTGTGCAGAATTTTATTGATATACAGGGTATAGTCAGCAGGGAAGTCGGCCATAGCCCTGAAATTAGCAATATTTTTGTCAAAAGCGTCGGTCATTCCCATATCCTGCAAGATTTGGCTCATTTCCAGCGTATAGTCGCTTTCAAATTTAGGAATAGCGGTTTTTACCTGTACGCTGATTGGATTGTTCAGCAGGCTATGAAGCTTTTCGCCGTCAAAATCGGCCAGATAATCGGCCATACTGATTCCCTCGTGGGGCAGCAGCGCGGCAAAGGCATAGTCGCCACCGGCATAGTATTTAATAAAGCCCTGGGTGTTTTCATCTTCCAGATAGATGTGTTCGGAGTTGTACATAAAATCTACCTTTTGAGTTTGGCCGCCGGCGGTGGTGAACTCTCCATCGCCTATTTGATGGTTATTATAGGGCGACATCCATTCAGCCTCAAAGGCCAGGGCGTTGATCAGATAGGCCACCGCGTCTTTGTCGATTTTATCCAAAATTTTGTCAATCATGCCGTTGGTTTGCTGCTTGACCCAACCGTTGATTTGTTTTAGGGCCGCGTCGTTGAAAGGCAGCTGATACACGTCGGCGTTGTAATAATCGGCGTTGGCCTGCAAAAAGGTCTTTTTGGCGACGAACTCGGAATCCTCTTTCAGCCAGATAGAGTTGGCAATGTTCAGCCTGGCCTTTTCTGTTTGCGGCAGGTTGGCGGTATAAAGCAGCAAAAAGCTGTTTAAGGTGTTGCGGGGTACGCCCAGGGTTTGTTCCATTTGCGCCAGCGTTTTATCCTCCGCGCCGTTGGCGGCCATGGCCAGCGCCAGCGTTACGGAAAGCGGCGAAATCAAGGTGTTTTCGTCCGGGGTTTGCTGGCAGCTCTGCTGGAAAAGCCTGGCCGAAAAGTCGCAAATTGCCTTATTCGTTAGCGTGGGGGTGCTGTCCAGTGTGGCCGCTAACTGGGATTCCTGTTGGGTTTGTTGGTTTGCCTGGACGCCGGCCATCAGATTTTTTGATTGCGCGTTGGCATTATTGGCGCAGCCTGGCAGCAGAACCGCCAGCAACGCTAAAGCCAACAGCAAAAGTAAGTGTTTTTTCATAACTATCACCTCACGTTTTTTTTCTTCATTATAATATATTTGGATCGGTTTGGCAAGCCTTTTTCAGCTTGACAAATTTTGGCGGATAATGTAGAATAATAGCAGGCTCTCCAGGTGAGAGGGCAGGTGAGGTTAATAATGCGGGCGGTTCGCCAAATCCCTCGAAAGGGGGTGAGGCCAATGTCAATGCGGTTAGTTATTCGTATTGGAAACTTTACGTTTACAATCGAATTTAAGCGTAAACAGGAAAAGAGCCGCTGCTCGGGCAAGTAGCGACTCAAGAAATTAATTTTTGATAGCAAAAGGCGGGCCGTTGTTATTACAACCTCACCTATTTTTATTATACAAAAGTTGTTGTTGTTTGTCAAGAGTTTTTCGGCTTGACAAACTTTGGCGGATAATGTAAAATAATACTCAGAAAAGAGAATATTCGTCTGTTGACGCGGCTGCCCTTTAGGATCCACGAAGCGCAAGCGGAGTGATGAGAGGGTGTCGTTATCCCCTCTGTCGCTTACATAGTGGGAAAGGGGGTGTGGCGATGATTTGGATAAACATTGCTGCCCTGATTATGCAGGCTGTTCAACTTGCAATACAGGTGGCGGAGTTTTTGAAAAATAGAAGCACACAAAAATAGCCGCCTTTCTCAGCAAAAGATCGCGGCTATTTTAAGCACAATCTGAGAGGTAGTCGTCGAGGGCGAGTACCTCTTTTCTTTTTATATTATACAAAAGTTGTTGTTGTTTGTCAAGAGTTTTTCGGCTTGACAAAGTTTTCAGATAATGTTATAATAACAATATGTTAAACAAGAGAACAAGTAATCATGTTTTCACCAAAGCAAAACCCCAAGGAGTGGTGCCTCCAAGGGGTTTTTGTTTTGTTTCAATCGGCACAAAACAGCCGAGGTAGATCATCTTCTACCTGTTGCGTTGTCCAGCCATTTGCAGATATAGTGAGTCGCTATACCCACCAAGACGTCCGTTAATATGTTAAACAATGTAATCACGTTTTCACCTCCCCCTCTGCCACCAGGTATAGGAAGATGACAATTATATTATAATGATTTTGCTGTATTTTGTCAAGAAAAAGCCCCGGAGTATGCGCTCTGGGGCTTTTAATATTATTTGTTATTTAGTTGCGATTGGTTCTGGCGTCCCACTGGGGCGGAATTTCTACACTAATATCATAGGTTGTTGAATTTCCCACGGTTCTGGGGGTAATTCGCACTGTTACATAAAGCGATGTTTGGTTAACATTGCTGGCTGCGTCGCAGATTTGATTGTAGCAGGTGATTGTGGAGCCGGTTTGGGCGTTGTTCAGGCTGATTTGCAGAACCTGCGCCGGCTGATACAACTGATCTTCATAGGAAACAAAGTTGATGACGCTGGGCGACGAGGGGTTGCGGGAGCTGACCAGCGATTGGATACTGACGTATTCGCTGGTGGGCCGCGGCCTGCCGCCCGGCATAATCGGGCCGGCGTCAATCTTTTGCAGGGTCGGCGGTGTAGTGCTGCGCACCAGACGATAAATCGGTTCGGTGAACTGAATCGTAATTTCACCGGAAACTCTGTTGTGCGAACTGTTAAGTTCCAGCGTGTGATTGATCGACTGAATCATTGGCGGGGTGGTGTCTTTTAATTCTACCGGCCAAATGGCGCGGAAAGCGTCGCCGGAGCCAAGCGGGCTGCGGCCCACCGCCAGGAAAACATACTGCGCGCCGCCGGAGAGATTCCATTGCCTGCTGCAATCCACCGATACCGAGCGGTTGTTGATTGCCGTTGAGCCTTTGCCGATAATGCTGCTGCCGTCGGGGGTGGTGGCGCGGATAAAGTTGGCCATATCCTCCTGCGGGGCGTTTTGATTACCGGATTTAGCGTAGAGGTCAAAAACGCTGCCCAGGGAACGGGTGCCGCTGGTAACGTCGGTGTTCAAGGCTTCCAGCACCGTAAAGCTGGGTTCCAGGTATTCCGCCGGCGGATTTTTATCCGGGTCCGCGATGTCCCGGAAAGGCCTTTGCAGACGAGAGGGCATATTAGCGTCGTAGTTAATCAGCAGATAATCCACGTTGCTTTGCCGGTCGGTCGAGATGGTAACGGTCGGGTTGCTCAAATCCAGCGTGATAACAGGGCGCACAATCGCCTCGGTACGGAAAGTGTAAAGATAAACGTCAGAATATATCTGGCCCGCGCCCTTGGTAACCAGATAGGCGTAATACTGGGTTTCCGGTTCCAGTTCGGTCAGCAGAATCGGGTTAACGCTGGTGCCCACCGTTGCGCTGCCCTTTTTAATACGCGGGTTGGTGTAGCTGGTGGGGGTTACAATTTCGCGGTAGGTTGGCTGTTTGACAATATAATCGCCGCTGCCGCCGCTGGTAGGAATTTCGGGCAGCGGGGGTTCCTGGTTATCCTCGTTGCGGGTGGTGATTACGCCGGCCGGCGCGATTACATAGTAGACGGTGCCGGTGCGGTCTAACATCAGGTTCATATAAGCGGTGGTGTCGCCTGGTTCAAATTCCGGATGGCCGTTTTCAAAGCGTGGCGCGCGTTGGTCGTCAAACTGCTTGTAGGGGCGGAAGTTGGCCGGCGTACCAATATCGCTGACTTCCTCGCTCTTCACCATATCCTCGTAGCTGGCGGATACGTTGGCGGCCAGATTGCCCAGGCTGACTGAGCTGCCGGCCATTACCGATACCCAAAGCGTAACGCGCTGGCTCCAGGTGCGGCGATCGGAAAGATTGCCAATGCTGGTGAAGTGTACGGCGTATTCGTAAACATGGCCGTCAATCAGATTTTCGTTCAGCTGCGGGAAGTCGTCCTCGGTATTGATTGTGCGGTTAAGGCTTAAACCCTCAAAATCGCCGCTGGGTGAAGTGATTGAGAAGACATTGTCGGTAACCTTTTCCCAGTCCGCCTCTCCCTGCTCGCGGGTGTAAAGCTCAAAGTCGGCTGAGGTGTTCAGCCAGAGCAGCATATCCCAGTCCACCGTGTCTTCTACCGTGGAGGTGGAAAGCGGCGTGATTGAGAACACAATATCGGCGTCCAGGGTTTCGCCGTCATATTCCAGCTTGGTAATATTCAGCTGTTCCAGCCAGGCCTGGGCGGCGATTGTGGTAAATTTGGGCAGGGAGGTTACGCCCATACGGTTGTGGTTGGTGGAGGCGTCGGTGATGTCGTGCAGCTCAAAATAATAGCTGTTGCCGGCGGCCAGCTGTAAGGCGGCGTCTTCCGGGTCGGCCACGTCGGGCGCGGAGGGGAAAGTTAAAATCAGCTTGCCGTCCTCCAGATCCATGGTAACGTTGCGATAGTCAATCACCCAATCCTCGCCGCCGGAATTTTCGGCGTTGCGTTCCGTAACCCTGCTGGGCAGGCGGTTGCCGGAGGGGGCGCTGTAAAGCCAAATGGTTTCGCGCAGGACGGCGGCCAGTTCGTCTTTGGCGGCGTCGCGCTCGCCCTCGGTCGGCGCGTCTTTAACCTGCTGGTAAAGATCATAGAAAGTGGTTTTGGTATCCGCATACATCACGTTCTCGCTGAAGACCAGCCGGATTGCCGTATTGGCATAGGGGCGGCCGGTATCCTCGCCGTCAAAGCGGGTGAACTCCTGCGTGGCGGTGGGGGCGATAGTATCCAGTGTGTTGGCGGTGATTTTATGCGCCGTTTCTTCATAGTTGCCGGCTGAGTCGATCGCCACATAATAAATATCATAGGTAGTCTGCACCGTAAGGCCGCTGACGTTCATATTAAAATCCGTATTGGCGCGGGCGCTTACCTTGCCGCTACGCAGAGCGTTCAGACCATAGGTGATTTGTTGTTTGGCGTATTCGCTGGCCAAATCCACCACGATAATTTCATCTTCATTGTCGCCGCCGTTTTCTTCATCGTCGGTCAGCTGCGGTTTGGGATAAACGGCGCCATGGGGAACCGCCGCCCAATAAACGGTGCCGTTTTCGTTCAACGCGCCCACAAAGCCAATGGCGGTGGCCTGTTCGCGGTTCACCCGCAAATCGTTAGTCCACACCGGCGGGGTTTTGTCCACCGTAGTAAAGCTTAGCTTGCGCACGCTGGATTTTAAGCCGGCGTCGGCGTCGGTCAGCCAGAGGTACAGGTCGTAGGTTTCCTGCTCCTCCAGCAGCTCGTCGTTAACATAGAAAGTATCCGGTTCGTTTTTGGTCATATAAAGGCTGCCAAAGCCCAGATTGCCGGTGATTGCGTTGGCCAGAAAATCGTCGGCTTTGGGGGCCGCGCTGCCCTGGGGCAGCAAAGCCCAGTAGAGATAACAGCTTTTAGTTGTCATGGCCGTAACCTGGGCGTCAGTGTTGGTGATCTTGCTCAAATACGGATAGCCGGTGGCAAAATTGGGTACGGTGTTATCCGGCGTGGTGAAGAAAATCCGCTTTAAGGGGCTTCGCTGATCGCGTGAATCCACCAATACCGCCGTCAGATAATAAGAACCGTCTGCTGACAGGCCGGAAATTCTGGTGCTGGCCTCGGTATCGGAGGCCGAAAGCTTGGTGCTGCCGGTGCGGGTGATCGTCGGCCCCCAGGTGGGCGGTTTAATCAGCGTGTCCGCGTCGGTTACCGGGCCGTTGATTTCCGGGGTTACCGCCCAGTAGACAGTGCCCTGTTTGTTGCCGGAAAAGATAACGTTAATCGAGGCGGGGGCAATATCGTCGCCTTTGGGATAGCCGGAGAGCAGGCGCGGGGTTTCCGAGGATTCCTCGGCCAGAACCGGGTCCATAACCTGGCCGGCAATGTTGGCGGTGATGCCCGGGCGGATGTTGATGTCGTCCGGCAGCATGGTAGTAGTGGCGCCCGGGGCGCTGACGTTCAGCGTGCCAATATCGCCGTTGCCGCTGACCGGAATACCGGCGTCCATGTTCAGCTCCTCCACCACGCCGTCGCGGTCGATGGTCAGGGTGGAGGCCGTGGCCATTTCGTCAATGGTCAGCTTTTCCACCGTGCCCCGGCCGACAGTCAGGCGCGAGCGCGGCGTTTTGTTGACCACGTTTTTCATATTGCCGGCCACGGTGAAGCTGGCCCCCTCTTCGCCGTCCAGATAGACGTTGGCCAGGCCGCCGCGGTTGCGGGTGTTATCCTCCAGATAAGCGTTGGTGCGCACGGTGGTGTTTTCGATCTCACTGTCGTTTTCCACGCTGACGGATATGTACTGGCCGGAGAGGGTGTCAATAACCAGTTCCGGCGAGTCCACGTTGCGCATCACGATGCTGGCGTCGCCGCCCTCGCTCTCGCCGCCGCCGGCCACAATGATCCGGCCCAGCACCTCAACGTTTTCCAGGGTAACGCCGCCTAAGCCCACACCGCTGGTCAGATACAGATCGCCGCCGATGGTGGTGTTGCGCAGGGTGGTGTTGGGCGTGGTGATGGTTACGTTGCCGGCAATACTGCCCAGGCTGTGCGTACCCTGGTCGTCTACCAGGGTGCCGATGGAATCAGCCAGCAGCTTGCTCATCTCGCCGCGGGTGATGTTGCTGTTCGGGCGGAAAGAACCGTCTTCATAGCCGTTAACCAGCCCGCGATTGACGGCGGTTTTGATGTAGCCGCGGCTCCAGTCGGAAAAGCTGCGCCCGTCGCGGAAGTTGGTAACCTCGCCCTCGGCTTCCTCCAGCCGCAGATTGCGCGCCAAAACGGTAATCGCCTGTTCTCTGGTCAGCGCCGAATTGGGCTCGGCCAGGGTGGGCGATGTGCCGTTGAAGTAGCCGGTGCCAAAGCCAATAGCAATATCTTCGGCGAACCAATCTCTGGGGCTGACGTCGGTAAACGGCGTCGGCGTGCTTTCGTCATAGCCATAGGCGCGGTTAACCATAGCGGTGAACTCGGCCCGGCTGATAGCGTCGTTAATGTGCAGGTCGCCGTCGGCATAGCCGTTTAACACGCCCCAGGCCAACAGCTTGTCCAGCGAGGGCTGCAGCCATTCGTCCGCCGCCCGGGCGGGCATGGCAAAACAAACGGACAGGCTTAGCGCCAGAGCCAGGCCGAAAGCCAGCCGGGCAAGCCTTTTCCTTAGTCTACTGAACTTCAGCATAAAATAGTTTCCCCTTTCTTTTGTTGCCATTTAAAATAATATCAACCAAGTATTGTATATATTCCTCTCTATTATATCATCTAATTAAAGAATAATCTACTAAAATTTTTTGCCAAAAAGCAAATTTTCCTGCTAACTTTTTGGGGCGATTTGCCGATAGAATTTTTTTCAAGCCGGGCCGCTAAAATATTTTCTGCAAAAACTTTTTTTACGTTAACTTTTTTCTTTGAATTGTCGATAAATAAATGAAAGGAAAAATTTGATTGCGGCGCGGAGGAGTTGAGAGCAATGGATAACGATATGCTGGAAGCGTATTTGTTTGAAAT
>CAQWMM010000007.1 GCA_948907985.1 uncultured Bacillota bacterium
TTACTACTACTTCTTCTTGCTTGAACTTGGCTGCTCACTATTTAGTTTTCAAAGAGCTGTTTTTGTTGTCCGCCGTTCAACCGGCGACTTTATTAGTATAGCACATTTGGTTTTTCTTGTCAATACCTTTTTTTAACTTTTTTAATTTTTTTTGAATTTTCTTTTTTGGGATTTCTTCATGGGTTTTTTGGCTTGCCCAGCGCATAACTCAATCCAAACTCAAAATCGAAAACTCATCAGTCAAAAATCGGTAATGACAACCCTTACCAGATGCCAGGTTTCACTTTTTCGACCTCTTTCGAGCGCCCCACAGCGGAACCTTATATATAATATCACACAACCCCCTGTTTGTCAACACCTTTTTTTAATTTTTTTCAAATTTTTAACAATTTTTTCACATCTCTTCGACTCTCGCCTCTCCCTGGCGTCTTTTCAGGCATTTTTCGGCCCTTTGGCCGCTTTTAAGCAAGCTCTTTCAACATTTTAAACACATTTTTCCGGCCAATACGCAACTATCAGCCGCTAACTATTGACTTTTCGCCCCCAAAACGTATATAATTAGTAGTAGAATAATTTCAGACAGGCTAATCAAAGGAGAAATATTTATGGGCTTTTGGGATTTTTTATTTATAAATGAAAACACAGAGCAGCCAACCCCAGAGGAAACTTCTGATACACCGCAGCAGCTGCCAAACACAATAGATTTATTTCCCGGGCTTCAGCTGGATCTCCTGACAGAAGATGGTCAGCAGCTTTTATCTGGCGTAGTTATTGCAGCGGACTTTCCCAACGAAATCATTATCGACCGTTTGCCCGGCGGTCTTTCCTTTCCGGTTTGCCCAGAGGATACCCCGGTTCATATCCATGGATACACCAAACAAACCGTACCCTTTCACCTTAAAGGGACAATCAAGGAGTCCTCACGCATTATTTGCAAGGTAAAAGATCTGGAACTGCAAACTTATGTTGAGGGCCGGCAGACTTTCCGCCTGCCCCTCCATGTGCCGGTTTCCATGTTCTATCAACACGATAAATATATGCAGAATCCGGAAAAATGTACAATGCTTGACATCAGCACCGGCGGCGCTTGTATCGAATCGGAATATATTCACGCCGAGGGCGAGGTTCTGCGTATTAAAGCCCAAATAGAAGACTACGCCCCCATGACTTTCCTGGGAGAAATCATCCGGGTAGACGAACCATCCCCCGGCGTATTCCGTTATGGTTTCCTTTTTGCCAAACTTAAAGAGGACGAAATAACTGCCCTAAACCGCACCCTCTACAATTTACAGGTAGGCAACCGCAAAGAATGGAGCCGGCGCACTAAAAACGGCAACTGGCAATAACCCAATAATCAACCGATAACCAGCCGCACCCTAAAAGGGCGCGGCTGGTTATCTTTCGTTATATTCTTTAGCCAATTTTTCATTGGTAAATCATTGTCCCGCAGCCAAAGAATCAAAACCGCAATAAAAAGCGGATACATAACACTTGTTTGATTAAAAATTCCCGTACTGAGCGGAATTGAATTTATGCCGAAAGCAAAACAATAGGCAAAATGTGATATTACAGAAAAAATTCCCAGTCGCAGCAAATACCTTTTTACATTATGCGTGTAATAATATCCCTCGCACACGAAAAACCACATAATCGGGGCTGTTAAACGC
The DNA here is from genome assembly GCA_948907985.1 of uncultured Bacillota bacterium. GTDB lineage: Bacteria > Bacillota > Dehalobacteriia > UBA4068 > UBA4997 > Avidehalobacter. The sequence continues at coordinate 1,668 of CAQWMM010000007.1, forward strand.
CCGACAATATGTAAGACAATGGCTCCCGGTTCTGCGGGAAAGCCGGGATAAAACAAATCACATACATGGTCTATCGTCATGGCAATAATTGCAATCAATTTTAAATGATTGGCATTTAAGCGCAGTTTCATATTGCCCCCCTGCAATCTCGCGAATTATTCTTATAGTCAAAGACGCTCCCCGGAAAAATCCAAGGAGCGTCTATGCTCAAAAATCAGCAATTTCCGGATTGTTATAATCCAGCAGTTCAAAAACATAAAGCTGTTCAATCTCGTCGCTGAGCTCGTCAACGGTTATGCTGTCCCGGCTGAAATATTCCATCCGCACCAGCACGCCGTTAGCGTCCAGCCAATAGTCCACATAGTTTTCCAGCATCAACCCGTCCGCGCCGTCCTTGCTGCGGCTGCTGTTCACCCGTTTAATATACTTATCGTTTTTATGCACGCGCCAGCCCTGCCAATTCGGATGCTCCGTATTGTCAAGCGCCTCCACATTGCCGACATAGCCGCTCTTCAGCCCGCCGTTAAAAAAGAAAGAGAGTAAATCCGGCAAGTCGCCGATCTTGCCGGTATATTCTTCGTCCTCCTGCCCGGTTGCCAAATCGTATTTATGCGCGTCAACCACGCGATACGGTGCCTCCAACAAATTGCCCGTCAGTAGATTGCGCTTTTCGGCCTTAAAGTTAAAGGTACGCACGTCAATTCGATACCAGTATTCATAGGTATAATCCGCATCATAACCCTGCACCAGGCCGTCTTTGGCCGCGGTATGCGCCGTCATCAGGATATGACCGTTCTCCAGCGTACCCAGCGCCTCCACCCCGGCGTTAACCCGCTTTATATCCTCGTCAAATTCGCCGCAGCCGGCCAGGCATAAGCCGCAGGCCAGCAGCAGCAAACAAGCCCAAAGCCTCTTAATCCGCATCGTCCAAGTCCTCGTCCAGGTCATCGGGGTCGCCATAAACGCTGTCAGAGAAAATATCATCCTCATCATTCAGATCTTCAGCGCTCGCGCCGTCTTCCTCATCCAGATTTAAAGCTTCCTCTTCTTCGTAATCATAATCGTAGTCATATTCCTGGCTAAGCCCCAGCTCCTCCGCCCGGCCACGCAAATAAATCTCTTCATTAGCGGCCACGCCGGTACCGGCGGGGATCAGCTTGCCAATAATCACGTTTTCTTTCAAACCAAGCAGCGGGTCCTGTTTACCCTTAATCGCCGCGTCGGTTAAAACGCGGGTGGTTTCCTGGAAAGAAGCCGCCGACAGGAAAGAATCCGTCGCCAACGAGGCTTTGGTAATGCCCAACAATACGTCGCTGCAAGTAGCCAGCTCCTGCCCGGCCGCCTCGGCTTTGGCGTTGGCCTCGGCAAATTCAAATTTATCCACATAAACGCCCGGCAGTAAATTGGTATCGCCGGCGTCTTCCACCTTAACTTTCTTCAACATCTGGCGCACAATAACCTCGATATGCTTGTCGTTGATGTCAACGCCCTGCATACGATAAACCTTTTGCACCTCCTGCAAAAGATAAAGCTGAACGCCGTTCACGCCCTTGGTTTCCAACAGCTCGTTGGGATATACGGAACCCTCGGTAATCTCGTCGCCGGCCTCCAAAACCTGCCCCTCGGTTACGCAAAGCTTAGAGCCATACGGCACGGGATATTCGGCCAGCGGTTCGTTGGTTTTAACGTCAATAATGCGCACGCCGCGTTTATTTTCGTCCATATCAAAGATATGCACCCGGCCGGCCTCTTTAGAAATCAAACACTGGCCTTTAGGCCGTCTGGCCTCAAAAATTTCCTCAACACGCGGCAAACCTTGGGTAATATCGCCGCCGGCAATGCCGCCGGTATGGAAAGTGCGCATCGTCAGCTGCGTACCGGGTTCGCCGATCGACTGAGCGGCAATGGTGCCCACCGCCTCGCCAATATTCACATGGCCGCCGGTCGCCAAATCCAGACCATAACATTTGCTGCAAACGCCATGCGGCGTATGGCAGGTCAAAACCGAGCGGATATTTACCTGACGTTCACTCTCCGGACGGGTATTCAAATAGTCCACAATCGTTTCCGCCAGATCCATGCTCACCAGCGTACCGCGCTGTGCAATCAATTCGCCGGTTTCCTGGTTAACAATATCCTGGTTCAGATAACGGCCCTCAATGCGCTCGGTCAGCTTTTCAATACCTTTAATCTCTTTAACCCAAATGCCCTCGGTATCGCCGCAGTCGTCCTCGCGCACAATAACATCCTGGGCCACGTCCACCAAACGTCTGGTCAGGTAGCCAGAGTCCGCGGTGCGCAGGGCGGTATCCGCCAAACCCTTGCGCGCGCCGTGCGCGGAAATAAAGAACTCCAACACCGTCAAGCCCTCGCGGAAATTGGCCTTAATCGGCAGGTCGATAATCCGGCCGGTCGGGTCGGCCATCAAACCGCGCAGGCCGGCCAGCTGCCGAATTTGCTGCACGTTGCCGCGCGCGCCGGAATTTGCCATCATAAAAATCGGGTTAAAGGGGTCCAAACTGTCCATCAGGTGGTTGGTAACGTTATCCGTCGCTTTTTCCCAAATCTTAATAACACTGCGATAACGTTCTTCGCCGGTGATCAGGCCCAGTTCATACTGTTCTTCAATCTCCAGAACCTCTTTTTCGGCAGCGTCCATAATTTCCGCTTTCTCCGGCGGAATCAGAATATCACCCACGCCAACGGTAATACCGGCGCGTGTAGAATATTTATAGCCAACGGCCTTAATGCCGTCCAAAAATTCAGCCGTCCGGCTGATACCCTCGCGGCGATAGCAGCGGTCAACCAACAGACCAAGCATTTTCTTGCCGCATTCCAGATTATAAAAACCCATTTTGCGGCTCATCGGAATTTCATAGTTAAAAATCAAACGGCCCAAACTGGTGTGCAAACGCTTAAAGTTGCCGCGCTCGTCTTTCGGGAAAGGAATTTCCGTATCTTTATCCACCCACATGGTGTCCCACTCATCAGGTTTGGGAACCTCGATCCAGTCGTGCAGATCCAAATCCCCGTTCACATAAGCGCGATAAGCCTCGTCCATACTGGCATAATGATGCACGGTTTCCGGATTGTAAACATTGGTATCCCGAATAATCGTCAGGTAATAAGAACCTAAAACCATATCCTGGGTCGGCGAGGCCACCGGCCGGCCGTCCTTGGGGTTCAGAATATTGTTGGAAGACAGCATCAGCAGGCGCGCCTCAGTCTGCGCCTCCGCCGATAGCGGAACATGCACCGCCATCTGGTCGCCATCGAAGTCGGCGTTATAAGCGGTACAAACCAGCGGATGAATCTTCAAAGCGCGGCCCTCAACCAAAATCGGCTCAAAGGCCTGAATACCCAAACGGTGCAGCGTAGGCGCACGGTTCAGCAGCACCGGATGTTCGCGGATCACGTCCTCCAGGACGTCCCAAACCTCTGGGCGCACTCTCTCCACCATACGTTTGGCGCTCTTGATATTATGCGCCATACCGTCATGCACCAGGCGTTTCATCACAAAGGGTTTAAACAGTTCCAGAGCCATCTCCTTGGGCAGGCCGCACTGGTGCATTTTCAACTCCGGCCCCACCACGATAACGGAACGGCCGGAATAGTCGACGCGTTTGCCCAGCAAATTCTGGCGAAAACGCCCCTGCTTGCCTTTCAGCAGGTCAGAAAGCGATTTCAGCGGGCGATTGCCCGGGCCAACCACCGGCCGGCCGCGGCGGCCGTTATCAATCAGCGCGTCAACCGCTTCCTGCAACATACGTTTTTCGTTGCGTACGATAATATCCGGCGCGCCCAAATCCAACAGGCGGCGCAGACGATTGTTGCGGTTAATCACCCGGCGGTAGAGGTCGTTCAAATCACTGGTAGCAAAGCGGCCGCCGTCCAACTGCACCATCGGGCGCAGCTCTGGCGGAATCACCGGCACCACGTCCAAAATCATCCATTCCGGGCGGTTGCCGCTCTGCAAAAAGGCCTCCACCACTTCCAGCCGGCGAATCGCCTTAATCTTGCGCTGGCCGGAAACCTCTTTCAGTTCGGCCCGCAGTTCCACCCGCAAGTCCTCCAAGTCGATAGCCATCAACAGCTTTTTGATACTCTCCGCGCCCATGCCGGCCTCAAAGCCAGCGCCCCATTTGTCGCGGGCCTCGCGGTATTCCTGTTCGGTCAAAACCTGTTTCGGTTCCAGATCGGTGTCGCCGGCGTCCAGCACAATATATGAAACAAAATAGAGTACTTTCTCCAAAATCCGGGGCGAGATATTCAGCAAAAGCCCCATCCGGCTGGGAATCCCCTTAAAATACCAAATATGGCTCACCGGCGCGGCCAGTTTAATATGGCCCATGCGCTCGCGGCGCACCCGGCTACGGGTAACCTCCACGCCGCAGCGGTCGCAGATCACGCCCTTAAATCTAATCCGTTTATATTTGCCGCAATGACATTCCCAATCCTTGGTTGGGCCAAAAATGCGTTCGCAAAACAAGCCGTCGCGCTCCGGTTTAAGCGTGCGGTAATTTATGGTTTCCGGCTTGCGCACCTCACCGTATGACCATTCCAAAATCTGCTCCGGCGAGGCCATTTTAATCTGCATTCTGTCAAATGTTCTGGCGTCCAGTCCATGCACAGCAACAGTTTTATCTTCCACCAAAGGCTCTCCTCCTCTCAAAAGTCAGCCGCCCCAACCCTATTCGTCCAAATCCAGGGGATAATCGTCGGGAACATCCAGCTTATCCAAATCGCTCAAATCTTCCGCGGCTTCGTCCACCTTATACTGCACCAGTTCTTTTTCCAGTTGATCAAGCTCGCTGGCGGTGGGCATACTGTCAATATCCACTTCGTCCTCATAATCGTCATAATCATCATAATCGCCTGGTTCATCCAGAGGCTCGCCGCCCTGGCCAATATCCAAATCCAGCTCGCGGGCGGTCTCGGCCACATTTTCGCTATATTCGTCCTCTTCGCGGATATCGACGACATTATTATTTTTATCGAGAATATCCACGCCCAAACACAGGCTTTGCAATTCTCTGATCAGCACCTTAAACGATTCCGGAATACCCGGCTCCGGCACGTTCTCGCCTTTCACAATCGCCTCATAGGTGCGCACGCGCCCGGTTATATCGTCAGATTTAACCGTCAAAATTTCCTGCAAGGTATAGGCCGCGCCATAAGCTTCCAGCGCCCAAACCTCCATTTCGCCGAAGCGCTGGCCGCCGAACTGGGCCTTGCCGCCCAGCGGCTGCTGCGTTACCAGCGAGTAAGGGCCGGTAGAGCGGGCATGAATCTTATCGTCAACCAGATGGTGCAATTTCAAATAATACATATAGCCCACAGTAACCGGGCTGTCGAACGGCTCGCCGGTGCGGCCGTCATAAAGAATGGTTTTGGCGTCCTCACGCATACCGGCCTCTGCCAGAGCCTCGGCAATATCGTTATCATTCGCGCCGTCAAAAACCGGAGTAGCCACCCGCACGCCCATTTTTTTAGCGGCCATGCCCAGGTGAGTTTCCAAAATCTGGCCGATATTCATACGCGAGGGCACGCCTAACGGATTCAGCACAATCTGAACCGGCGTGCCGTCCGGCAGAAACGGCATATCGGCTTCCGGCAAAACGCGGGATACAACACCCTTGTTGCCATGGCGGCCGGCCATCTTGTCGCCCACCGAGATTTTGCGTTTCTGGGCGATATAGATACGCACCAGATGATGCACGCCCGGCGGCAGCTCGTCGCCCCGGGCCGCGTCAAAGGTTTTCACATCGACAATCATGCCGGCCTCGCCGTGGGGCACGCGCAAAGAGGTGTCGCGCACCTCGCGCGCCTTTTCGCCAAAAATGGCCCGTAGCAGGCGTTCTTCGGCGGTCAGTTCGGTTTCGCCCTTAGGCGTAACCTTGCCCACCAGAATATCGCCCGGCCGCACTTCCGCGCCAATGCGGATAATACCGTTTTCGTCCAGATCTTTCAATATATCATCGCCCACGTTGGGGATCTCCCGGGTAATTTCTTCCGGCCCCAGCTTGGTGTCGCGGGCGTCGCATTCGTATTCTTCAATATGAATAGAAGTATAGATGTCGTTCTTAACCAGTTCTTCGCTAAGCAGAACCGCGTCTTCATAGTTATAGCCTTCCCAGGTCATAAAGGCCACCAGCGCGTTGCGCCCCAAAGAAAGTTCGCCATGGTCAGTGGATGGGCCGTCGGCGATCGGCTCCCCGGCGGCAACCCGCTGCCCAACCCGCACAATCGGTTTCTGATTAACGCAGGTACCCTGATTAGAGCGCTTAAACTTCAGCAGGTGATGCGTTTCCACCGTGCCGTCATCGCGTTTCAGCACAATTTCATCACCACTGACCCGGCTGATAATACCGTCGCCCTTAGCAATCTCGCAAACGCCGGAATCCATACCAGCCTTAATCTCCATGCCGGTGCCCACAAAGGGGGCTTCGGTTACCAGCAGCGGCACGGCCTGACGCTGCATATTAGCGCCCATCAAAGCCCGGTTAGCGTCGTCATGCTCCAAAAACGGAATCAGCGCGGTGGCCACCGAAATCAACTGCTGGGCGCTGACGTCCATATAATTAACGTCCTCGGCCGCCGCCACAAAAATATCGTTGGCATGCCGGGCGTTCACACGCGCATTAACGAAGTGGCCGTTTTCATCCACCGGCTCGTTAGCCTGAGCGATAACATATTTATCCTCTTCGTCGGCCACCAGATAATCAATCTGATCCAAAACCTGACAGTTTTCCACCCGGCGATAAGGGGTTTCAATAAAACCATACTCATTAATCCGGGCATAAATCGCCAAAGAGCCAATCAGGCCAATGTTGGGGCCCTCCGGTGTTTCAATCGGGCACATCCGGCCATAGTGGCTATGGTGCACGTCGCGCACCTCAAAACCGGCGCGGTCGCGGGAAAGGCCGCCCGGCCCCAACGCCGAAAGACGGCGCTTATGCGTAAGCTCGGCCAGTGGATTGTTCTGATCCATAAACTGGGAAAGCTGGCTAGAGCCAAAAAATTCCTTAATCGCCGCCTGCACCGGCCGGATATTTACCAGCATTTGCGGCGTAATCGCCTCGGTATCCTGAATGGTCATGCGCTCCTTAACCACGCGTTCCATACGCGCCAGACCAATGCGAAACTGGTTCTGCAAAAGCTCGCCCACCGAACGCAGCCGGCGGTTGCCCAAATGGTCGATGTCGTCCGGCTCATGCAGTCCGTCCATAACCTCCAGAAAATAATTTAAAAAGCTGACAATATCAATCTGCGTTAAATGGCGGATAAAACGGTTAGCCAGCCGGGGATTGGCCAGCTCGCCCTCGATATAGGCCTGCTGCTCGTCGCTCCAAATCAGACCGTCTTCGCGCTGAAAGCGGCCAATGCCGTTTTGCAGTTTTTTAGCCACCTTGTAGCGGCCCACATTACCCAGGTCATAACGCTTATGATCGAAGAAAAAACCGTGCAGCAAAGAACGCGCCGAATCAACCGTCGGCGGTTCGCCCGGACGCAGGCGGCGGTAAATTTCCAGCAAAGCCTGATTGACGTTCTCCGCCGGGTCCTTTTCCAGCGTTTTGGCGATTGCCTCGTGATTATTAAACAGCGCTAAAATTTCCTCATTGGTTTCATAGCCCAAAGAACGGATTAAAATGGTCGCCGGGAACTTGCGCATCCGGTCTATGCGTACAAAAACGCAGCCCGAAGCGTCGCTTTCAAACTCCAGCCAGGCGCCGCGGTTCGGAATCAGCGTAGAGCCGAACAGCTTAACGCCGTTCAAATCCATCTCCGAGCTAAAGTAAGCCCCCGGAGAGCGCACCAGCTGGCTAACCACCACGCGCTTAGCGCCGTTGATCACGAAAGTGCCGTTTTCCGTCATCAACGGAAAATCGCCCATAAAAACGTCCTGCTCTTTAAGCTCGCCGGTTTCCTTATTAATCAGGCGCACGCCGACTTTCAAAGGCGCGGCATAACTCACGTCCCGCTCCTCGCATTCATTAAGCTCATATTTGGGTTTGCCCAAAGAATAGCCAACATATTCCAACACCAGGCTGCCGGTAAAATCCTGAATAGGGAAAACATCCTCAAAAATTTCATGCAGGCCATGCTCCAAAAACCATTTATAAGAATCCCTCTGTACGTCAATCAGATTAGGCATCTCCATAATCTGCTGGTTTCTGGCATAACTTCTTCTTTCCCGAATTGTGCTGGTTGTTTCCAAAATTTTCACCTCTCCAAAAATTCTTAAACAACGAGTTATCCAAAGCAAACAGACAAAAAAGCCGGACACAAACAACACAAAATTGGTGCAACGAAGATCCTCGCCCACCATTTTTGCCGCTCACGCCTTATCTCAATTTGCTCAAAACATTAATATTAATTGTGATTTCCCCTATCGGTCAATCTTTCAATTCATCAGTCTGATTAATCAACAATAATAAAATGAAACCGTATATAATAAAGTCGGCTCTATCAGACGACAATCCAAGCAATTATATCAGTAATCTATTATATCATTAATATGGGTACGCCGTCAATATCTTACAGCAAGTTTTTTTCAATTTTAAGTATATTTTTTTATTATTCTGGACACATCAGCCGTCTTTTAAACCTCCAACAGAAAAAAGAATTGATTTTTTGCCGTAAATCGGCTAAAATATAAAGATAAACAATGTATTCAGAAATCACCCATGCAAGTCAGAGAAAGCGGGGAGGTCGGACAGGTGGCAAATAAACAGCTGATTTTTCATAACATACCGCCGGTGTTTGCGCCCGACTCCCGGGTGTTGCTGCTGGGCAGCCTGCCCTCGCCCAAATCCAGAGAACAGGGCTTTTATTACGGGCACCCGCAAAACCGCTTCTGGCCAACGCTGGCCGCGGTGCTGGCCGAGCCTGTCCCCGCCCGAGAGGATACCGCCGCCAAAGCGGCCATGCTGCTTAAACACCATATCGCGCTTTGGGACGTTCTGGCCAGCTGCCAGATTGCCGGCGCGGCGGACGCCTCAATCAGCCAGCCCCAGCCCAACGATATTGCCGCCCTGCTTAGCCAAACCCAAATCCGCGCCGTCTTCTGCACCGGCACAACAGCGCACCGGCTGTATCAAAAGCTTTGCCTGCCGCAAACCGGGCTGCCGGCCAAACTGCTGCCCTCCACCAGTCCGGCCAACCGCCGCTGGGGGGCCGAGCAGCTGCAAGAGGCCTACCGCGCCATTCTCGCCTATCTGTAATGATTGTGTATAGTATTAAGGAGGTTAAGTCATGAACATATCTTGTAAAAACAAAGTTTTAGCTATCGCCCTTTTGGCGCTGCTGCTTTTGCTGCCTTGCCCGTCTGCCAACGCCTATATGCTTTACGAAAATCCCCAGAGGATCATCATCAGCGCGCCGGCTGACAACTACAAAACCTCATCCGCACAGGTCAGCATTTTAGGGGCCTGCGACTGGACGCAGCCCCTATATATGAACGGCCAAAGCGTCAGCTGCACCGAACATGGTTTTTTCAGCGTCTATGTCAATTTGCAGCCGGGCGAGAATCAATTCACTTTCACCCAGGGAGAGAACAGCCGCAGTATCACCATCAACCGCAGCGGCAGCGGCTCCGGCGGCAGTGGTTCCGGCGGCGCTTTCAGCTGGGACAATGTCAAATTTTATGATACCGCCCTCTGGGGAGAGGTGAAAAGCAATAACATCACCCACCGCGCCCAGGCCGATAAATCCCAAAACCTGCTGAACGCCCTGGCCAAAGGTACTGCCAGCCGCATCATCGGCGAGTGCGGCGATTACTATTGCCTGGCCGACCGCAGTTTTATCTACAAAAACAACGTACGTCTGCTGGACATGGCCGCCATACCCGCCGTCAATCAGATAACCAGTATTACGGTTACGCCGCGCACCGCCCAAAACTGCACCGAAATTAATTTTAAAGCGCAGATAAACGCACTCTACAAAGCGGAGCTTACCGGCGATCAGGTGCGCTTCACTCTTTATGACAGCGCCAACGCCTGCCAGCCGGTTTACGCTGACAATCCGCTGTTCAGCGATATACAAGCCGTCGCTGCCGAAAACGGCGTGGTGCAATATGTTTTCAACCTAAAAAGCGGCGCTCACCCCAACGGTTATTATGTGGAATATCGGGACGGCTACATCGTGCTGGGGCTAAAACAGCCGCCGCAGCTGACGGATAACGCCGAGCAACCCTTGGCAGGCGCGGTCATCCTTTTAGACGCCGGCCACGGCGGTTCTGACGGCGGAGCCAGCGGCCCCCCGGCCTCGGCCGGCCCGCTGGAAAAGAACATCAATCTGGTAATCACCAATTACGCCAAAGCCTACCTGGAAAGTCAGGGGGCCACCGTAATCATGACGCGCACCGATGACAGCGAAAGCGGTCTGGCAGCCCGCGTCAGCCAGATATTGGAAACCAAACCGGACTTGTCAATTTCCATCCACTCCAACTCCATTGCCGAAACCGCCGATTACGGCAATATCCGCGGCCTGCGCACCTATTATTCCTATCCCTTTTCGTTGAACGCCGCCAGCTTTATCACCCAGCGCGTCAGCCAATACGCTGGGCTGAACCAAACTACGCCGCAGCTTTCCAATCTGGCGTTGACGCGTATTGAAAACACGCTGGCAATACTTCTGGAAAACGCTTTCATCAGCAACCCCGACGATTACGAGATGATGATCCAAAGCGAATATCAGCAGCGCTTTGGCGAGGCCGTAGGCCAAGCCGCCGCCGAATACCTGCTAAGTCTGGCGCAGAACGAGAGCAGCGTCTATGCCGTAAGCACAATGGGGCAGGCCGTAAGCACAGATCCCGCCAACCGCCCGATTACGGTCTATTTAGACGGTCAACCGCTGCAATTTGACGTACAGCCCACCATCCAAAACGGCTCCACCCTCGTTCCCCTGCGCGCCATTTTCGAGGCGCTTGAGGCCCAGGTTAACTGGAACAACGATACCAAGGATCTAGTTGCCGTCAAGCCCGCCGCCGACATCCGCCTGTATCTGGCGCTGAACTCGCCGGAACTGCAAATCACCGAGGCCGGCCAAACCCGCGCCGTCAGCCTGCCAGCCGCGGCCACAATTATTGACGGCCGGGTTCTGGTGCCGCTGCGCGCCATCTCCGAGGGCTTTGGCTGCGACGTTTCCTGGGAGGCAGCCGAACGCTCCGTCGTGATCAGAACGCTGGAGGACTAAACCGGAATTTTCCAACATTCGACAAAAAAGGCTTGACTATCCCCCGACCAAGTATTACAATAAGTTTAACATCTGCGGCCTGCAACCCGGCAAACGGCAGGCCAGCATAAAACAAAGGGGGAAACCCAAAATGAGCGAAAAACAAACTTGGCCGAAAATGCAAAAAATGAGGGAGGCCGGCGAAAAAATTGCCATGCTGACCGCTTATGATTACGCCAGCGCCACCATGGCGGAGAAAGCCGGCGTAGACATTATTTTGGTAGGCGATTCGCTAAGCAACGTGATACAGGGCAACGATACCACCCTGCCCGCCACCGTGGACGAAATGATTTATCACACCAAGGCCGTGCGCCGCGGCGCGCCCAACACCTGTATCATTACCGATATGCCTTTCGGCTCCTATGAGATTTCTATTGAAGAGGGCGTGCGCAACGCTGTCCGCATCGTCAAAGAAACCGGCTGCGACGGCGTCAAGCTGGAGGGCGGGGCAGAGCGCGCCGAACTGATCCGGGCTATCACCTCCGCCTCGGTGCCGGTTGTAGCGCATATCGGCATGACTCCGCAGAAGATCGCCCAAATGGGCAGCTTTGGCGTGCAGGGCAAAAGCGTCGAGGCCGCCCAGCGTCTTTTAGACGCCGCTAAAAAGCTGGAGGCCGCCGGTGCAGTGCAGCTGGTTATGGAATGTGTACCCACGCCGCTGGCCGCCAAAATCACCGAATCCCTGACTATTCCCACCATTGGCATTGGCGCAGGCAACGGCTGCACCGGGCAGGTTCTGGTCTGGTACGATATGGCCGGTATGTATGACAAATTCTGCCCGAAATTCGTCAAAAAATATGCCGAAGCCGGCGCGCTGATTACCCAGGCCATGGCCGACTACGTCAAAGAGGTCAAAGACGGCTCATTCCCAGACGAGGCCCACTCTTTCGGCCTGAAAAATGCCGACGAAATTCTGCCCAGACTATATTAAAAATTTTTGTGGCTGACACAAACCCCCGCAACAATAAATTGCGGGGGTTTGCTATTGACAAAAGCATTTTCATACATTATAATATAAATAAAGGTACCGCAAACAGGCGGTCGGCCTTAGTTTTGAGTTAAATATTTACATTCAACCGTCGCTATTGGCCTAGTGGCGGTTGTTGCTTTTCTTTTGCTTCAAAACGATAGTAAACACAAAGTTTCCTATGTTTATCGTCAACGTAATTCGCATAGCCTCACCCCCTTTCGAGGGATTCGGCCAGCCGCCTACCAACTTATGTGGTGCCAATTTTTATTTTACTATTTTTACCGGATTTTGCCAATCTAAATCCGGTTTTTATTTTGCAGTTTTTTACCGATAATCCAGATATTCAATAAAACGCTTAACAGCCAGCGGGGCCTGCTCGCGCCCGCGCAGACAAAAGACAATATCCCGCCAGGCGGGAATTTCCAAATCCTTGCAGACCAGCCGGTACGGCACGCGCTCCAAAATCAGCTGGGGCAAAATGCTGATACCCAGACCGCTTTCCACCATGGACATAATCACATAGTCATCCCAAGTGCTGAAATGCACCTGCGGTCGAATATTATGCCGCGTCAAAATCTCGGTAACGTCCGAACACTCGCCGCTTTGCTGGAGCATAAAGGGATAGTTGGCCAATTCCGCCAGGGGGAAACGTTCGCACCCGGCCAAGGGGTGATCCGCCGGCATTATCACCAAATGCTTGTCCCGCGCCAGCAGGATGGTTTCCAAATCCGGGCTGACGGGCAGGCGCAAAAAGCCGCAGTCCACCCGCCCCTCCAAAATCCAGCTTTCAATCTCGTCATAGTCCCCCAGCAAAAATTCATATTCAATGTTGGGATAGCTTTTTTGAAACTCGCGGATAATATTGGGCAGCCAATGGGTCGCCACGCTGGAAAAAGTACCAATCCGAATAAGACCGGACTGCAAACCGTTCAGCTCGTCCACCTCGGTTTGCAGGCGTTCGCACTGCTGATAAACCGCCTGAACAAAGGGCAGAAGTTTCTGCCCCTCGGCGGTCAGCTGAACCCCGGCCCGACTGCGCGCCAACAGGCTAACGCCCCATTCGCGCTCCAGGTCGCCAATCATGCGGCTAATGCCGGACTGTGAGCATTTCAGTTCGGCCGCCGCCTTGGTAAAACTTTTATACTCCACCGTTTTCAGCAGAGCCAGATATTTCTGCAAATTCATATTTTTATTTAATTTCATATTTCAGCCAAAATTATCCTTTAAATAAAACCGCGGCCAGATTTTCTCCCAGCACAATACCGCCAATACACAACACCAGCGTCAGCACAACATAAAGCGCCGCCCAAACTATTTGCTGGGCCTGCGCCATATCCACCAGTTCCAGCGCCAGCAGCGACAGGGTAGAAAAACCGCCGCAAAAACCGGCGCGCAGCAACAGCCCCAGTTCCGCGCCAAGTTGGGTATCAAAATCCAGCCAACCGCTGAAGAAACCCATCAACAAAGCAGCCGCCGCGTTAATGCCCAGCGTAACCAGGGGGATTGGCCCGGCCAGCGGCAGCAGCCCCACCAGATAGCGCAGCGTCGCCCCGGCCGCGCCGCCCAGCGCCACTAAAAAACATTCTTTCATTATATCATCTTATTTCTGATAATTTCTTTCTGATAACTTTTTTGCTAGAAAATGTTGCCATTAGGCTGGTGAGAAATGCCCTGATTTGAGTGCGTCGTAAGCGAAAGGAGGGAGGCGTACTAATAGTACGTTGACCGACTTGAGTCGAAACGACAAGCTCAAAGATGAGCGTTTATCGACAGCCTAACTATTCCATAATATCGACGACTTCGTTATTAAGCGCCTTATTCATATTCCGCACCGCACACATCTTGCCGCACATCGTGCAAACCTCGTCGCAGTCCGGCTGAGATGAAGCCCGATACCGGCGCGCTTTTTCCGGATCAATCGCCAGCTTAAACTGTTCTTCCCAATCCAGCTTATGACGCGCCCGGGCCATCGCGTCGTCCCATTCGCGCGCCCCCGGGATTCCTTTAGCCAGGTCCGCCGCATGCGCCGCAATCCGTGCCGCCACAATGCCCTCCTTAACGTCGTCAACATCCGGCAGGCGCAAATGCTCCGCCGGCGTAACATAACAGAGAAAAGCCGCCCCGGCCGCCGCCGCAACCGCGCCCCCGATAGCCGCCGTAATATGGTCATAGCCCGGGGCCACGTCGGTTACCAACGGCCCCAGCACATAAAACGGCGCGCCATGGCAAAGCGTCTGCTCAATCTGCATATTAGCCGCAATCTGATCCAGCTGCATATGCCCCGGCCCCTCAATCATCACCTGAACATCCTGCGCCCAGGCCCGTTTAGTCAGCTCTCCCAACGCAACCAGTTCCGAGATTTGCGCCGCGTCCCCCGCGTCCGCCAGACACCCCGGCCGGCAGGCGTCGCCCAGGCTTAAGGTTACGTCATACTGACGGCAAATCGCCAAAATCTCGTCAAAAAACTCAAAAAAAGGATTTTCCTGCCCGGTAGCCCGCATCCAGGCAAACATCAGGCTGCCCCCGCGCGACACAATATTCAGCAAACGCGGATTTTGCCGGAAACGTTGCGCCGTACTGCGATTCATACCGCAGTGAATCGTCATAAAATCCACGCCATCTTCCGCGTGCATCCGGAAAACCTCCAGCCACTCCCGCGCCGAAATTTCCGCCAACGGTTTATTGTAATATACCAGCGCGTCATAAATCGGCACCGTCCCCAGCATGGCCGGGCATTCTGCCGCCAGCCGCCGGCGAAAAGCGCGCGTATCGCCATAGGTGCTCAAATCCATAATAGCCTCCGCGCCCATCTTCACCGCGCTTTGCACTTTCGCCAATTCCTGATTTAAATCCAGACAATCGCGCGACGTGCCCAAATTCACGTTAATTTTGGTTTTCAGCCGCCGCCCCACGGCGTAAGGCTTCAGGCATTTGTGCCCTCTGTTGGCGGGCAGAACCGCCTGCCCCGCCGCAATCTGCGCGCGCAGCTCCTCCGGCTCAAGGCCCTCATGTTCGGCCGCCGCCAGCATTTGCGGCGTGATTATGCCCTGTCTGGCCGCGTCCATCTGTGTTGTATATTCCGCCATATCTGCAATTCCCCCTAATCATTTTAGGCTAAAAACCCGGTAACACCGGCTTCTTCGCTCCATTCAATAATAATATTAAACTGGCATTTAACACCGTTCTGCGTACGCCATTCCAGCCGTCCCTCGCCCGGCAGCAAGTCAATTACCAAATTAATCAGCCATTCCTCCTGCCCCTCGCTGTCCCATAACACCTGCTCTGCACCGTCAGGCTGCACATAAATCAGCTGCAAATCGCCCTGCGGCTCAGCCAACCAGGCGTATAGCCCCAATGTACAGGCATTTTTCGGTGCAGGATAGGCCAACGAATTGCTTTGTCCAGCTTTAAGTTCACGCTCAACATTACGCACACCCATAGTACTGCCAACTAAAGCCGGATTATTCGCTTGGGCCGCCAGCGCATAAAAATCCGCCTGCGAATTGCTTAAACCGGATAGTTTCGGCAATTCCTCAGTAAAATCGACAGACGTAATATCCACACCGTCCGTATTGCTGATAGTGAGTTTAAAATCAGCAGCTGCCGCCTCATCCGACGTTGCCGTCCATTGCAGGCAGCTTTTCCCGGCCAGCACCGTCAGCGGCACAGTCATTGTCGTTGGCGTATTTATATCCGTAACCGCATTGCCGCACAGCGGCAACAACTCGCCGTCCGGCTTAACATAATCCAAACGAATGTCCCCCTGCGCCGCATTAAAAGTCAATTCCAAATTCAGCGTCGTTTCCGCCTGCGCCTGCAAATCAGCCAAAGGCAATTTATCCTCAACATGCACCTGTCCGGTAATCTGATAGCTGCCGTCCCCAGCCGTACTGTCAGCCACAAAATCAATATAATAATCGCCGGTTTCGCCGTCCGCCGATTGTCCATTTTCCGCACCGCAGGAGGCCAGCAAGCAGCAGGTAAAAATCAAAAGTACAAATAAAATTTTTTTCATGTTTTCCAGTTCCTCAAAATTTATATCTAAAATATATCGCTATGGCTGCCGGTTCGCGTCAATGAAAAACCATATACTTAATCATCAGTATCTAAATCCTCCATTAGTTCCGCTACGGAGTGGAACTCACGGCTCAAACCAATACCTTTTCTGGCGTCCTCAATAGCTTGAACAGTTTCCGCGTTTGGCATATCAACGGAAATTACAACACTTGTTGTAGCCATAATATCACCTCTTAATTTGGTAGCCTTAACTTTAATCCGGCCAATATCGTGTCCGGTTTCAAACTGAACACACTGCGCATTTCCCCGGCCATGCAAAAGCCGCACTGATCGCAGACCCCGGCGCTGCTGCCCGGGCATTCCGCCAGCCGGCTGCCGTCCGCCAGAATAAAATTGCTCACCCAGCAATCCTTGGGGAAATCCGCCGGTTTCTTCATCAGCTTCAAACCGGAAACACTGTTCATAATCGGATAGCCGCGCTTTTTATAATCAATAATCTGGTCGATCAGCTGTTCCCGAACCGGCCAGTCCAGCGCCATATGCTCGGTGCCGGGATAAGGCGTGTGGAAGTTCAAAGAAATCTGCCGAATATAAGGGCTGTTTTTGGCATATTCAATGGTTTCCGCCACCGCCGGATAATTGATGTTATTGATCGCCATATTCACGCTGACATTGGGATGCCTGCAGCCGGCCAAATTTTCCTCCAGGCGGGCAAAAGCGCCCGCGCCGCGGATTTTGTCGTGCCACTGCCCCACGCCGTCCAGACTCACCCAAATTGAATCGGCACGCAGACCGGCAAAGGGACGCTGAGCGTTCGTGGTTACCGTTGCCGAATAGAAACCGATTTTGCGGCTTAAATCAAGCAGGTCGTTCAGATTATGGCCGAACTCATCCTGCCAGAGCGTCGGCTCGCCACCCTCAAAATCGACAAAACGCGCGCCCTGAACATAAGAATATTCCAACTCCTCATGCAGCTGCAAAAAACTTTTGCTGATACCGCCGGCATGCGTCGCGTCGGAACAATGCTTGCAGCGCAAGTTGCAGATATTCGACACAAAAAGTACAGTTTGCAGGGGGCGCTTCTGCCCCAAAATCCGCGAGCAAAAGAACCACCAGGGTAAATAAAATAATTGTTTAATCATAAGCCTACACCCTCGAAAGCCAGGCAGCCGCTAAACTGCAAATCCCAAAGAAAATCGCCAAATTGCGCGCCAGATACCAGCGCACCATAAACCAATCCAGCTTGCGCTGGCAGATAGATTTCCAGTTAGCCATCGGGCCGAACCAGAACAGACGGGGAAATTCCTGGCGAGGATTGCGCAGCCAGACTTTTATCGAGGCATACGCGGCGGCGGCCAGCGGCAACGCCAGCAATGTTAGCAGCCAGGGCAGAGGTAAAATCTGCAAAATTGTCAACGCCTCTACAATGGCGAAAGCGCCAAAAGTAAAGACAAAACAGCCCCATAGCTTGGCCTTGGGCGAGGGCAGCAAATCGGCCAGCGTTTTCTTATCCGCAAACTTATCCGGGGCCACATCCAACAGCGAATGAATATAGCCAATGTTGCCCACCAGCAGCCCCATAGCCAGGGATACCGGCCAAATCACAAAATCCAAACTTCCGCAGGCCGCCAGATAAACGCCCAGCATCAGCAACGGGCCAAAGATTATGGCAATCACCACATCGCCCAACCCGTGATAGCTGAAACGCAGCGGCGGAGCGGAATAAAAAAAGCCCAAGAAAGCGCAAACCGCGACCGGCCACAAAATAACCCATCCCCGACAGAGCAAAACCGGCAAACCGCACAGGCAAGCCGCCGCCCCGAAAGCCAGACAGGCCGTCAAAAGCTGACCAGCATTGGCCTGACCGCTGGTCAAATAGGGGGTTTTGCCGGTGCGGGATTGCTGCCCCGCCGCCGCCAGCCGATCCCGATAGCCGCTTTTCATTTTCGCATAATCAAAATAGTCATCAAACAGATTAAGGCTTAAATGCGCCAGTTCCGCGCCTAACACCGCCAGCAAACCCAAAGCCAGAGAAAATTCTCCCGGCCTCTGGCTGGCCGCCAACGCCAGCGCCACCACCGCCGGCAGCAGACTTTGCGGCAACGCCACCGGCCGCGCGTTATTGAACCAAAAACGCAGCCTGTTCCCAATATTATTCATTCATCTGCTCCTTTCAAGCACACAACAATTTTTTTTACAAATTAATATTTTGGGCTTTTATTTTTTGCTGCTATTGTTTATTATATATTTATTAAGGCCCAGCGTCAAGCAAGCATAAAAATTTTTTTATTATTTTTACAAATATATGTGGCATTTTGTCAATCCGCCGGGTGTTAGATATAGAAAGGAGGGGTAAAAATGCCTTTTGCCGAAGGTCAACAGGATTTTGACCGGCTAATTGAACGCCAGGGCCCGCTGGTTTACAAGCTGGCCTTTGCGCGTTGCGGCAATCAGGCCGACGCCGAGGATATATTTCAGCAGGTTTTTTTGCGTTATTTAACCAAAAAGCCACAATTTGCCGACGCCGAGCACGAAAAAGCCTGGTTTATCCGCGTAACCATTAACCGCAGCAAAAGCCTGTTCAGCTCCGCCTTTCGCCGGCATACCCAACCCCTGGAGGATAATTTGGCCGCTGATTCTGCCGAGCAGGAAAAGCAGGAGGATCTGGCCGATCTGGCTGCCGCGCTGGGCAGGCTGCCCCAGGATTTGCGAACCCTTATCCACCTGTTTTATTACGAGGATCTGCCCTGCGCCGAAATCGCCTGCCTGCTGAACAGGCGCGAGGGTACGGTGCGTATGCAGTTAACCAGAGCGCGGCGTATGCTACAGGAGATCATGACGGGAGGTGATTTGCCCAACCGCTAAACCAAAAACAATTTTTTAAAGGAGGCAGACAAATTGACATTTAACAACCAGACAGATTTCGATTCTGCCATTGCTCCGATTTATCGCGAGCTGTTTGACAAAATCCAGCCCAGCGAGCAACTGCTCAACGCAACCAGCCGGCTTTACAACAATTCAACCCAGCCGTCTGTGCAAACCAGGCTGCCAAACTATTTTCGGCCGGTTGCCGCCACGCTTTGCGCGGCCTGCCTGCTGCTGACTCTGGGAATCGCCCTTTGGCCGCAGCCGGAAAATCTGACGCCGAACGGCGACGCTCAACTAAGCGTGGCCAGCAACCTGGACAACTCCGCGCCCGCAGCGCCCGGCCCGGAGAGTGCGCCGCGAAACCGGATGGCCGCCACGCCGACAGCCCAGGGCATTGACGCTCTGAATATGCCGCCGGAATATGCCGCCGACACCGTGCCGGAACTATGCGCACTGCCGTTAGCTAAACAGTCGGATTTTGCCCGCAAGCCCTTTGTCAAACCCACCGACGCCGCCATTTTAGGGCATTGCCCGGCGGCCAGCGCCATTTATTGGCTTATGCCGAATTGGGCGGCCCGAACCATCAACTGGTTAACACTGTGGTAGGTTAATCAGCCAAACCAGAATTGCAGACAAGTAAAATCGCCGGGCCACTCGCCCGGCGATTTTTCTAGTATATTATATTTGAAGGAGGATTCCGGTTAACATTTTATTGCAAATTCAGTTCCTGCCCCAGATAGTTAATGCTTGCAATCTCATTAAGATTCAAAATTTGTTTGAACTCAAAGATAATCTGATAATGCCCCGGCTCGCTGTTGCCGCCGCCTCCATAGGTGTCCAATACCGTACCGTCTTTCAGCGTGATTGTAAAGTAATCTAAATCACTCAACAAATCGCCAATTTTCACTTCAGCCGGGCTGTCGGCGTAATCAAACGGCACTTCGGTTCCGTCTTCCAGGATTTCCACGCCGCCGCCCTGCGGCTCAACATAGCCCTCCGGCGCGACATAGCCCTCGGCGTTGCTCACGTCCACATCCAAAATCACCGTAAAAGGCGAAACCTCCAAAGAATTAACATGCACTTTCGCCTCGCCCAACATAATATCCAGATCCTGCTTAATCAGGGAAGAAGACACTGTATAATCCAGCTTAAAGCTCAATTTCCACTCACCGCCGACAACCTGGGTATAATCCAGATCATCCGGGTTATAAAACTTCAAATCGCCCAGCGTCAAATCCATCTGCTGCCCCTGCAAAGAAGTGCCCGAATTTAAGCACAGCATCATGCGGATATGATTATCTGTGGGGTTGTCGTCCGGCAAACTTTCAAAACTATAACCCAACCCATTAGCCTTGGAAAGCCACACTTCCGCTTTATCCCACTGATACATGTCCTGATCCAGCGCCAGCCCCTCCGGGCCGACAAAGTCCAGCAGCACATAAACCGTCTTGCTGTCGCCCAAAACCTGTTCCACCGTCAGCGTGCCGGCCTCGTTGCTGACCTGTTTATTAACCTCCTGGCCGGACTGCTGCGGAATTTGCCCCGCCCCGGCGTTAAAGAAACCGAAAAAGTCCTGCTTCAGCGCAAACTCCGCCACCGCCAGCGAACTCATCGCCAGCAGCATCACCGCGGCCAGGCCAAAGACCAACATCCGCCGGCGGGGGATTCCCCGGCGCGGCGCGGGCTGCTGCACACGGCTTAAAGTCTGCTGCAAAATCCGCTGTTCCTCTTCGCGGCTAAGCCCCTGCGGCTCCAATAAATTGGTATTAAAATCTTTTGGCATAATATATCCCTCCATTAATTGCTCTATTGTCAGTTCTTGTTGTTCATTTGGCAGTCTGCTATCACTCATGGCTCGATTCCCCTTTCCACTAAGGCTTTTTTCAGCCGCTGCCGTCCCTGATAAAGACGATTCTCAACAGACTTGGCTGATAAGCCCAAACGCTCGGCAATGGCGTTCACCCGCTCGCCGAAGTAATAGCGCAGAATAAAAATATCCCTGTCCGGCTGGGGCAAAGCGTCTACGCATTGCTGCACCAAACTTTGCCTCTCTGCCGCCGCCACCTCATCAGCCGGGTCCGCCCAAACTCCCAGCGCGTTTTCATCGTCAGGCAGCTGCTGCCATTCGGCGCGTCCCAGCTGACGCAGTCTATCAAGCGCAACATGCCGGGCAATACCGCAAAGATAACTTTTCATATTGCCATCCGCCTGAATTTTGTCAGCATTTTGATAAAAACGCCAAAAAACCTCCGATATACACTCCTCCACATCCTGAGCGCTGGCCGTGCCCAGTCTGCGCCGAACCACTGCCTGCACCAGGCCGCCATATTGTTTGATAGCGGCGGCCAGGCCCTGCTCCGGCTGCCGGCGCAGCAGCGAAATTAGCTGCCGCTCATCCGTCGCCTTGCCCATAACCATCTCTTCCTCCTGCTGATGTACGGCCCTAAACAGGCTTTGCCCAAACAGGCTCTGTTCATTATGCGTACTGAACATAACTGCCTCCTGCCGGTATATAAACTACCACAATATTTTTTGCTTAAAGATCCGCGCGCTATAATCTTCACCTATTAATTCGTTAGAAATTCCAAAATCACTTAACCGTTTAACAAATTTTTTTAATTTCTGTGCAATAACAAACGCCGCCGTTTTCAATTCCTTTCCGTCAAAACAACAGTGCCCTACCGCTTAGGCCAACAGATAAAAAAGAACTGTGCCAATAAGCACAGCTCTTTTTTGTCGATTATTTGGCAGGCGTCCCTTTCTCCTGCATCTCTCACATCCGGTGTAAACCAGACGTTGTCAAACCAGCGGCGTGTGGACGGAGACGAAATCTTCCACCTCAAATAACCAACCTTATTCTACTTAATATAAAGCAGCGGATCAATCGTACTGCCGTCAATAATCACTTCAAAATGCAGATGGCTGCCGGTACTGTTGCCGGTGCTGCCCTCCGTGCCCACCTGTTGGCCGATTTCCACCTCGTCGCCGACGCTGACCATAACGCTTTGCATATGCGCATATCTGGTTTGCAGGCCGTCGCCATGGCTAAGCACCACCTGATTACCATAAGAGCCATTATAACCGGCGGCCACCACGGTTCCGGCCTTAGCCGCCCAAACCGGATCGCCCATCTCGCCGTCAATATCCAGCCCGCTGTGATTATCCCCGCTGCGCGGCCCATAATAGGAGCTGATTCTGGTAGCCGTGGTGGGCCAAATCATGCCGGAATCGGTAACCTGCTGCAAGGAACGCGAAGCCGTCCGAACCACCGCGCCCTCCAAAATAATTTCGTCCACGGCCTCCACCAGCGTATTAGAACTAATCTCCTGCCGGGCAATCTCCTGACCGTTAGCCTGCGCTACCTGAATCGTAACCTCGCGGCTGCCGTTCACGCCCGTCTGCTTGGTTTTGGTTTGGCCGGTGCGCAAAGTGCCGTCGGTTTCAAAACGGGTTTGATAGGGCACGTCCTCCACCTTGGTTTTCTCCAACACCACCAGCACCGTAACCGGGGCCGCCCCCGTCAGGCTATCGTCTTTCATGGCTAGTTTGGCCTCGTCCAAATTCAAAACGTCCGACACAAAAACTTCCTTTGGGGCAACCTCAACATCCTGTTGGAATTTAACCTCCAACACCTGCATGGTTTCGTCCTCCGGCAAATAAGTTTTCTTCAAATTTTCCAAAGCCTGCCTGGCCGTGTCAACGCTGGCCACGCTTAACAGCTGACCGCCATCCACTCTGATCACCGCGCCGTTGGTTTTAAGCGTAGTTGTCAGTTCCAGCGCCGCCTGCGCCTTGCCACGGCTCAACACATCCGAACCCTCGCGCGCCTGCGCCGCAACCTCCACACGCTCGGCAAAATAGACCTCATTGCCAATAGCCGCTCCCTGCTCTTTCAGATAATCGGCGATCACCGCCTCGGCCTGCGCTTGGTCTTTCAGGGCCGCCACCTGCTGGCCGTTAACCAGAATTGCCGCCGGCTGACCGGCAAACAAAATCGAACAGGCCAATGCAACCAGCAACACAAGCGTCGCCGCACAGCCGCCGATAAACAACTTGCCCTTAACGGACAGACGCCGCCCCCGCAGCAAGCCCTGCGCCTTTAAATCAGCCGCCGCCACTGTGGATGGTTTTTGGTTTTTATTTTCCTGATTTTCAATTTCAAAGGAATGCTCGTTCGACATAAGACCTCCCAAATATGTTTGTCTTTAGCTTGTCTTGTGCGTTTATTATAACACACTTAAAGCCAAAAATCAACCCATAGGATTTTGTCGATTCCCTATAATATCCCGCAAATCATATCATTTTTCTGCCAGTTTTTCCAATTTTTGCAGGCGATGATACAGCCCCGCCTTAGAAATTGGCTTATCAAACAGGCGCGCCAGCTCCAACAGCGAAAGTTCGGGGTTCTCCAGACGCAGGGCGGCCGTTTCCTGCAAGGCACGGCTTAAACCACTAAGCCCGCCGGCCGCCGCCAGCCGTTTAATCGCCTGCACCTGACGCTGTGCCGCGTCAATAGTTTTGTCCGTATTAGCGGTATCACAGTTAATCACCCGGTTAACATTATTGCTGGTGTCTTTCATAATTTTTACGTTTTCCAGCTGCAAAAGCGCCCCATGCGCGCCGATTACATTTAAAAAATCACTAATTTGTTCGCTGTCCTTGCAATATACCAAAAATCTTCCTTTGCGCTCCGCCAGCTTAAAATTCAGCTGATACACCGCCGCCAGCGCCAAAAGAAAATGCGCCTGATAAACGTCCTGGCAGACAATCTCCAAATGATAGCTGCGTTTAGGATCGCTGACAAAGCCGTTGCCCAAAAACGCGCCCCTAAGATAGGCCCGCTGGCAGCACTCCCCGTTAAAGACCTTGCTCACGCTTTGCCCGCCCGGCGCAAAACTGCGGTTCAGGCTCCAGGGGTTGCCGTCCGGGATACGGCCAATTTGCTGCAAAATCTGGCGAACCTCCGCCTGCGGCGGGATTCGCAGGGTATAAATGCGGCTCTTTTTAAAATGCTGGCTATCGCGCACCAAAATTTCGGCCCGAAGCTCCCAAAGTTCTTTAACCAGCTTAAAATAACGCCTGGCCAGGGCGGCGCTGCCGGTGGCCGCCAAAATGCCCGGCTGCTGCTCGATAGAGGCCGGCCCGCCGCTTAAACTGATATTGCCGCTCATGCGCAAAAAGGCCAAAAACTCCGCCGTCCGGCAGCAGCGTTTACTGGTGTTAATTCTTAAAAGCTGTTCTTTAACTTCAGATGTGAAAGACATTGATCGACATCTCCAAATTTAGGCTGATAAACATATTTTACCTACTATATTTAAAGCTGCAATAGTGCTTTAGATGCGCGTAATTGATTTATTCGCCGAGGAGGCGTACTAATAGTACGTTGACGAGGCGAATAAATCAATTACAAAGCAGATGAAGCGCTATTGAAGCTTTAACTCTTGTCTTAGAATTTCGGCTAGCTTTTGTTTATTATGCTGCCAGACATTTTTACCGTCCACAAAATCAGCCGTCAAAATTTCCACGCCATAAGCCGCCAGCTTGCCCGCGTCGCAGATAATCGGCCGGGAACCGCCCGCTTGCAATTCGGCCAAAAGCTCCGGCGAATAAAGGCCCACGTTAGCAATCACCTTGTCAATCAAATGGCCGCCCAGCCCCGTTGCCCGCCGAAAATGATATTCCAGCGCCGCCACGCTGCGGCTCAATTCCGCCGCCGGCATCTCGCCCGGTTCCGTAGCCATATTGCTGATGTAATAAACCTGCGCCGGACTGTTTTTCAGCGCCTCGGCCAAACCCGGCACCAACAGATTACTGATTAGGCTGGAATACATACTACCCGGCCCGATAAAAATATATTGCGCCTGCTCAATGGCCTGTATAACCTCGGCGCGCGGCTGGCAGTCCGGCAGCAAAAAGGCCTCCTTAATCCGACGCTTATCGGCGGCTATTTCCACCTCGCCGGCCAGCGCGGCGCCGTCCTCCATAACCGCGCCCAAGGCCACGTCGTCAGTTGTAACCGGCAGCACCCGCCCCTGAATTGCTAGCAAAGCCGAAAGCCGCTCCGTTGCGGCGGCAAAGTCCACACTCTCCGCCTGCATAATCGCCGCCAACAGAATGTTACCCACGTTATGCCCGCACAGCGTACTGTCGTCCGGGAAACGATAGCACAGCAGGCGTTCCATCTCCGGCTCACTGCGGCTCAGGGCCAGCAGACAACTGCGCACATCGCCCGGCGGCAGCATGCCAAAATCGGCCCGCAGCTTGCCGCTGCTGCCGCCGTTATCCGTCATCGCCACCACCGCGGTGGGCGCGCAGCCCAAGCCTTTCAAAACCCGCAGCAGATTGCCCAGCCCGGTGCCGCCGCCCAGCGCCACAATACGCAAATCCGCCGCCTTTTGTTCATTCAATAGCATATTTCCTCCCCTGCCAAGCTGTCATACCTAACCATTCTTGGGTAAATCCCGATGCAGCGTCCGGATCGCCACACCCTGGCTCTGCGCCGCCAGCAGCCGCCGGCCCAACTCCTCCACAATCGCCACCGAACGGTGCCGCCCGCCGGTGCAGCCAACCGCAATCGCCAGATGCTGTTTGCCCTCCGCCACATACTGGGGCAGCAGTTCCAGCAGCAAATCCGTATATTTACGCAAAAAGCTTTGGCTTTCCGGCCGCTCCAACACAAAATCCCGCACCGGCTCATCCTGACCGCTTAAGGGTTTCAACTCTGCAATATAAAAGGGGTTGGGCAGAAAACGCACATCCATCACCAGATCAACGTCAATGGGCAAACCGTATTTAAAACCAAAGGAAAGCAAACTAACCTGCAAACGCCAATCGTCGTTACCCAGCAAAAGTTCCGCCGCCTTTTCTTTAAAATCCTGCACCTTTAAATCACTGCTGTCGATAATCAAATCAGCCCGGCCGCGGATCCCCTGCAAGCGCTGGCGCTCCTCCTGGATACCCTCCAGCAGGCCGCCCTTATAAGCCAGCGGGTGGCGGCGGCGGGTTTCCTTATAACGGCGCACCAAAATTTCATCCGAGGCCTCAAGAAATATTATTTCATATTTAACGCCTTTATTCTTCAATTCCTGTAAAACGCTGTAAACATCCTGAAAAAATTTGCCGCCGCGCACATCGGCCACCAACGCCACCTTGTCATAATCCGACTGCGCCTGCCGAATCAGTTCCACAAATTTTATAAACAAATTGGGCGGCAGATTATCCACGCAGTAATAGCCCATATCCTCCAGCACCTGGACAAAAATTGTCTTACCTGCGCCGCTCATCCCGGTTACTATTTTTAATTCCATTTTTATACCTCAAAACAAAAAAATTTATAAAGAAAATCTATGAGATTTTTTTACTATTTTTAATTCCATTTCGTTACCTCACAAAACACAAATCAAAACTATAATATTTATTTGCGTTCATGCAAATACGCATACAAACTGCGCGCTGAACGGCGGTTCATGCTCTCCACCAGCGCCAACTCTTCCTCGCTGGCCGCCATAATCTGCTCCAAAGAACCGAAAGCCCGCAGCAGCGCCGCCCGTCTGGCCGGGCCAATCCCCGGCACGTCGTCCAGCGCGCTGGCCTTTTGGCCTTTCTCGCGCAGCCGCCGTTGATAGGTTATGCCAAAGCGGTGCGCTTCGTCGCGAACCCGCTGCAAAAGCTGCAAACCATGGCTGCTTTTCGGCAAAATAATCGGCTCCGAATCATACGGCCGGTAAAGCCATTCTTCGCTCTCCGCCAAACCGAAAACCGGGATCACCTCCAGCAGATTCAATGCCGAAAGTATATCCACCGCCACCGCCAGCTGCCCCTTGCCGCCGTCAATCAGCAGCAAATCCGGCCATTCCGCCATCGGCGCTTCCTCCAGCTTCAGTTCGCCGGCTTTCAGCTGCTCGCGCTGGCTGATTCCCCAGCCCAGGCGGCGCGCCACCGCCTCGCGCATCGCCATATAATCGTCGCCGTTGGTATGCCCCTGCACCCGCATATGCCGGTACAGGCTTTTAGCCGGCTGACCGCCCAAAAAGGTTACCAGGGCGGACACCGTGTAAGTGCCCTGCCAATGGCTGTTATCAAAACATTCAATCCGCCAGGGCGCTTTGGCCAAACCCAACACCTGCCGCAATTCTTCCAGGGCCTCGCCGCCGGCAGCCTCTTTATAGGCCTGCTCCTCCAACTCGCGATTTAGGGCCAGTTCCGCATTGTGGCGCACCAACTCCAACAGACGTTTTTTCTCACCAATTTTGGGCGCGCTCAAGTTAACCCGGCCGCCCCGCTTTTGGTTCAGCCATTCGTTAACCGTCGCCATATCCTCCAGCGGCTCGCTTAAACAAATCTCCGGCGGAATAAAGTCGACGCCACTGTAATATTGGCAAATGAACGCCGACAGAATTTGCGCCGGCTGGTTATCACCCTGATTATCTAAAAAGAAGTGCTCCCGGCCAACCACTTTGCCCTCGCGCACAAAAAACACCTGCACCGCCGCTAGGCTGGCTTCGCCGGCCAGCGCCACCGCCAGCATATCGCGGTTATCGCTGCCCGCGTCCATATACTGTTTGCTCTGCACCAGCTTAATAGCGTTAATCCGATCCCGCAGCTGAGCGGCATCCTCAAAGCGCAGTTCTTCCGAGGCGCGGCGCATCTGCTCTTGCAAATCGGCCAGCAGACGGCTGCTTTTGCCCTCCAAAAACTGCACTACCTGGCGGCACATCTCCCGATAGGCCGCTTTATCCACCTTGCCGGTGCAGGGGGCCAGACAACGGCCAATATGATAGTTTAAACAGGGACGCTTTTGGTGCTTAAAACTACGGCTGCTGCAAGTACGCAGCGGGAAGATTTCGCGCAGCAGCTTTTCGGTAATGTGCATCGCTCCCGCGCTGACATAAGGGCCAAAATAACGGCTGCCGTCGTTTTTAACGGATCGCACCTCAATCAGGCGGGGGTATTCCTCGCCCAGCGTTACCGCCAGATAGGGGTAGTGCTTATCATCACGCAGCATGATGTTGTATTTGGGGGCGTACTCTTTAATCAGATTGCTTTCCAGCACCAGCGCTTCCATGGCGGAAGAAACCACAATCCACTCCAGTTCTTCCACCACGCGCATTTGGGCGGCGGTTTTGGGAGCCAGACGGCTTTCTGCCTGAAAATAAGAACGCACCCGCTGTTTCAGTGATTTTGCTTTGCCCACATAAACCACCTGGCCGTCTTTATCACGCATAATATAAACGCCGGGACTAGCCGGCAGCTCAGCCAATTTTGCTTTTAGTTTTGGATTTGCCATACTTTTTTCTCTTTTTTATTACCAAAATATAAAGAAAATTCTATAAGAATTTTTTTCATAATATACACGCCGGGGCTAGCCGGCAGCTCGGCCAATTTTGCTTTTAGTTTTGGATTTGCCATACTGTTTTCTCTTTTTTATTACCAAAATATAAAGAAAATTCTATAAGAATTTTTTTCATAATATACACGCCGGGGCTAGCCGGCAGCTCGGCCAATTTTGTTTTTAGTTTTGGATTTGCCATACTTTCCTAACTTTTTTCTTCTATTATATATTATATATTTATATTACAGCAAAGCTGCAAGAGTGGTACAGATGCGAGGAGCTAAACAGCAGGGGGAGGCAGGCGTACTGAAGTACGACGACGACCTGCGCTGTTCAGCAACAAAGCAGATGGGCCGCTATTGCAGTTTTGCCCTTAAAAACTGGCCGGTATAGCTGGCCGCAACCTGCACAATTTCCTCCGGCATGCCGGTGGCCACAATCTGGCCGCCGCGGCCGCCGCCCTCCGGCCCCAAATCAATAATATAATCCGCGCATTTAATCACGTCAAGATTATGCTCAATCACCAGTACGGTGTTGCCGGCTTCCACCAGACGGTTCAAAACCTCCAGCAGCTTTTTAATATCCGCAATATGCAAACCGGTAGTAGGCTCATCCAGAATATAAAAACTCTGCCCCTGGCTGCGTCTTGATAACTCCGCCGCCAGTTTAATACGCTGGGCCTCGCCGCCGGAAAGGGTGGTGCCGCTCTGCCCCAGCTGAATATAGCCTAGCCCGACTTCCTGCAAAACCCGCAGCTTGTTGGCAATCCGCGGCACGTTGGCGAAAAATTCCGCCGCCTCGTCCACCGTCATCACCAACACGTCAGCAATGCTCTTGCCCTTATACTTAACATCCAAAGTGTCCCGGTTATAGCGCTGCCCTTTGCAGACCTCGCAAGGTACATAAACATCCGGTAAAAAGTGCATTTCAATTTTAATAATACCGTCGCCCTTGCAGGCCTCGCAGCGGCCGCCGCTGACATTAAAACTAAAACGTCCCGGCTTGTAGCCGCGCATTTTGGCCTCCGGCAGTTGGGCGTAAAGATCCCTAATCAAGCTGAACAAACCGGTGTAAGTGGCCGGATTGGAGCGCGGCGTGCGGCCAATCGGGCTTTGGTCAATATCAATCACCTTTTCCAGATTTTCCAACCCGGTGATTTTGGCGAATTTGCCCGGTTTGGTGTGGGCGCGGTTCAGCTTGTTGGCCAGCGTTTTGTAGAGGATTTCGTTAATCAGCGTGCTTTTGCCGCTGCCGGAAACCCCGGTTACGCAAATAAACTTGCCCAGCGGCAGTTCCACGTCAATATTTTTTAGGTTATTCTCCCGGCAGCCGAAAAGTTTCAGCATCTTGCCGCTGCCCGGGCGGCGCAGAGGCGGTACCTCAATTTTCTGTTTGCCGCTTAAATACTGCCCGGTAATTGAGGCAGCACAGCGCATCACCTGTTGCGGCGTGCCGCAGGCCACCACTTTGCCGCCGTTGCGGCCGGCTCCCGGGCCAATATCCACCAAATAATCGGCAGAAAGCATGGTTTCGTCGTCATGCTCCACCACAATCACGGTATTACCCAAATCGCGCAGGCGTTTCAGCGTTGCAATCAGCTGGCAGTTATCCCGCTGATGCAGGCCAATGCTTGGCTCGTCCAGAATATACAGTACCCCCACCAGCGATGAGCCGATCTGCGTCGCCAGCCGGATTCGCTGGGCCTCGCCGCCGGAAAGGGTGGAGGCCGCGCGGCTCAGCGTCAGATAATCCAGCCCCACGTTCACCAAAAATTCCAGCCGCGCCCGGATTTCTTTCAAAACCATATGCACAATGCTTTCTTCCCGCTCGGATAGCTGCAAATTGGCAAAAACCTGCTGCGCCTCAAAAACGGTTAGCTCGCTTAGCTGATGAATATTCAGTTCCCCGGCATTGCCCGCCGCGTCCAGATAGGTCAGGGTTACGGCCAACACTTCCGGTTTAAGCCGCGCGCCATGGCAGTCCGGGCAGGGGCTTTCCACCATATATTTCTCGATTTCCTCCCGGATAAACTCCGAATCCGTTTCCTGATAACGCCGCTCCAGGTTGGGAATCATCCCCTCCCAGGGGGCGTTAACAAATTTTTCCCGGTGGTTATAGTCAATATACTTAAAGGCCACCCGTTCTTTGCCGGTGCCATACAAAATCAACTGCATCTGTTCCGGCGTCAACTCCTGCAAGGGTACGTCCAAAGAAAAGCCATAGTGCTTGGCCACCGCCTCAATAAACCGAAAGCCCCAGCTGGAGAAGTTCTCGCTCCAATGAGCCAGCGCCCCCTCGCGCAGCGAAAGTTCGTCGCTGACCACCAGCAGTCCGGCGTCCACTTTCATCCTAAACCCCAGGCCGGAACAGCTTGGGCAAGCGCCATAAGGATTGTTGAACGAGAACATTCGCGGCGTCAATTCGTCCAAACTGATTCCACAGTCCGGACAGGCCAGATTTTTATTAAACTTCAGCTCCTGCGCCTGCACAATTTCCTGCCCGTCCGCCGCCAGCTGTTTCTGCTCGGCCAAAACCAGCAGCTGGCCGCCAGCCAACTCCATAGCGGTTTCAATGGATTCGGCCAGACGTTTAGCCACATCCGGCCGAACGACCAAACGATCCACCACCACCTCAACCGAGTGTTTCTGCTGTTTGTTAACCTTAATTTCCTCATCAAGCGAATATACCCGGCCGTCCACCCGCACCCGCAAATAGCCGTCGCTTTTTATATCGGCAAACAACCGCTGAAACTCGCCCTTGCGCCCGCTGATCATCGGGGCCAAAATTTGCAGGCGCGTTCCCTCGTCCAGCGCCAGCAGCGTGTCGACAATCTGATCCACCGTCTGCTGACTGATTGGTTTGCCGCATTTAGGGCAATGCGGCTTGCCCACCCGCGCAAAAAGCAGGCGTAAATAATCATGAATTTCCGTAACCGTGCCCACGGTGGAACGCGGGTTGCGGTTGGTGGTTTTCTGGTCGATAGCAATCGCCGGCGAAAGCCCCTCGATAATATCCACCGCTGGCTTTTCCATCTGCCCCAAAAACAAGCGCGCATATGAGGACAGGCTCTCCATATAACGGCGCTGCCCCTCGGCATAAATCGTATCAAAAGCCAGCGAGCTTTTACCACTGCCGGACAAGCCGGTAATCACTACCAGCTTGTTGCGCGGCAGTTTAACGTCAATATTCTGTAAATTATGCTGTCTGGCGCCTTTCACATAAATATATTCCTGCTTGGCCATATTTTTTGACAACTCCTATTCCAAACTGATTATCACAATTTATTATCTATATATTATACCATAGAAATAAAAATAGTGTAGCTGATTTTACAGATTGCACTATGGTATTTGTCGTAGGACAAGCGGCTCTGTCTTCGCCTATGGCTCGCCACTCGCCGATGTTCACATTATATCACAAAAACCGCACCGAACACAAGTACGCTGGCACAGATTTTTTTATATTTTAGGATTGCGGGCGTGGGCCAAGGCTGCCTGCAAAGCCCAGAAAGCCCTCGGAGTGGAGTCCGAGGGCTTTCGTTTGCACGTTTGTTAACGCTTTCTTCACATTTTTACTGCGCTATTATTATAACATAGTCAAAGGCTAATGTCAATCCCAATCTTCCAAATCGGTACTATATGAATGACGAATATCCAGACAGGCAATCTCTTCACCATTTTCATCCAAAAAGGCGTAATAAGTCCGATAGGAGCCGCTGCCACCAGAATCCGGCATAATCAGCATGGCCGGGCACTGCTCCACGTCTAACTCCTTAATCAACTGCCAGCTTTCATTAGGCTTTTCGTCCGGTTTGCCATCGCGCCGCCTTTCCGTTTTATAAAACAGTTTAACTTGGCGCAGATTCTCCGCCAGGCTCAAAAACACCTCATAATCACCCTGCTTACCCTGGCTGCCAATGCGGTAATTGGTCATAATATCATAATGCGCCAGCTCCGGAATATCCAACGAAAAACAATGATAACGATGAATAAAGATATAGCCGCCATAATATTCCTGAAAAGACGCGATGCCATAATGGCAGGATAGGCTGCTCCAAGGGCGAGGGCCATTAACCAGCGCATAGCCAATCAGAAACGTATCGTCGATTTTTTCCGCGCCAATGATTATCAAATTATCCGGATCAATCGTTTGGTTGTATTTGGCAAAATCCTGCCGAATAAACTCCCGCTGAAACTCCGGCGACATCACTTTGGCCTCGCTGTATCTTTTCGGCAGCGCCCAGTTAAGCGCCAGCGCCCCAAGCAACGCAAAAAACAGCAAAACGCAAAGCCTGCCCTTTAACTTATCACTCATTTAGCAATCTCCGCTTAATCACCTTGCGCCGGTTCCACCGCCAACACCCGCAAAACATTGCCCTCAACCTGAAAGCGCACGTTAAAGCCGGCAAAGCTCAGCCCATAAACCCGCCCAGCGTCAAGCCCACCGGCATGATAAGCCGGGCGCGGGTCCTGCGCCAGCACCGCCAGCAAGGCCGGCCTTTTCTCCAATGGCAGCAGCGCCAAAAGCTCCGGCGGCGCTTGCACCTCCAACTCTCCGGCCTGCTCCGGCGGCACGGCAAAACCGCCCTGCGCCTGGGGCAGGGCGTCGGCATAGGGCACATAGGGTTTGATATCCAAAAGCGGCGTGCCGTTCAAAATATCCGCCCCGGCAACCAAAAGCTCCAGGCCCGCGGCAGTCTGCCGCACCTCCAGCAGACGCACCGCAGACAGACCAAGCGGGTTAGGCCGGTTGGGCGAGCGGCTGGCAAACACCCCCACCCGCCGGTTGCCGCCCAAACGCGGCGGCCGCACTGTCGGCGACCAAACACCGCCGTTTTTGCCGTAAAATTCAGAAAACAGCCACAACAGCCAAATATGCGAGAAACTCTCCAGCCCGCGGAAGGCCTCCGGCCGGCTGTATTCCGGCAGCAGCGCCACGCGGGAAATCACCTCCGGCGCCAGCCCGCTTTGCCGGGGTATGCCGAATTTTTCGTCATAATCGTTATAAACGTGGCCGATAATCTGCAATTTCAGTTCATTTTCCATAATTTTACGTTTTCTATAACTTCATCCAACAGAGGCTGCAAATCCGGCTCCACCAAGTCGTCGCGGTATTTATCCAGCAGACCTTTTATATAATCATCAAAGGCTTGTTCGGCGCCCTCCTTATGGCGTTCCTCCTCCGACAAACCCTCCATAAACATATCACGCAAGGCTATTTCAGCCTCAATAACCTGATGATTAAATGCCAGATAGTCCAGATAATCTTCTTCGGTCATCTGCGTACGCGCCAGATAACCCTGTGTCCAGTCCCAGATGCTTTGCCCGTTTTCAGACTGCTGGACGCTGTCCGGCAAACCGGCGTAATATTCCTCCGCCCATTGCCGCGCCTCCGCCCAGGACATCGCCAGCCCCAGACTGTCCGCCTCCCAAAGTTCCGCGCGCATGATTGCCAGCGCCGGCAAAACATCCTCAGCCGTAATCGCGTAAGAACCCTCTGCGTCATTAACCTCGTCCAGTCTGATAATAAAGCAGTCAATATCTGCCTGGCGAATGTGTTCGCCCTGCATAAACTTAGTTTCATCATCCGCCATTAGCGCGTTATCGCCGCAGGCGGCAAGCGCCGCCAGCAAACAAACTGCCAGCAGCGCCGCCCAAATTTTATTTATTTTCATCAAATGCCACCCGTTACTTCAGGTTATAGAATGCGTCCAGCCCGGGATAAATAGCAGACTCCTGCAACTCCTCCTCAATGCGCAGCAGCTGGTTATATTTGGCCACACGGTCGGTGCGGGAGGGCGCGCCGGTTTTGATCTGCCCAGCGTTCATCGCTACCGCAATATCGGCAATCGTGGTGTCCTCGGTTTCGCCGGAACGGTGTGAAACCACCGCCGTATAACCGGCGCGTTTCGCCATCTCGATTGCGTCCAGAGTTTCGGTCAGCGTGCCGATCTGGTTCACCTTAATCAAAATTGCATTGCCGGCCTGCTGCTCAATACCGCGCGCCAAACGCTCGGTGTTGGTAACAAATAAATCGTCGCCCACCAGCTGCACCTTGCCGCCCAAGCGCTCGGTCAGCTGCTGCCAGCCGTCCCAATCGTCTTCGGCCAGGCCGTCCTCAATCGAAATAATCGGATATTTGCCCAAAAGCTCCTCATACCAGTCAATCATCTGCTCGGCGGTCAACACCCGGCCCTCGCCGGCCAGATTATACTTGCCGTCTTCATAGATTTCGCTGGCCGCCACGTCCAGCGCCAGGCGCACATCCACGCCGGGCTTATAGCCGGCCTTTTCAATAGCCTCCACAATCACCTGCAAGGCCTCTTCGTTAGAACCCAGGTTCGGCGCAAAACCGCCCTCGTCGCCCACCGCCGTAACCAAACCGCGGCCTTTCAAAACAGCTTTCAGGTTATGGAAAATTTCCGCCCCCATACGCAGAGCCTCCCTAAAGCTGGGCGCGCCCACCGGCATCACCATAAATTCCTGAATATCCACGTTGTTGTCCGCGTGCTGGCCGCCGTTTAGAATATTCATCATCGGCACCGGCAGGGTTTTAGCGTTCACCCCGCCCAGATAGCGATACAGCGGCATCCCCAGGCTGGCCGCCGCCGCCTTGGCCGCCGCCAGCGAAACGCCCAAAATAGCGTTTGCGCCCAGCCGGCCCTTGTTGGGCTTGCCGTCCAGTTCAATCAAAAGCTGATCCAGCGCCGCCTGCTCATAAGCCGGGAATCCCTCCAACTTGGGGGCGATAATCTCCAGCACGTTGTTAACCGCCTTGCTGACGCCTTTGCCTAAAAAGCGTTTTTTATCACCGTCGCGCAGTTCCAGCGCCTCATGTACGCCGGTCGAAGCGCCGGAGGGCACCGCCGCCCGGCCAATGCTGCCGTCCTCCAGCAGAACTTCCACCTCCACCGTGGGGTTGGCCCGGCTATCTAAAATCTCGCGCGCGTTAACATCCAAAATAAAACTCATTTCGTTCCGCTCCTTTTTCTGGCATATTATTTATTTCATATTATATTATTTATGTTATATCATTTATTTTCAGACTGTCCGCTTATTCATATTGCAAAAGGCTGCGCCCGGTCATTTCCGCCGGCTGCGCCACGCCCAGCAGCGCTAACAGCGTCGGCGCCAAATCGCAAAGCGCGCCGCCCTCGGCCAAACCGGCAACCTGCCGCCCCGCGCCATCCCGGCTGTCGTTAGCCACAAAAATCAGCGGCACTGGCGAGGTGGTATGCGCGGTTACGGGGTTGCCGTTCTCGTCCAGCAGCCGCTCCACATTGCCATGGTCGGCGGTTACCAACAGGCAGCCGTCCTGCTCCCTGATCGCCGCCACAATTCGCCCCAAACAGCAATCG
Organism: uncultured Bacillota bacterium; assembly: GCA_948907985.1. GTDB lineage: Bacteria > Bacillota > Dehalobacteriia > UBA4068 > UBA4997 > Avidehalobacter. The sequence continues at coordinate 37,446 of CAQWMM010000007.1, forward strand.
ACGGTTTCCACCGCCCTAACCGCCGCCGGGATAATGCCGGTGTGGCCCACCATATCCGGGTTAGCCAAATTCAAAATAATCAGTTCAAACCTGCCGCTGCCAATGGCCGCCACCACCTGGTCGCAGACCTCCGGCGCGCTCATCTCCGGCTGCAAATCATAGGTGGCCACCTTGGGCGAGGGAATCAAAATCCGTTCCTCCGCCGGGTTCGGCTCCTCCACGCCGCCATTAAAAAAGAATGTTACATGGGCGTACTTCTCCGTTTCGGCAATGCGCAGCTGGTGCAGCCCGGCCGCCGCCGCCACTTCGCCCAGCGTGTTTTGGGGCGGGCGGCGCAAAAAGGCCACCGGCAAGTTAAAGGTCGCGTCATATTCCGTCATGCAGCAATAATGCAGTTTGGGGAATTTTGGGCGGGCAAACCCGGCAAAATCCGGCTCCGTCAAAGAGCGGGTAATCTCTCTGGCCCGGTCGGCGCGGAAGTTATAGAAAATCACCGCGTCCCCGTTGCCCAGCGTGCAATCATATCCCGCCGGCAGCACCGGCTCCACAAATTCGTCCGTAACCTCCGCCGCGTAGCTGTTTTGCACAGCCTGAAGCAAATCTTCGGCCCTGGGGGCATCGCCCAGCACCAGCGCCCGCCAGGCGCGTTCCACCCGCTCCCAGCGTTTATCCCGATCCATCGCCCAAAAGCGGCCGCAAACCAAACCAATCCGGCCATAGCCGCTGCCGGTTAAATGTTCATGCAAGCGCTGTAAATAGCCCAAACCGCTGGTAGGTGGCACGTCGCGGCCATCCAAAAAGCAATGCACAAAAACCTCCGGCACGCCCTCCGTCTGCGCCAGTTTTAACAGCGCCAGCAAATGCTCAAAATGGCTGTGCACGCCGCCGTCCGAGAGCAGCCCCATTAAATGCAGGCGGCCGCTGCCGCTTTTTGCCGCCCGGCAAGCCGCCAGCAAAGCCGGATTTTGATAAAAATCCCCCTCGGCCACCGCCTTGTCGATTGCCGTCAAATCCTGATAGACCACGCGCCCCGCGCCAATATTCAAATGGCCGACCTCCGAATTGCCCATCAGCCCCGCCGGCAGGCCGACAGCCAGACCGCTGGCCGCCAACGTGGCGTGGGGGCAATCCCTCATAAGCGCGTCAAAGTTGGGCAGCTGCGCCATAGAGAGCGCGTCCCCCGGCAGGCCGGTTTTCATACCCCAGCCGTCCAAAATACAAAGCATTACGGGTTTCTTCATATTATAGCCTACCCCTTTTTATCTCACTTTTTAGTTTTCAACTGCACGGCGGCCATAACAATTTTGTCGAAACCCACCGGGTCCAAAGACGAGCCGCCCACCAAAGCGCCATCCACGTCGTCGCAGATCAGCAGTCCGCCAATATTTTCCGGGGTTACGCCGCCGCCGTATAAAATCCGAATATCATCCGCCAGATCACCGGCGCGCTCGCGCAAAATCTGCCGGATATAGCCGCAGGCCTCCTGCGCGTCTTCGGTGGTGGCGGCGCTTTTAGTACCAATCGCCCAAACCGGCTCATAGGCCAAAACAATTTCCTGCTGATTATCCCAAAACGTCAGGCTCTCATAAAGCTGCGCCTCCAACCATTGCTTCAGCAAACCGCCGCGCCGCACGCTGATACTCTCGCCCACGCAAATAATCGGCACCATACCGGCCTTGGCTGCCGCGCCGCACTTGCGGGAAACCGTTTCGCTGGATTCCTGCATCAACACCCGCCGCTCCGAATGGCCGCAGATTACATATTTTGTCTGAAATTCCAGCAGCATTTCCGCCGAAATCTCACCGGTAAAAGCGCCGCGCTCCTGCCAAAAGATATTTTGCGCGCCCAGCTCTACAACCGAGTTCTTTTTTTTCAGCCCCCGATGCAGCGGATAAAGCGCGGTGAAAGGCGCGCAAACCGCCACCTCCACCAGGCCGTCCGCCGCCGCCTTTTCCGCCTCCAGAGGATAAAAGGCCTCCAGCCAGGCCTCGGCCTCCGCCGCTGTTTTATTCATTTTCCAATTTGCCGCCAGCAAGGTTTTTCTCATAGTTGTTCCCACCTGTTAAAAAAATATTGTTGCATTTAGTCTTCCGCGTCAAGCAATACGTCGACGCCGGGCAACCGGCGCCCCTCCAGATATTCCAATGTGGAACCGCCGCCGGTGGAAACATGCGTAATCATATAGTTTACGCCCACCTGGTCAAGCGCCGCCAAAGAGTCGCCGCCGCCCACAATAGTCGCCCCCTGGGACTTGGCGCAGGCCAAAGCCACGGCCTCGGTGCCCCTGGCAAAGTTCGGCATTTCAAACACGCCCATCGGGCCGTTCCAAATCACCGCCCCGGCGCTGCGGATAATGGCGGAATAGGTCTGGATCGTCTTTTCGCCCATATCCAGCGCCATCCAGCCCTCCGGCACCTCGTCAATACCAACATTCTTTTTTTGCGCCTCATTGTCAAATTTATCGGCCACCACCAGATCCTCCGGCAGTACGATCTTCTTGCCAATATCAATCGCCAGAAGCTCATGCACCAGTTCCACATCGTCCGCCGAAAGCTTGGACGCGCCCATATTATGCCCCAAAGCGTGCAGGAAAGTATTCGCCATCGCGCCGCCAATCAGCAGTCTGTCCACTTTGGGCAGCAGGTTCTTAATCACGCCGATCTTATCGCTGATTTTTGCACCGCCCATCACTGCCACGCAGGGCCGATAACCCGCACCCAAAATCTTGCTGATCATCACCAGGTCTTTTTCCAGCAACAGGCCGGAAACCGCAGGCAGATATTCGGTAATCGCGGCAATCGAAGCGTGCGCCCGGTGCACGGTGCCAAAAGCGTCATTCACATAAATTTCGCCCAGCTTAGCCAGCTTGCCTGCAAATTCCTTATCGTTGGCCTCTTCCTCGGCATAAAAACGCAGATTTTCCAACAGCAACACCTGGCCGGGCTGCAAAGCCGCCGCCATCTCCTCCGCCTTAGGGCCGATGCAATCGTCGCAGAAAGCAACGTCGGTATCCAAAAGGCGCGCCAAATAAGGCGTCAGGTTAGCCAAAGAATATTTCAAATTGCGCTGCCCCTTAGGCCGCCCCAGGTGGCTCATCAAAACCACGCGCGCGCCGCGTTTCAACAAATAATGCAGCGTGGGCAGAGTGCCGTTGATCCTCGTCAAATCAGTTGGCTCCCCGTTTTCATCCCGCGGGACGTTATAATCGACACGCATTAAAATGCGCTTGCCGTTCACATCAATATCCCGAATTGTTTTCTTATTATAAGTTGCAATAGCCATAGCTTTCCTCCTTTTTCCGTCCAAATGCACCAAAAGTACCGGCTATATAAATAACCGATACTTTTGACCCCAAAATTATTTTATTCGGCAAAGCCCTTGCCGGCAATATATTTCACCAAATCTACAACCCGGTTGCTATAACCCCACTCGTTGTCATACCAGGCGATAACCTTAACCAAATCGTCCTCAATAACCATAGTAGAAAGAGCGTCCACAGTGGAAGAATTTTTGCAGCCGTTAAAATCAATCGAAACCAGCGGCTCCTCGGTGTAGCCCAAAATTCCCTGCAAAGAGCCGGCCGCCGCCGCTTTCAAAGCAGCGTTAAGCTCTTCCACCGTTGCTTTTTGTTTCAGCTCCGCCACAAAATCCACCAACGAAACATTAGGGGTAGGCACCCGCACCGCAAAACCGTTCAGCTTGCCTTTAAGCTGCGGCAAAACCAAAGCCACCGCCTTAGCCGCGCCGGTTGTGGTCGGAATCATCGAGCAGGCGGCAGCCCGCGCCCGCCGAAAATCCTTATGGTCGCGATCCAAAATACGCTGATCATTAGTATAAGAATGAATCGTGGTCATCAAACCGCGTTTAATGCCAAATTCCTGATCCAGCACCTTAGCCACCGGCGCCAGACAGTTGGTAGTACAAGAAGCGTTAGAAATAATATGATGCGCCGCCGGATCATAAGCTTCCTCGTTAACGCCCATCACAATGGTAATATCCTCGTTTTTGCCCGGGGCCGTCAAAACCACTTTTTTTGCGCCGGCCTGCAAATGCGCACAGGCTTTTTTAGCATCGTTAAAAACGCCGGTAGCCTCCACGACAACCTCCACGCCGAGCTTGCCCCAGGGCAACGCCGCCGGGTCTTTCTCATTACAAATCAAAATCGGCTGGCCGTCAACCAGCATATGGTCCCCCTCTGCCCCGACTTCCTTATCCCAGGTGCCATGAGTAGAATCATACTTTAAAAGATGAGAATTGATTTTGGCGTCGGCCATATCGTTAATCGCCACGATCTCCACGCCGGGCTGCCCCCACGCAGCACGAAATACCAATCTGCCAATCCTGCCAAAACCATTAATTGCAACTTTTACCACAAAAAGCGCCCCTTTCCATTGTTGGATTTCATTAATTTATTGTACACCGGCGGCTTTTGAGATGAACCGCCCCTAAAAAAGGCAAAAATATATAGTGCTGCAAATCAAAATCTGCGTTTTGTATTTTATATCCATTATCCTATAACTATTTTACCACATATTAAAGTCTGTTGCAAGAAATTTACAATTTTTTTCCGTAATTTTTATTCCCAAATTCGCTCCGAGTTATCCAAAGCAATTTTAATTGTCGTTCCTGCGTCCGGTTTAGATTCCGCCCAAATGCGGTGCCCCAGATTGGCGCAAACCCGCTGGCAGAGGTATAACCCCAGCCCGCTGGCCTTTTGTTGATCCGGCAAGGACACACTGTTGACGGCCCGTCCGTTTTGGCCGGTATAGCCTTTATCAAAAATGCGCGCCAAATCCTCCGGCGCAATGCCAATGCCGGTATCCGCCACGCACAGAGTAAGCGGCGGCTGCAACGTAATGCTGATGCAGTTGTCGCGCCCGCCGTCCGGCGTATATTTAAGCGCGTTGGCCAAAACCTGCTCCAACACAAAAAGCAGCCAGCGCGCGTCCGACAACACCTGCACGCCGAAAGGCTGATAATTCAGCCGTAAACGCCGCCGGATGAACTGAGGCGCGAAATGACGCGCCGCCTGCTGCACAACCTCATCCAAATCAATCTGCCGGATCACATAATCGCTGCCCCTGGCCTCCAAATGCAAATAGGTCAGCAGCATTTCCACATAGCTTTCAATTTCCTGCACCTGCTCCAGCGGCTCGCCTTGCAGCTGCAAACGCAGCGCGGCCAGCGGCGTTTTAATCTGGTGCCCCCACACTGTAAAATAATCCGTCATCTGCCGGCCAAAATTCCGCGCCTCTTCCAGCTGCTGCTGTTTATATTCGCATACTTCCAAAAAAATATTCTGCCAGTCCTCCTCCAACAAATCCCGGGCCGGCGGCAGCTGATGATAATTAACCTGCAAAACCGCGCCCAAGCCCTGCAAATCATAGTGGCGGCGCCGCCAGCGCCAAAAATCCCAGGCCAGAAACAACAGGCTGATAACCACGCATATCAGCAGCGCATAGGCCAACACGGACACCGGCAAAGCATACAGCCAAAAAACGCTGAACAGCAGCAGCGCCCACAGCGGCGGCAAAACCAGCAAAAACAGGCGGCTTTTCAAATATTCTCCCAAAATCCGCATATATCGGCCCAACCTCCCGCTCTAGCAGCAACATCACAAAATAACATAGCCCAACCCTTTTTTGGTGCTGATAAAATTCTTAAGCCCAACGCCCTCCAGCTTTTTGCGCAGGCGCGCCACATTCACCGTCAAAGTGTTCTCGTCAATAAAACTATTGGTTTCCCAAAGGCGCTGCATTAAAGTATCGCGGCTGACAATGCTGCCCTGATTTTCCAACAGAACCTGCAAAATCCGCAGGTCGTTTTTACTCAAGTCCAGCCGCTGCTCCTGATAACTCAGGCAGGCCCTGGCCACGTCCAGCACCGCCCCGTTATGTTGCAGACAAACGGTCTGTCCGGCGAAATTATAAGCGCGGCGCAGGGCAGCCTGAACCTTAGCCGTCAACACCGTCAAATCAAACGGCTTGGCAATAAAATCGTCCGCCCCCTGATTAATCGCCATAACGATATTCAAATTATCCGCCGCCGAAGAGATAAAAATAATCGGCACCTGGGAAACCCGCCGAATTTGCTCGCACCAATGATAACCGTTAAAAAAGGGCAAAGCAATATCCAGCAGCACCAACTGGGGCTGATAAGCCAAAAACTCGCCCAGAATATCCCGAAAATTCTCCGCCGCCCGGATTTCCAGCCCCCAGGCTGTGATGTGCCGGCAAACAGCCTGCGCAATCGCCCGGTCGTCCTCCACCAACAAAATTTTATACACAACCCCACACCTCCATTTATTATATTGTAACAATTTTTAAAATAAAAAGCAAGCCCGCATATTTTTGCAGGTTCGCTTTTTAGACAAAAGTCTGGTTTTTCAGACAAAGCTATGCTATAATAAAATTGTTGTCTGCCCTATACCTGGCAACAGGAAGGAGGGAATTTGTATGACAACCATATTGTATCACATTATCACTGTTATGGGCGACGCTTTGGGTATCGCAATAGGCACAACCTTTGCCCATTTCTTCGTCAAATGGCTGGACAGTGATAAAAAGAACTAAGCAGCCTCAACAGCCAATCGTTGATAGTGATGGCAACATAAAAAATACCCCAAACGGAACGCCATCCGCAAGGGGTATTTTTCTGTTGTCATACTTTATATGCAACCTTATTGTACCATTATCATCATTAGTTTATCACACATAATGACATTTGTCAACCCCGCAGACCCGCACATTTTGTGCAGGCCTGCAAAATTTTTATATCAAATTATTAATTATTTCGTGATATTCTCACTGAAACGCATAATCATCATGGCCACTTCGGCGCGGGTGGCGTTGCCGGCCGGTTTCAGCGCACCGTTATCACCGTTGATAATGCCTGCGCCGACTGCCCATTGCATGGCCTCGGTTGCCCAACCGCTAACTTTGGCGCTGTCGCTGAAAGCACTCAAACTGCCTTTGGCGGAAACGTCCAGCCCTTGGGCCTGCGCATAACGATAAAGCACCGCCGCCAGCTGCTCGCGGGTAATCGCATCGTTGGGGCCAAACTTGCCGTTTTCGTAGCCGTTAACCACGTTATTAGCCGCCGCCCAGGCAATCGCCTTGCTGAACCACTGGCCGCTGGCCACGTCGCTGAACTGTGCGCTGCCGGTGTTCGGCTCGCCCGCTAATCTGTGCAGCATGGTTACCAGCATAGCGCGGGTGGTGGCAGCATTAGGCTCAAAGCCTTTTTCCGTGCCGTTCATCATGCCCTTGTTATAAACATAGGCCACCGCCTCAGAATACCATTCGCCATTCTTAACATCTGCAAACACATTGTGAATGTTCAGCGCGGTAACTGTGCCGCTCGGTTTGGTGGTTGTACCGGGCTTTTCAGTTGTTGTACCCGGTTTTTCGGTTGTGCCGGGTTTCTCCGGGGTGGTCGTGCCGCCCGGGTTACGGTTGCCGCCATTGCTGCCGTGGCTGCCGCCACTGGATGTTTTATCCCAAACCGCAGTGAAATCAGTATCATCAGTAATCTTATAAACAGCACCGCCAGCAGTTACATTCTTTTCATCCTTGCTGGGCTGCCAACCTTTATGTTTATAGCCATTTTTGGTGGCGTTAGGCAGTTTATAATTTGCTGCCTCGGTTTTCAAAACATAGTCGGTTTCCTCTCTATCAACCAAAGTGCCACCCTTGGTATCAAAAGTAATCTTGTAAACCTCATCACGGTTAAATTCCTGATAGGTCATAATGAAATCGCTAAAGCTATCCACGGTGAAAGTTGCGTACCATTTGCCGTCTTTTTGCGCAACGGTAGCGTCAACCTGTACGGTTTTGCCATTATGATTGTGCCACAGTTTAAAGGTGTTAGAACGGAAAATTGTATCATTGCCAACCGGAATCGGCAAAGTCATTTTAACCGGCACCACAACTTCCACCTTGGTATCGGTTCCCGTCTTAAACAAATTCATAGAGAAACGGAAATCTTTATTGCTTCCCGGCGCATTTACATTAATATCCGCTTTCTCTGGTTTGGCAATCCGCAGTTCAGCGCTGACATCATTAACTTTTGCGCCTACCACAACAACATCTTTAGGAGCTACGGCAACATCTACCGCAACAGTAACATTAGTAGCGCCCAGCTTTTCTTCCAGCTTGGCAATTTTATCCAAAATCTTGTCGTCGCCTTTAATCGCCGCCGCTAAATCTTTTTTATCAGCGGAAGTCATATCTTTGATAACGGTTTCCACTTCTTCCTTGGTAGCGTTATCTTTATTGGCAATATCGTCAACCGCCTCAACTGCGGTGGGTTTAACAGTAATCGTGCAAGTAGCGGTTTTGCCGCCGTCCGCCGTGGTTACGGTTATTGTAGCCGTGCCGGCTTTAACCGCAGTTACCACACCATTAGCAACCGTCGCCACAGCTTTATCGCTGCTCGTCCAAGTTAAATTTTTATTAGTTGCATTTTCCGGAGCAACAGTCGCTTTCAGGGTTACAGTTTCGCCCTTTTTAAGCTCCGCGGTTGGCTTATCCAGAGATACTCCGGTAACATTGATATGATCTGGCGCTTTTTCTTTAATCGTAAACTTGCAAGTGTCTTTTTCACCGCTGCCGTCAGTTGCTGTTACGGTGATTGTAACATTGCCGGCCTTAACAGCGGTAAGCTTCGCGGTGGTATCGCCGGTGCTTTCCACTTTGGCTACACTTGTATCATCGCTTGCCCAAGTAACTTTTTTGTTGGTTGCATGAGTTGGTTCAACCAACGCCGACAAATCCAAGGTGTCGCCCTCAGTCAGTTCATTTGTTGCCGGACGCAAACCAACAGCAGTAACTTTAACAACCTCTGCCGGTTTGGCGTTAACCGTAACTGTGCAAGTGGCAGTTTTGCCGCCGTCCTCAGTAGTTACTGTGATTTCAGCAGTACCTGCGGCTTTGGCAGTAACCTTGCCATTGTTATCAACCGTGGCTATTTCCGGTTTATCGCTTGCCCAGGTAACAGCCTTATTAGTTGCGGCTGTCGGATTAACTGTCGCCGTCAGGGTTTCGCTGCCGTCAACAGTCAATGTCAATGTAGATCTATTCAAGCTAACACCGGTAACCGGAGTAGTTGTCGGAACCTTAGTCGGATCAAAATCTGCATCAGCCAATGTAAGAATATCATTACCCCACAAGGCTTTGGTATCAGCGTCATATACAAATCTAACACTTTGGCCGTTAATATTAAAAGTATAATCGCCCTCAGCATTAAGAGTTGTCGGCGCTTTCAAAAACAGCTTATCCGGCACGCCAACCGAACCGCCGTCGCAGTTAGTAACGTCCACCAGATAGCTTTGGCCGCCAATGCGTACAAGGTTCCACATATGCGGGCCAGCGCCGGTGCCGCCAGCCATTTGGCCGGTAACTGTATAACAATCAATGCCGCCGTCCAAATCGCACAGATATTGGAAAGCCTTGGCGTAACCCTCACAAACTACGTTAGTGCTGTCATCGCCGTCAAACACATTGATAATCTGCCAGGGGTTAACACCGGAACCGCTCGTTGCAGTTGTATCATAGGATACCAAAGCGCAGATTTCATTCTTATAACCTGTCAGGCGTTTGTCCACAGTCTGGCCCTTGTATTTATCAACAATCGCCTGCGCATTAGCCTTAACATCAGTTACCGCCGCTTTCACGTTAGTAGCGTTACCATTTTGGTATTCTCTACCCACCTGGAACGTAACTGTAAAAGTATCCTCAAAAGTAAAATCACTTCCACCCGTTGCATAACTATACCTTGGTCCGTTCACTGCCACAGCATTACCCGCCGATTTATTGCACCAATACATTTCATATGGGCAATCCAGCAATAAAGCCTGGAAAACCTTTCTGGCGTCAATAGACAGAGCCTTTTCAGCGGCGTCGGCCGCATTATTCACGCCCAATTCTGCAAATGTCCAAGTTTTTTTCACGCCCAAATCAGTCAAATTGACCGTAAACACGGTAGAACCGCCATTTGCCGCCACTTTTTCAATATCGGCTTTCAAAACCTCATAAAGCTTTTTATTTACCGGATCATCGGCAAAGGCATTATTCACAGCATTCACACTCAAAAGAGCAATGCCGTTATCGCCGTAAAGCTGCTGCTCAACATAGCCGGCGAACAGCTCGTCGCTGCTCGGCTCGTTGTCCGCAGCCCAGGCCGCCGTGCCGCAGGCCAAGGCCAGAACCAGGGCCAGTATCAGCGTCAGGCCAAACTTTTTCTTCATTATGATAAAACCTCCTAATAAATTATTTATAAGCATACTTACTTTATATTGTAACCCCAAACTGGAGTAAAAGTCAAGTAATATTGCAGATTTTTCGGTATGAATTAGTTGAGGTTAAATTTTTAGTGGCTGCCCTCTCGCCGTAAATTTTGCAGAACAGCATATTTGTAAACTTTTATAAGTTTTTCAGTTGACAAACCTGTTGTCTATATGTTATAATTGTAAACAATATACCAATAAAAATTGTTTACATAAATAGTTGAGGTGATGATAAAAATGATTTGGTACCCCTATGAGCAGATGAAAACCATGCGCGCCCCCTATAAGATTATCGACGCCGACGGCGTTTATCTCTACACCGAGGATCAAAAACTGGTGGATTCCGTAAGTTCCTGGTGGTGTATGATCCATGGCTATAAACACCCGGAGTTGACCGCCGCGATCAAGCAACAGGCGGACAAGTTCTGCCATGTAATGCTTGGCGGGCTGACGCACGAGCCGGTGCAGCAGCTTTCCGCCAAATTGCAGGAGTTTTTGCCCGGCGATCTGGATTACTGTTTCTTTTCCGATTCCGGCAGCGTAGCGGTAGAAGTTTCGCTGAAAATGGCGCTGCAATACAATACCAATCAGGGGCGCAAGCGGCCGTTAGTGCTGGCGTTAGAACACGCCTATCATGGCGATACTTTCAAAGCTATGGAAGTTGGCGACGACGAAGATTATCATTTCGCCTTTGAAAACAAAACCGGCGTGGTGCACATCCCCACCAAAATCCCAGCGCTGGAGGCCGCCTTTGCCCAGTATCACGACCAGCTGAATTGCTTCATTGTGGAACCGCTCTTGCAGGGCGCCGGCGGTATGCTGATGTATGACGTCGAATTTTTGCAGCGCGCCCGCCAGCTCTGCGACGAATACGATGTGCTGCTGATTTTTGACGAAGTCGCCACCGGTTTTGGCCGCACCGGCAACCGCTTTGTAGCGGATCTGGTACTGCCGGACATTCTGGTGCTGGGTAAGGCGCTGACCGGCGGCTACATCGGCCACGCCGCCACCGTCGCCAACCACAAGGTGTTCAACGCCTTTTACAGCGATAATGACCGCCACGCCCTGATGCACGGGCCAACGTTTATGGGCAACGCCCTGGCCTGCGCCGCCGCCCTAAAAGGCATTGAAATTTTTGAGCGCGATGACTACATGAGCAAAATCCGCCATATTGAAGAGGTATCCCGCCGGGAGCTGCTCGGCTTTACCGATCCGCGCATTAAAGAGGTGCGCGTGCTGGGCGGCTGCGCCTGTATCGAGGTTTACGACGGCGCAACTCTGGAGGGCTTCCAACAGTTCGCCTATCAGCGCGGGGTTTTCTGCCGGCCATTTTTGCGCTATATGTATTCCATGGTACCCTACATTATCAAAGACGATGAACTGATAAAGATTTTCGATACCATGAAAGCCTGGTTTTCTCTTTAAGATATTGACAAACTATGTCAGGTAATATTTTTATTTAATTTTTTCTTTATAGAATAATTAATCTATGCATAAAGATTAGTATTTAAACTTGCCTCTCCCTTTGGGAGAGGTGGCATATTTGACCGTTAGGAAAGATATGACGGAGAGGGCCAAAACTGCAATTCCAAGGCTTTAAAAAATATTGACATCCGCAGAAAACAATGCTATAATAAAAACACAAAGAGCCGGCCCTCAAATCGGGTCAGCCCTCAAGATTTGGTAAAAAATAACCGCGTCTTTTGTCAGGAGGGCGGTTATTTTTGTTTGCGTTGTTCTAATATAAACTGAATCAGTTGTACGCCCAGCTGAATAGCCTGCATAGCTACCGATAATATGTTCAACCAAAACATTGCATCACCTCCCCGTCGTACAAAGTGGAGAGGGCCCCAATCCCTCATTCATCCAACTACACACCAATCGCTTGAGTGTATTTGTGCAATCCCGAGGGCTAACCGCCAATTTGAGTTTCAGCCTTTGTGTAATTTATATTTTAACATTGTTTTCGCCTTATTTCAACCATTTTTAAAAATCAAGCAGCCGCTACCTTAAAAAATAGCGGCTGCTTGATTGTCATGAAGACATAAAAAGTTTATCACAAAGAAAGTTTCAATTAGTTGTTAATCAACTTGTCGTCGCCGTTCCAGCTGTAGAGCTGACGAATCTCCTCGCCGATAACTTCGGCCGGATGAGCCGCCGCCTTGCGGCGCATAGCGTTGAAGTGTACCTGGCCGCCAGCCTCCGACATATCCGCCAAAAAGTCTTTGGCAAAGGTGCCGTCCTGAATATCAGCCAAAATTTTCTTCATCGCTTTCTTAGTGTCCTCAGTGATAATCTTCGGCCCGGTTACATAATCGCCGTATTCCGCCGTGTTGGAAACCGAATAGCGCATACCGGCAAAGCCGCTTTGATAAATCAAATCCACAATCAACTTCATCTCATGGATACACTCAAAATAAGCGTTCTTCGGATCATAACCGGCCTCCACCAGAGTTTCAAAGCCTGCCTGCATCAGGGCGCAAACGCCGCCGCAAAGCACAGCCTGTTCGCCGAACAGATCGGTTTCGGTTTCGGTCTTAAATGTGGTTTCCAAAACGCCGGCGCGCGCGCCGCCAATGCCCAACGCATAAGCCAGCGCCAACTGCTGAGCCTGGCCGGTGGCGTCCTGTTCAACAGCAATCAGGCAGGGCACGCCTTTGCCCGCCAAATACTCGCTGCGCACGGTATGCCCCGGGCCTTTGGGCGCAATCATCGTAACGTCCACATCCGTCGGGGGCTTAATCAGGCCAAAGTTGATGTTAAAGCCATGGGCAAACATCAGCATATTGCCAGCCTGCAAATTGGGCGCAATATTTTCCTTATACATCTTGGCCTGCTTTTCGTCGTTAATCAAAATCATAATAATATCAGCCCTTTTGGCGGCCTCGGCCGATTCATAAACGGCAAAGCCCTCGTCCTCGGCTTTCTTCCAGGATTTGCTGCCTTTATACAGGCCGATAATCACCTCGCAGCCGGAATCTTTAAGATTCTTAGCGTGCGCATGGCCCTGCGAGCCATAACCAATAATCGCAATCGTTTTGCCTTTCAGCAACGCTAAATCACAGTCTTCCTGATAAAAAATCTTTCCCATACTACAAATGCCTCCTGTTTTTATTTTCAGTATAAAGATACGAACAAACGATTTAAACTTACAAACGGCCAATAATCCAGCTAATCAGCGTGTTAGCCAACGAGATTACAACGCTGGCCGCAATCGCCGAGCCAAAACCGGCCACCTCGCAGCCTGGGATCAGCCAGACCACCAGCCAAAGCATAAAGCCATTCAGCACCAGCGCAAACACCCCAAACGTCAATATCGTCAGGGGCAGCGCTGCCAGCTGCAACACCGGCTTAACGCTCAAATTCAAAACCGTAAACAAAAAAGCCGCCAAAAGCAGCGAAAGCAGACTGCCAAAATTCAGGCCGCCCACCAGACGCTCCGCCAAAAGCATTGCCAGCGCATTCATCAGCGCCACCAGCAGCAACCGCTGATAATCCGGCCCCGGGCGCACATAATTGCCCCGGTTATCAATATAACCCTCTTTGCGCATCCAAAAGCCCCCCTTATTATTTTTTTAGTTCCTTAATTTTAAAAATTTTTGAAAAATAATAATTGTTTTTTTCGTCTAAATTGGCTAAAATAAGGATAGCATTATTTTAGCATTATTATTAGAAAAATGCAAGTGCCAACAACACTTTTATTGGCCCTTATAATGTATTCATAATTTTTTTATAGTTTTTTACAGAAAGGAAGAGAATATTTATGCAGGATCCGCGTATCCAACAGCTGGCGCGCAATCTGGTAACTTATTCCGCCAGAGTGCAGCCCGGAGAAAATGTTTTAATTGAAGTCAACGGCGAGGCCACCGAGCTGGCCTGCGCTTTGGTGGATGAGGTTTACCGCGCCGGCGGGCTGCCCTTTGTCAGCCAAAAACAGGAGGAGGTTAAAGCGGCGCTGCTGCAAAACTGCACCCAGCCCCAGCTGGAGCTAATCGCCAAATACGAGGCGGCGCGCATGCAGGATATGCAGGCTTATATTGGCGTCCGCGCCGGGGCCAACAGCTTTGCTATGGCCGACCTGCCTGCCGAAAAGGTAGAACTCTATAACAAGTTCTGGCAAAAGCCGGTGCATATGGAAATCCGCGTGCCCCACACCAAATGGGTGATTTTGCGCTGGCCCAGCCATAGTATGGCGCAGCTGGCGCAAATGCCCACCAAGCGTTTTGAGGATTATTTTTTCAGTGTCTGCAACCTGGATTACAGCAAACTTTCCCGCGCGATGGACCCGCTGGTGGAGTTGATGAACCGCACCGACCGGGTGGAGCTTAAAGGCCCGCAGGTCAATTTAACTTTCAGTATCAAAGACATCCCCGCAATCAAATGCGCCGGCGACTGCAATATCCCGGACGGCGAGGTCTACACCGCGCCGGTGCGCGATTCCGTCAACGGCGAGATCACCTATAATACGCCGTCGCTCTATCAGGGAACCATTTTCGACCAAATTCATCTGCGCTTTGAGCAGGGCAAAATTGTGGCCGCCGACGCCGGGCGGCACACCGAAAAGCTGAACAAAATTCTGGATACCGACGAGGGCGCGCGCTATATCGGCGAGTTTGCGCTGGGGCTTAACCCCAACGTTACAACGCCAATTTACGATATCTTATTTGATGAGAAAATCAGCGGCAGCTTCCACTTCACCCCCGGCGACTGTTATGAAGACGCGCCCAACGGCAACAGCAGCAGTATCCACTGGGATCTGGTGAATATGCAAACCCCGGAAATGGGCGGCGGCGAGGTCTGGTTCGACGGCCAACTGGTGCGCAAAGACGGGCGGTTCGTGATACCGGAGTTAGTCGGTTTGAACCCGGAAAATTTGGTTTAAATCAAAAAAAGCTCAAGAGTGGTTCAAACGCTTAACGACAAAGCAGATGAGCCGCTATTGACTATTTCATAAAACAAAAAAAGCCCAAGAGTGGTTCAAACGCTTAATGACAAAGCAGATGAGCCGCTATTGGGCTTTTTCTATCAAAGCCACAGCCTGGGCAGCCATCCCCTCTTCACTCCCCACAAATCCTAACTTTTCGGTGGTGGTGGCCTTTAAGCCTACCGCCACCGGTTCAATACCCAAAGCGACAGCAATATTTTCCCGCATTTGCGAAATATGCGGGGCCATTTTGGGGCGCTCCGCCATAATCACCGCGTCCACGTTGGCAACCCGCCAGCCCGCCTGCCGCAGCATATCGCCAACCTGGCGCAACAGAACCAAACTGTCCGCCCCGGCATACTGCGGATCGGTATCCGGGAAAAGCCGGCCAATATCCGGCAGCGCCGCCGCACCCAACAGCGCGTCCATCAGCGCATGGCAAAGCACATCCGCGTCGGAATGTCCCAGCAAGCCAAACTGGTGGGGAATATTTACGCCGCCGATAATCAGCGGGCGTTCCGCCGCCAGCCGGTGCACATCATAACCAATACCAATCCGCATGTTCACGCCCCGCTTTCCGCCGCTTGTTCCGCCAAAATCAACTGGGCCAGCTGCAAATCCCGGGGCGTGGTAATTTTAATATTATCCGCACTGCCGCGCACCAAGGCCACCCGGCCGCCGCCGCTGGCCGCCAACAGCGCCGCGTCGTCCGTAAAATCCTTGTCCAGGCTGGAGTAGGCCTCCAAAAAAGGCTCAATGGCAAAAACCTGCGGCGTCAGCGCCCGCCAAAGCAAATCCCGGGGCGGGCTGGCTTCAATGCTGCCCAAAACGCCGCCCTCCGCCGCCGCGGTCAGACTGCCGTCAGCCAAAAGTTTAATCGTATCCGTAACCGGCGCGGCCAAAACGGCCCCGGCATACTCCGGCTGACCGGCTGCCCGCACCACCGCCTGCCAGTCCGCCGCCGCCAACAACGGCCTGGCTCCGTCATGCACCGCCACCAGTTCCGCTGTGCAGCTGATATAAGGCACCGCCGCCGCCACCGAACGCAGACGCGTACTGCCGCCCGCCACCACTAAGGCGGCCTTGGCCAGGCGCAGACCGGCAATCAGCCGCTCGGTGCGGGCAATCTCCCCCGCCTGTGCCGCCACAATAATCTGGCTGACCAGCGGCGACCGCTCAAAAAACTCCAAAGAATATTGCAGCAGCGGCTTGCCGTTTAAGGACAGCCACATTTTATTGACCGACGCACCCATACGCCGCCCCAAACCGGCAGCCAACAATATAACCGTAACCTGCATAAAAACCCCAGCTTTTTCTTCTATAAAATATATCCGTTAATAAACTTATCATCAATTTTTCTGATTTATCGGCCGGGCAAAAATCATCCGGCCGGTAGCTGTTTGCAACACGCTGCTAACCTCCGCCTTAATCTTGCGGCCAATATGCTGACGGCCGTTTTCCACCACAATCATGGTGCCGTCCGGCAGATAGGCCAGCCCCTGATTAGGCTCCTTGCCCTGATGCACAATATCCACCGAGATAATCTCACCGGGCAGCCAAACCGCTTTCAGGGCGTTGGCCAGCTCGTTAACGTTCAAAATTCTAACACCCTGCACCTGCGCCACCTTAGCCAAATTAAAATCATTAGTCAGCACCGCGCCTTTCAAATCCTGCGCCAGGCGCAGCAGCTTGTTGTCCACCTCGCCAATATCGGGATAATCCACATCCATAATTACCACCCGGTCGGGCAGTTCTTTTTGCAAATGGTTCAAAATATCCAGGCCGCGGCGTCCGCGGTTGCGCTTTAACACGTCCTGCAAATCGGCAATGTGGCGCAGCTCGTCCAACACAAAATTGGGCACTACCAGCTGGCCCTCCAGAAAACCCAGACGGCAGATGTCAGCCATGCGGCCATCGATAATCGCGCTGGTATCAACCACCTTCATCTCCGCCTGCAAGCCGGGGGCATGGCCCGACTTGCCGATCTGCCCGGCGCTGCGCCAGTTTAGCAGCCCGGCCAGCTCGGTGCGTTTGCGATAGGCCACCAAAATCCCCAGATAGGCAAAAAACAGCAGGCTGACGACAGAAATATACGGTCCGATTACCTGAATTTTGCCAATAACCGTGTTTAACAGGCTGGCAATAACCAGACCAATAATCAGGCCCAAAACCACGCAGGAAATATCCAGCACCGGCATTTTGAAAATATGATTGACAAATTTGGCAAATACGCCCGATATATAACTGAAAAGCGGCGTTACCAGCATGGCCGAAACCATCACCCCCAGAGAGGTGGTAACAAAAATTGCCAGGCCGCGCTCAAACAGCTCCATGCCATCAGAAAATTTCCAGGTCAGCCAGCAAACCCCGGCGCCAATCAAACAATAGATCAGGCCGTAAAATATTGTATCTACTCTGCGGCGCCAGGCCGGCGGCGCGTCTTTTTTACTGTCCATAAAATACCTTCAGTTTCTTCCAAATTTTAACCCATTATAACAATGGTATTAATAAATTGTAACAAATACACTAAAATTAAATTCTATACCCGGCCAGGAAAATCCTGCCGGACGGCGTAAATATACAGTAATATCCCCTTTTTGACAGCAAAACAGCCCAAATTTGCGGGCCGCAACCGCCGGTTGACAGATTTCCAGCCCCGGTTGGTTGCACCGCAACCGCCTTTTTTGCTATAATGAGGCCAGCAATTTTGAACAGGAGGATTGATTATGCAGAATGAAACCACAACCGCTCTGGCGGAAAGGATCAAACAACTGCGACGCCGGCGCGGCCTCTCGCAGGAGGATTTGGCCAACGCGGTCAACGTATCCCGGCAGGCGGTTTCCAAATGGGAGAGCGGCCAGGCCCAGCCGGAACTGGAAAAGCTGCTGAATTTAAGCGAGTTTTTTCAGGTAAGCTGCGATTATTTGCTAAAGGGGAGCGAGCCTGCCGGGCCGCCGGCAACGCCGCCCTCCGCCAAAATGCCGGACAGCCGCCAGCTACTTTTAATCGCCGCCGCCCTTTTTAATTACATCGGCCTGCTGCTGGGCTGGGCGCTTTGGGATTATTATCAGCGAACGCTCTGTACCTTTGTCAGCCTGGCCATGAGCCTGATCGCCTTTGGCCTGCTGGCCGCCGCCCTTTGCGGCATGCCGCAGGCCGAGGCGCGCCGGCGGCTCTGGCGGAGTTTCTGGCGCTGGAACGTCTGGCCGCTGGCTCAGCTGGCAATCGGCGTTATCTTCAGCGCCTTAAGCAGCGGCGGCCTTATTATATCGCCCACTATCAACCTGTATTTCTTCGGCTGGGCCGGGCCGGGGCTGTTCGCCTTTGGCTGGGCCGCCTGGCTGATTATCTGCCTGGCCGTCTGGCGCGCCTGCCGCACTTAACCCCGAACAGCATAAGCCGTCCCGCCGCCGCATATAATGTTGGCAAGGAGGCGGCTGTCCATGCCCAAAACGCAACCCGTAATCTGGCTTTTAGGCCTGCAAAAAACCAAACCCGCTAACCAAACCGCCAAACTGGGGCAAAGGCTGAAAACTTTTTTAAAAAAATTTTTCAGCCGCTTTTGGCCGCAGCTTTTAGCGCAGAATATCGGCGCCACCCCGGCGGACGTGCCGGTGCGCCTGTTGGAACTGCCCTTCGACCAAACGGCTTTTCGGGCGCTGCCGCCGGCCAAACGCCGCCAGCAGTTAGAGCGAGCGCTAAGCTGGCTTAATCAGCCCGCCAGACAGGCGTTGAAAATCGGCATGCCCCTTGGGCTGCAAATGCTGCTGCCCCCTGACCGGCGGCCGGCTAATCTGGCGGACGGCTGGCATTTGGCCGCCCAGGAATTTGTGCGCCAACTGTTGGCGCAAACCGGCGCGCCAAATCTGAAAAACACGCCGCTGGCCCTTTTGGGCGTGGAAGACGCCTGCCCTGCCGAGCGCTATATCTGCGACGCGCTGTTGGCCGCTGGCGGTCAGCCGGTTTTATACGGCGCGCGGGCCTTAAGCCTGGCCGAATACTATTACCAAAAAGCCGGCGTTGCCCTGCCGGTTTTCGGCGCACGCAAGGCCATCCGCAGCAGCCGGATTATTATTTTACTCAACAGCCGCCGGCCCCGCCGCCAGCCGGTTTTACGCCCGCAAAAGTCGGTTTTCTACTTCTGCGAGCCGCAAGTCAGCGTGCCGGGCAGCTATAAGGGAGCTTTCAGTTTTGGAGCTTTCCCCGCCGGCCAGGCCGCCGCCCTGCTGGATTAAGACAGAATCTCGCTCTTGACAAATGCCGGCGGCAATATTATAATAGTAGGAATAAAACTTATCCAAGCATCTGATTTAAGCGTCTGATTGACACAGCAACCCCAGATGCTTGTCGTTTATTTTTTATGTAAATATGGAGGTAATTTAAGTGGCAGAGAAAGAAGTTTTACTCACCAAAGAGGGGTTGGAAAAGCTGGAAGCCGAGCTGGACAACCTGAAAAATGTGAAAAGAATTGAAGTTGCCCAGCGTATTAAAATTGCAATCGGTTTTGGCGATTTGAGTGAGAACTCGGAATATGAGGACGCGAAAAACGAGCAGGCCATGGTGGAAGGCCAGATTGTGGAACTGGAAAATAAAATCCGCAACGCCCGCGTGATTGAAACCACCGCCAATTCCAACACCGTTAACATTGGTTCCACCGTGCGACTGCTGCATCTGGCACGCAACCTGGAAATGGAATACACCATTGTCGGCTCCACCGAATCAGACCCGGCCAAGCGCCGTATCTCTAACGAAAGCCCTGTTGGCGAGGCTATCATCGGCCACAAAAAAGGCGATATTGTAGAAGTCGCCGCCCCTAAAGGCGCACTGCAATACAAAATTCTGGAAATTAACTAAACATTTTTTTTTAGGAAGTGATTCATCTTGGCAAACGATCAGCAAAACACCCAGGCCTCCGAGGCGCAGACACAAATTAAGGAAATTGAGGTGCGCCGCCAAAAGCTGGCCGCCCTGCGCGAGCGCGGCATTGATCCTTTTGGCGCGGCCTTTGCCGCCAGCCACCAGGCCAGCCAGGTTCTGGCCGAATTTGACAGCTGGCCGGACGAGCGGACAGTTCAGCTGGCCGGGCGCATTATGTCCAAGCGCGGCCAGGGCAAGGTTTGTTTTTTGGACTTGCACGACCAATCCGGCAAACTGCAAATATACGCTAAAATTGACGAACTGGGCGAAGAACAGTTCTCGCTGCTCAAGCTGCTGGACGTAGGCGATATTATCGGCGTTTCCGGCCCCGTCTTCCGCACCCACCGCGGCGAAGTTTCCGTCCGGGCCAAACAACTGACCGTTCTCAGTAAAAGCCTGCATCCCCTGCCGGAAAAATGGCACGGTCTGAAAGACGTTGAACTGCGCTATCGCCAGCGTTATGTGGATTTGATTGTCAACCCCGAGGTTAAAGACACCTTTATCAAGCGCAGCCTGATCATCAGCGCGGTACGGGATTATCTGAACAACCAGGGCTTTTTGGAGGTGGAAACCCCCACCATGCACAACATCCCCGGCGGCGCGGCGGCGCGCCCGTTCATCACCCACCACAACGCCCTCAATATTGACCTCTATATGCGAATTGCGCTGGAGTTATACCTCAAGCGTCTGATTGTCGGCGGGCTGGAAAAGGTCTACGAGATTGGCCGGGTATACCGCAACGAGGGGCTGGACTATAAACACAACCCGGAATTTACCCTGCTGGAGCTTTATCAGGCGTACAGCGATTATCAGGGCATGATGGAGCTGACCGAAAATATGGTGGCGCAGGTGGCGCAAAAGGTTTTAGGCACCATGCAGATTACCTATGAAGACACGCAAATCGATTTAACCCCGCCCTGGCGGCGCATGACAATGCGAGAGGCGGTGCGTGAGTTCAGCGGCGTAGATTTTGCCCAGGTGGCGGACAACGCGGCCGCCCGGGCATTGGCCAAAGAACATCACATTGAGATTGAACCGCACTTCACCAAGGGCAAAATTCTTTCGCTGTTCTTCGATGCCTATGTGGAAGAACATTTAATTCAACCCACTTTTATCACCGACTATCCGATCGAAATCTCGCCACTAGCGAAAAAACACACCGACGATCCCAATATGGTCTACCGCTTTGAAGCCTTTGTTTATGGCCGCGAATTAGCTAACGCTTTTTCCGAGCTGAACGATCCCATCGACCAGCGCGAGCGTTTTGTTCAGCAGATGAAAGAACGCGAACTTGGCGATGACGAAGCCAATATGATGGACGAGGATTACGTCAACGCGCTGGAATACGGTATGCCGCCCACCGGCGGCCTGGGTATCGGCATGGATCGCCTGGTTATGCTGCTGACTAACGCCTCCTCGATCCGCGATGTATTACTTTTCCCGGCCATGCGCCCAATTAAAGATAATAGCTCGGAAGAGTAAAACACGCTTAAAAAATAAATTAGCGTAACCTTAAAATATTTTCCCGGCCATACGCTCAATTAAAGATAATAGCTCGGAAGAGTAAAACACACTTAAAAAATAAATTAGCGTAACCTTAAAATATTTTCCCGGCCATGCGCTCAATTAAGGATAGCAACGCAGAAGAATAAAAAATAGCAGCAAAATATTTTTGCTGCCACTTGACAATTTTATATTAATAAATTATAATAATAAAAGAAGGCACCACTAAATAAGCGGCTGGCTTTCGTTAGGTTTTTAATTACTCAAACCGTCACTTGGCCGAGTGGCGGTTTTTTGTTTCCTTTTTTCTAAAAACGATGGAAAAAATAAACTTTCCTATGTTTATAGTCAAAGTAATCCGCATAATCTCACCCCCTTTACAGAGGATTTGACCAGCCGCCTACCACTTAATGTGATGCCTGTTTACATTTTACTATTGTTATATTTTTTTGTCAATATAATTTTTTAGTTGGGAAATACTTTTTCAGTTATTCAAAAAACAAATTTCCAACGACCCCTCAGTGTTTTCTGATATATTATAATATTTATCATTTGTAACATCATAAAGCAGCCATTGCTCTGTTTCACCCGTCCGCAGGAGTATAAATTTTAGTCCAAACGCTGCCAGCCTTTCATGTTTTGCCATTCGTCCAGCAGAGCCGCGAAATCGTCCCCAACAAGATACCATTTATCGGCCCAACAAAGTAAATATTCCGTATATTCCTCCGGCAGCGGCTGCCCCGGCACATGCAGATATACGGCGCAGTTAGCATAAACGCTGCCATCCGAGCGCAGAAAATCATAATCTGTCAGCTGATAATAACAATCCGGATTATCCAAATTGGGATACCATGATAGATTCTCCGCTGAGGGCGCGTCCGCCTCATCCCAACCGGCCGCAAACAATTCATCGTACATTTGCTGTGGCAAATACGGCTCCGCTAACCGCATATCCCATTTTTCGTTGGTCGCCCTAACATGCCAAATCACTGCATTTACCGGCTGATCCGGGCGGCTGACGTCTACCCGGCGGGCCTGTTCATCCCACACCAAATCCAGCGCAAACAACTGGGCGGTAAAGCGCAGCGGCAGATAGGTTTTGCCCTCGCGTTCCTGCGCCGCCACGTCCAGCGTGGCATAATGCCTGCCATTAAGCAAAACCTCATTGTCGTTCAGGCGCAGGCTGTAAACTTGAGTTCCCCGGCGCAGGGTGATTCGCTGGGTAGCGTCCGCATAATCCACCTGCACACCCAACAAATCGCAAATGTCCCGCAGAGGCAGCAATGTCCGCCCTTTACGCAGCCAACCATTCATCGGCTGCCGAACACCGTCAACATAAATTGCAATATCGTCGTCAGCCGGCGGCGCCACCCGCGGCAGCAGCTCTGGGAAAGCCCGGTCCAACGGCTGCATCGCGCGCAGCTCCGTCAGCGGCAAAGTTGCTGTATCAACCGGCTGGTTGACGTCCAAAACGGCATAATCAGGGTTTTGCAAATGCACATCAATGCTTTTATGCAGCAGCAGCCAATCCGCGCCGTCAAAATAATAACAGCTGTCCCGGTCCACGACCAAGGCCAGCGGTCTATCCGCCTTGGCTCCCGCCTGCACCCACCAACTTTGCAGCGGAAAATTCACCGAATAACCATGTTTATCAACCAAAATAAAATAGGCCGGCTCGCCAGCATAAAGCAGCGGCAGATACTGCCCCACCTGCACAAAACCGGTATCAGTATAAGCATAAACCGGCAGCGGGCAGCTAACTTCCAGCTTAGTTGGGTCATAACCGGCGATTCCATCCGGCGGCCAACCCCGCAACAGCTTGCCGATTTCCAGCTGATCCTCAGCGCTTAACATTTTTGCCGGCGGCGCGTCCTCCGCCCAAACCGGCGCAGCGCTAAATAGACAAACTAAACCCAAACAAAGCATAAGCAAAAACCTTTTCATCATACACCACCTCAATTATTTTTTATCTTCATTTATTTTATTTTCCACTTCCTTAAAAAGCCGCTCCAAATACGGTTCCATTTGCTCATAAGCCTGCTTAGCAGTGAGCGGCCGCCGAATAATCCCCCGCCGCTCGCATTCGTGCTTAAAATCCCGGTAGCCGCTGAACATCGGCGTAACCAGCAACTGACGTTTACGATCATCCGGCAGAGCAAAGCGAAACAGCAAATTGCGCCCGCTCTCGGCAGCCTGAATATATTCACTGTTCAGTTGCTGCCACAAGACGGTCTGTTCAACCTGACGCGAGAAATGAAAAAGCAGTTTGTCATCATCATATTCCAGCCAGGCCGGGGCAAAAACGATCATCCGCCAAAACAGCGTCAAAAACAGCGCGCCAAAAATTAGCGACCCGCCCAGAAAATAGGTTCGCTCCTCCGGCGCACATTCTTTCAGCATATACAGGCAAAAATAAACCTCCGGCAGCAGCGCCAGCATCACCAGCCAGCTAACGGCACGCATAAAAAGCCCCGGCTTGCAAACATACATAGCGGACTCCCCTTAATTCGTCTGTTCCAACACCGTATAAACTTTATAATAATCAAAACCGTAATAATTGCTTTGTTCAAAAAGCTTGTATAAATCATCCTTTAACTGCTCCGGCACAACATACCATTTATCCGCCAAGCGCAGCACATAGCGATCCGCTGTTTCTCCCTGGCACAACGAATATAATTCAACCCGCAGCGCCGCATTATCATCATCAACCAGCATGAAATACAGCCAATCCAGCATATAGCAAACCGAGGTATCGCGCTCAACAAATTCCGGGAAATACTCCGGCACCTGCCAGGTATATTGCGGCTCATCAATTTGTTCGCCCAAATTGCGCTGAATCGTTTGGTAAATCTGTCTGGCAAAATATGGCGAGTCCGCTTGCTGCACTATCTCTCGCGTACCCATATTAACCCCTCTGGCAACCCCGACAATCTGCCGGCCGTCCAACTCCCATGGTTTAGTTTTGATATTAACCAAATTCTTTTTGGCCTGCCATTCCACATCACAGCCAAAAGCCTCGGCCACAAAACGAATCGGCACATAAATACTGCCGTCTTTCTCATAGGGAATTTGCGTAAAATCCCAGGTTCCTGTTCCTTTGCCCCTGTGTCCCAATATTGAACTGGTAAACAGTTGCATCAACTCGCCGTTATACTCAATTACAACCGACTGACCAATATCCGGCATTTCGCCGAGCCAGCTAACCTTAGCGCCAAAAAGCTCCGAAACCACCCGCACCGGCACAAACACCGAGCCATTCCGCATTTGTGGCCGTGCCCCCAGATAAAAAGACGTGCTGTTTTCCGCCGTCCCCTGCGCCGGCACAACCACCCCGTCGATCGCCAAATCAATTTTGGCCGCCGCCTGCGCCGAGCCAAACGGCAGGCAGCAAAGCAATATAAAACCCAATTTTTCTCATCATACACCATCTCATAACCAAACCTCCTAAATTTTATTTATTAAAAAACATCCCAAAACCAAGCCGCTGTACCCATTATTATCAAAACGCCCAGCAAGCGCACGCCCAATAATTCGCCGTCTGATGGCTCGCCCTCCCGGTACAAACCGAAGTAGCAGGCCCACATACCAACCGGCGCCAGAATATGCACGCAGGCCAATAAGAGCAACAAAAAACAGGGCAAAATACGGTCAGATTTGTCATCAGGAAAGCTGGCCACCAGCGCCTCTCCCAAAACCTCGCCATCCAAATAATTTCTTGGGTTATAATTGGCGCTCCACCCACCATAACCGCCGTTTTCATTTTCATGCCACCAAAAAGAGGAACCGTCAGGATAATAAATAGTCAGATCATAAGGTATACCATATTTGGAGAGTTCATAGGTATATATATCCGCGCCGCAGGTGATGGTTGAGTTTTCGGTATTAATCATCAGGTCTTGTCCGCCCCGACGAATAGTGTAACTTTCTGGCACGCTATCACAAGCCGACAGACTAAAAAGCAATATAACTAATACAATTATACATCTCACAAATTTTGGCACTACCACACCTCCAAATATCCGCACTTATCACTATAATAATATTATACACTATCATCTAAAAAAAGGCAAATAAAAAAGCCTGACGCAAAAGGTCAGGCAAGTGTTCACACCCCACTCCGTCCAGCAAGCTGGACTTAGGGATGGTTCACACTAAACTCCGGCTTCGTTTACAACTCGCCGGTCGCTAAGTGTTCACACAAAAAAAATTCTGGCGACGTCCTACTCTCCCAGGGAAGACCCAAGTACCATCGG
>CAQWMM010000008.1 GCA_948907985.1 uncultured Bacillota bacterium
CTACCTTGCTGGGGCGGGATTCGGTCAGCCGCGGCGTGGAAATTATCGAAAAAGATGACAGCTTGCAGGTGAATGTCTATATTATTGTGGGCTATGGCATAAAAATTTCGGAGATTGCCAACAACGTAATTCAAAGAATACAATACAATGTTCATGAATATCTGGGCCTGGAGCTGGATAATATCACTCTGGTTGTGCAGGGCGTGCGCATCTTGGACTAAGGAGGAAGTCGTTTGAGTAAGCTATTGAATGCAGGCGAATTTACTGCTTTTTTCATCGGCGCGTCGGCCAATCTGACAGCGAATAAAGAGCAGATAAACGCGCTGAATGTTTTCCCGGTTCCGGATGGCGATACCGGCACCAACATGGGGCTGACCATGAGTTCGGCCGTTAAGGATCTGGCGGCGGCGCCGGAACCGCTTGCTATCCCCAAGGCGGCTGAAAAACTGGCGCATGGCGCTTTGCTGGGCGCCAGAGGCAATTCAGGCGTGATTTTGAGCCAAATTCTGCGCGGTTTTTCCCAGGGGCTGGAGGGCTGCGCGCAGGTTGGCGCGGCTGATTTTGCCCGCGCCATGCAAAAAGGGGTGGAGCTGGCCTATAAATCCGTTATGCGCCCGGTGGAGGGGACGATCTTAACGGTTACCCGCAAAATGGCGGACGCCGCCAATGACGCAGTGGCGGTGGATTCGGCCATGGACGTGGAAAATTTGCTGGATTTGATGTTACAGCATGGGCATCAGGCGTTGGCCAACACCCCCAACCAGTTGCTGGCGCTGAAACAGGCCGGCGTTGTGGATTCGGGCGGCAGCGGCTTGATTGCGATTTTTGAGGGTGGGCTTCGGGCCTTGCGTGGCGAAAAATTTGAAATGCCCCTGCCGGTGGAGGGCAAGGCGGATTTCACCAAACAGTCCGCGGCGGCCAGCCAGAGCGAAAAACCCTTTATCAATCATTACTGCACCGAGTTTTTTATCCATGGGCAGGGGATTGATGTGGAGGCTTACCGCCGGCATTTGCAGAAAATGGGCGAAAGCCAGGTGATTGTGGGCAACGCCACAGTGGTGAAAACCCATATTCACACAGCTGATCCCGGAGCGGTTTTGAGTTATGCCCTGCAATTTGGCTCGCTGCATGACCTGAAGATTGACAATATGAAAGATCAGCACCGGGAAACCCTGCTGACCGAGGATGAGGCGGCGGCAAATAACGGCGCGGTTGACGCGCCGATTGAGGATTTGCCGGTGGACGACTTGGCCGCTGCCGATAACAAAGGCGCCGCTTTGGCGGATGATACGCTGGATAATGCTATGGCCGGTGCAGCCGGGGCTTTGGGCGAATTGCTGCCGGAAATGCCGGCGGCAGAGCTGCCCCTGTGCGGTGTGGTGGCGGTTTCTTCCGGCAGCGGTTTGGACCAGATCTTCAGCGAGATGGGCGTGGCCGCGCTGGTGAGCGGCGGCCAGAGCATGAACCCCAGCGCGGAGGATATTTTGCAGGCGATAAATAACCTGCCGGCGCAGCAGGCGGTGATTTTGCCCAACAACGGCAATATTATTATGGCGGCTAATCAGGCCAGAGATTTGGCCGAAAAACCGGTGGTGGTGGTGAACAGCAAATTTATCACCCAGGGTATTGCAGCAATGATGAACTTTGATCCGGAAAGCGCGGCGGAGGAAAACGCCGCCGCCATGGAAGAGGCGGCCAGCATTGTGCACAGCGGCCAGATTACTTATGCTGTGCGGGATTCACAATTTGACGGCCAGGAAATTCATGAGGGCGATATTCTGGCTTTGCTGGAGGGCAGTATTGCGGTTGTTGAGCAGAATGTGGAGCAGGCCGTTTTGGAGTTGCTGCCCCAGATGTTTGACGACGATACCAGTTTGATTACGCTGCTTTACGGCGAGGGTGTGTCGGAGGACGAGGCTGTGCTGCTGGGCGAGGAGCTGGCAGAAAAATTCCCGGATTATGAAATAGAGGTGCAGTTGGGCGGCCAGGCTGTTTACCACTATCTGATTGCGGTGGAATAATATATTCTGGGGATTATTATATTGTTAATGAATAAATCAGTTGAATGATTGCAATGGCGCCCTGGGGCGCCATTGTTGCATATTGTCGTAAATCAGGAGGGATTGTATGGCGGCTTTAACCTCGCCGGGGCAGGCGGCGGCAATTTTTCAGGCAGAACAGCGGCAGGGATATTTGGACAGCAGCGTGTTGGGCGGCTTTGGCGATTGGCTGACGACGCAGGGCGTGGCCGAATTGGCGGCCCTGGGCCAGGAGTATACTGAGGCGGCGCTAAACCAACGTCCCCGGCTTTGGCAGCAGGCCAAAGAGGTTTGGCAGCGTCAGGCGGTAAACGCTTCGCCGCAAAATGTCCAGCCGGCAGCGCCCCGGGTGGGGGCCGCCGATTGTCTGCAAACCTCAATCGAATATTTGAAAGGCGTCGGCCCCAAGCGGGCGGTGCTGCTGCGGCGCTTGGGCATTTATAAAATTGCCGATCTTTTATTTAACCGCCCGCGAGCCTATGAAAGCCGTCCCCAGCCGGTGGCCATCGGCGAATTGACGGCCTTTTCCGGCCAGTCCGGCGAACTTTGCGCGGTGCGCGGGCAAGTTATGGCGAAAACAGTTTTGCGCCCTAAGCGGGGGCTGACTATTTTAAAAGTAACCTTGAGTGATGGCAGCGGTCAGCTGGCGGCGGTTTGGTATAATCAACAGCATTTGGATCCCAAATTGACGCCGGGCCTGCCAGTGCAGGTTTTTGGCAAGCTGGAGTGGCGTTTTGGCGGTTGGGAGCTGGCGGTGCAGGACTATGAAATTTTGACGTCTGACAGCGAGCCGGCGCAGGGGGCCGAGCTGCTGCCGGTTTACGCGCTGACCGCTAATCTGAACCAAAAGGCGATGCGCCGCCTGGTGGCTACCGCCTGGGAAAAATACGCTAACTATCTGACGGATAGCCTGCCGCCTGACTTGTTGAGCCAGAACAATCTGTTGCCTCTGCGCCAGGCCTTGTTTTATCTGCATTTTCCGGAGGATGAGCAGCAGGTGGAACTGGGTCGGCAGCGTTTGGCTTATGAGGAGTTATTGGTAACCCAGCTGACGGTTTTAGCTAACCGCCTGCCGGATCAGGAGCAGCTGGTGGAGCGTCGCCCGGTGGGGGATATTTTGCCCCGGTTTTTGGCGGCTTTGCCCTATCAGCTGACCGGGGCGCAGCGCCGGGTGATTGACGAAATTTTGGCCGATCTGGCTAAGCCAGGTTTGATGCGCCGTCTGGTGCAGGGGGATGTTGGCTCGGGCAAAACGGTGGTGGCGGCGGCGGCTTTGTATCATAATTTTGTCGCCGGCCGCCAGGGGGCCTTAATGGCCCCGACGGAGATTTTGGCCGAGCAGCATTATCAGAATTTGCAGCCCCTGCTGACCGGGCTGGGCGCGCGGCTGGCGCTGCTGACGGGAGATACGCCGCCGGCAGAACGGCGGCAGGTTTTGGCGGAACTTGCGGCGGGCGGTTTGGATATTTTGGTAGGTACGCACGCCCTGTTTTCGGCTGATGTGGAATTTGCCCGCCTGGGGTTAGCCATTACGGATGAGCAGCACCGTTTCGGTGTAAATCAGCGCAATTCTTTGCGCCAAAAGGGGGCGGCGGCTGATGTTTTGGTGTTGACGGCTACGCCGATCCCGCGCACGCTGGCGATGACCTTTTGCGGCGATTTGGCTGTTTCGGTAATCGACGAACTGCCCCCTGGCCGCCAGCCGATTGCCACCTATGCCGTCAGCTATGCTTTGGAGGCCCGGGCGCTGGCTTTTGTGCGGGCAGAATTGCAAAAAGGACGGCAGGCCTATATTGTCTGCCCGCTGGTTGAGGAAAACGAAACTCTGGAATTGGAATCGGCCATTCAGCTTACCGAACGTCTGCAAAGCCGAGAGTTTGCCGATTGCCGGGTGGCTCTGCTACACGGCAAAATGAAACCGCAGGAGAAAAGCGAGATTATGGCCGCTTTTGCCGCCGGACAAATCCAGATTTTGGTGGCCACAACGGTTATCGAGGTGGGGGTTGACGTGCCAAACGCCACGGTGATGTTGATTCGGGACGCAGAACGCTTTGGGCTGGCTCAGCTGCACCAGCTGCGGGGACGCGTGGGGCGCGGTGGCGGGCAGAGTTATTGTATTCTGCTGAATAATGCGAAAAGCCGCGAGGCGCGTGAGCGGATTAAAATTTTAACCGAAAGCAGCGACGGCTTTGTGATTGCCGAGGCGGATCTGCGTTTGCGGGGGGCCGGCGAGTTGCTGGGCACCCGGCAAAGCGGCCTGGCGGCTCTGAAGTATGCCGATTTGGCTAAGGATCTGCGGTTGGTGGAGGCGGCGCGCCAGGATGCTTTGCGGCTGTTAGCGGACGGCGAATATTTGAAGTGGCCGCTGGCCGACGAGGTGCGGCGCAAATCAGAACTTTTGGAATCATAATTTAAAA
Organism: uncultured Bacillota bacterium; assembly: GCA_948907985.1. Lineage (GTDB taxonomy): Bacteria > Bacillota > Dehalobacteriia > UBA4068 > UBA4997 > Avidehalobacter. The sequence continues at coordinate 4,457 of CAQWMM010000008.1, forward strand.
CAAAAATTTTTATTTTGTCTGTGGCAAAATCCCGACTTGCCGGGTGTATATATCAGACAGGCAAAATAAGTGTATAGTAAAAATGGAGGTATTTACAAATGAAGAAAATGAGAATTGCCTGTGTAGCTCTGGCGCTGGCGGTTGGTTTGGGCTGCGGCGGCCAGGCCTGGGGCGCGGAACCAACGGAACCGGCGGCGCAGGCTGGGGCAACAATGGCGGTGGATATGGAACAGCGGATCCTGACTGACCGGATACAGATTAGGCAGGTTGTTAATCAGGCCGACGAACATTATTTGCTGGCATCGGTGCCAAACGGTCAGACGCTGCGGCTGGATTTTGCAGTTGAAGGCGAGGAGGCCGCGCTGCTGGTGGACGCGCAGACCGGTATTACCGCGGACTGGGCGGCGGTGCAGGCGGGCGATTGGGTTATGTTGAATTACAGCCAGCGGCCGCAGGGCAACATCCTGCACTATCTGCTGCTGAATTTGCCGGAGGATTTGCCGAACGGCCTGTTTACGGTGGAGGATATGGCCGGTTTGCTGGAAAGCCGGATTTTGGTGGATAACGGCCGCCTGTGGGTGCGCCTGCCGAAAGGCGTTTGGCTGTATCCGGAAGAGTATTATGCGCTCTCGCTGGGGGTGGGGCATCAGGTTTTGCTGTGGTATGAGGTAGAAGACGACAGCCAGCAGCCGGCGCAGGCGCTAGCCAGCAAAATGTTGCATTTGTATTCGCCGCAGGAGATTTTGCAGCAGAAGCAGGACAAACAGCGCGCGGATATGTATTATAATGATTTGCAAACGCGGCATTTGCTGGTTAACGATGTGGAATTGCCGGACGTGGTGCGTTATGTGCATGGCGAGCCTTATCTGCCGCTGCGCCAAACGGCAGAAAACTGCGGCTTTACGGTGGAATGGCTTGCCGAGGATGAGGCGGCTATTTTGCACAAAGGCGATTGGCAGGCCAGAGTTGTGCCCTATAAGGGCGTGTTTTGGCTGGCCGGGGGAGATGAGCAGGCCTATTATGGTTTGCCGCGCATTTATGACGATACTATTTGCGTTCCGGCTGAATTATTTGAGATTTTTGGCGCGGATATTTCGGTATCCGGGCAGACAATGATTATTAATCTAACGAATTAAAAAAGAGAAATTAAATGGAGGGATTAATTTATGAAAAAAATCAGAATTTTTTGCGCGGCTTTGACGATTGCGGCGGTGGGCGCTTTGGGCGGCGTGGCTTTTGCGGCCGAACAGCCGCAATCTAAGCTGCCGGCGGAACTGCCGCAGACTAAAATTGAACAGACGGAACAAACGGCCAACCAGGTGGTGGAGCATATGCAAAGCGGTTATGCCGAGGTTATGGAGATTTCGACAATCGAAATGGATTCGGAGTTTATAGTGGTTAAGCCGGAGGACGGGAGTTATCCGGAAATTCGGCTGAACATCGGCGCGGACAGCCGCCTGTTGGACAACAAAACCGGGCAGGAGGTTAAACTGGCGGATATTAAGACCGGCGACCGGATTTATGTTTATTATGATCTGGCGATGACGCGCTCTATTCCGCCGCAGAGCTTTATGTATCTGCTGCTGACCGGGGTTGACGAGGGCACGCCCGCCCGGCTTTGGACGGTGGAAAGCTTTGAGGCCGATGTCAGCGGCGATTTGGTGATTACCACCGATAACGGCGGCTTGCTGCTGCGCGTGCCCGAAAAAGCCTGGCAGGGCGGCGCGCCGGCCATGAAAGACGGCGAGCGTTTTTTGGCCTGGTATGATATAGTGGCGCTTTCCTATCCGGGGCAGGCGACGGCGGATCGGGCAATGCTGCTGCTCGAAACCACCGCGGCAACTTATGATGTTGTTGATACCGCGGCGGACGATACGACGGCGGAAACTCCGCTGGCCGCCAGCACGATTACCAAAACCGTAACGGTTAAAGAAGTGGTGAACACTGCCGACGAGCAGTATGTTTTGGTGGAGCAGCCGGACGGAGCTGGCGATTTGCAGCTTAATTTTGCCGCTGCTGGCGAAAACGCGCTGTTGGTGGTGGACGCGCAAACCGGCGTTAAGCTGGATTTGAGCAGTGTTCAGCCGGGCAGCCAGATTATGGTGAACCATAACGCCGCCACGACTTTCAGCCTGCCGCCGCAAAGCTGGCTGAATTATGCGCTGGTAAAGCTGGGCGATAATCCGCCGGCTGGTCTGTTCAAAATTGAGAAATTTGACGAGAATAATGATAGTGTGAACACCTTCAGATTTTTAACCAATAACGGCAGTTTGTGGATTACTTTTTCTTTTGAGTCGCTTAATGACGGTATGGATCATTTGTGGGGCTTGCAGGATTATGTGCTGGCCTGGTATGACGTAGTTATGGAGAGCGAACCGGCGCAGGCCGTTGCTGATAAAGTTATTGAGCTGACCGAGCCGGCGGAATACGCCCAAAAGGCACACGCGGTTGAATGGAGAGAAAAATATTATAATGATCTGCAAACCAGCAAGCTGGTTCTGGGGGATCAGGTTTTCACCAACCAGATTAAATATGCAACCCATGGGGTGCCGTTGGTGCCGGCGCGGCTGGTGGCGGAACATTTGGGCTATGAAGTTTCCTGGAGCCCGTCCTTACAAGTTGCCAATCTGAATAACGGCCAGATCCAGACTGATATCTTTGACGGCCAGGAGCAGTTTGTTTATTCCACGGCTATTCCCGGCGCGGTGGGTATGAGCGCGCCGACGCAGCTGGAATTTGACGGCCGCACCCGGATGTTTGACGATATTTTGTATGTGCCGGCGGAGCTGTTTGAAATGCTGGGGCATGAGGTCAGCGTTGACGGCGATACGATGACGATAAAATAACAGCGCAGGAAAGAGAAAACCCCCTTTACCCAAAGTTTATCGGGTAAAGGGGGTTTGGCTATGCGTTTAATTAAAATACGGTTTGCACGTTGCCATTGTATGTTTCTTCAATAAAGGTTTTGGCGGTTTCGCTGCAAAGCGCCTCTGCCAGGGCTTTCAGCTTGGGATCGTCCTCTGTGCCTTCCTTAACGGCCAAAACGTTAACATATAATGTGGCGGCCAGGGATTGATCGTCTTCAGCTGCCAGGGCGTCGGTGGCGGCGGACAGGTTGGCTTGCAGGGCATAGTTGCCGTTAATAACCGCCATATCCAGATCGCTTAAAGAGCGAGGCAGCTGGGCAGCCTCCAACTCGCTGAACTGCAAGTTCTTCGGGTTATCAGTAATGTCATAAGGGGTGGCCTTGATGCCGGCTTCCGGGTTTAAGGTGATCAGACCGGCAGCTTCCAGCAGCAGCAAAGCGCGCGCCTCGTTGGTGGGATCGGCCGGGATACCGATGGTAGCGCCGTCGGCCAGTTCTTCCAGGCTGGCGGTTTTGCCGGGATACAGACCCATTGGTTCATAGTGAACGTCGGCAATAGCAACCAGATGTGTGCCGTTTTCTTCATTAAAATCGTTCATGTAAGTGATATGCTGGAAGTAGTTGGCGTCAATCTCACCGTTTTCCAAAGCGGTGTTGGGAATGATATAGTCGGTGTATTCCTGTACCTGCAAATCATAGCCCTGTTCAGCCAAAGTGTCTTTCAAGGCGTTCAGAATTTCCTCATGGGGCGTGGGGCTGGCGCCAACCACAATCGGGGTAAGCTCGGCCTGTTGGTTACCGGCGTTGTTGCCGGTGGCTTTGTCGTCGCCGCAGCCGGCCGCAGCCAGCAATACCAGGCTTAATACCATTAACAGTGAAAACAGTTTCTTCATTATTTGTTCCTCCTAAAAATGAAATAAAAATTTTTAATAGCCTAATTATATAATATTACTGCCAAAAAAGCTAGTCTTTTAGTGTGAATTTCTGGTAAATATTTTATAAAACATTTTTATAAAAAGATATAGATTTTAATTATAAGCAACCCTGGCGTTGACAAAAATTGTTGTTTAATATATAATGTAGGCAGGTTCCCCCTGGCAGGGAGCAGGCAAAGCTTAATAACGGTAGCACCAATGGGCATATACAATTTGTTTCAGTATAACAAATTGTATATGCGGTATTAGTTCACACTAAGTTCAATCTGCGCTTTCAGCTTGATTTCACTAAGTGTTCACTTAGCGGTTGGCTAAAATCCCTCGAAAGGGGGTGAGGCTATGTTGCGTGTTACTTTGACTATAAACATGGGAAAGTTCATTATTTCCATAGTGTTTAGAAAAAAGGACAACAAAACCGCCACTCGGGCGAAGTGACGGTTTTAGTCTGAAAAAAATCTAAAATCATAATTTCGGCCAGCCGTTTACCGGCATTGCCTAACTTGTAGTTTTATTATAATACATCGGCGCTGCTTTGTCAATAGGCGGCGCCGGCATTTTATGCAAAACGGGGGTGTGATAGTTGCAACGTATTTTTAAGATTGTGGCGTTTGGCGTGGTTCTCGGGCTGTTGTTGGTGGTTGTCCAACAGGGGTTGAGGATTGACCGGGATTTGTTTTTGCGCTGCTATTGGTTTGTTGGCGCGTTTATTGTGGTTGGCGCAGTATTGATTAATCTTCTTTATAATCTTAGTTATCGAAAGCGAATGGGTAAAATTCTTGAATTGCGGGAGGCCGGCAAGACGGACGAGTATCTGGCCGGTATTCAGAATCTGCTGCAAACCGCCCGCGGGAAAAGCCTGCGCAGTATCTTGCAGATTAACCTGGCCGCCGGTTATATTGAGGCTAAGCAGTTTGCGGCGGCGGTGGCGGTTTTGGAAGGGATTGACCCCGAGCGGCTGAAAGGCCGGGCTTTGAAAATGGTCTATCGTCTGAATCTGTGTTTGAGTTATTTTTTGGCGGCGCAGTATGATAAAGCTATGGCGCTGTATAACGCCGGCAAATCGGATTGGGACTTTTTCCGGAGTAATCAGAATTTTGGCGGCAATATTGCCCTGTTGGATATTCTGGCGCAAATTCAGCAGAAGAATTTTGAACAGGCCGAGGGGCTGCTGAATGAGGCGCAGGCCGCCTGGCCGAACCTCCGATTGCAAGTCTATTTTCAGAAAATTGGCGATTTTTTGCAGGAACAAAAGACAGTATCTGCGGAATAAGGTATATCAATTTTGCTTGCATTACTAAACACCTGCATTGACAAAAGCCGGTTAAAGAGCTAAAATATAAATGGCTATTCACAGAGAGGACGTGAATAGCAGGTAGTGCTAAATGGTAGGCGGTTGGCTAAATCCTCTGAAAAGGAGGTGAGGCTTTATGCGTATTAGCTTTGATTTATGGTGTTTTCACATCGTAATTAACATAAAGTTCAACAAGCATAAACAAAACCGCCGCTAGTGCCAATAGCGACGATTTTAAGTTTAATTAAAATTCCAGTTATGGCCAGCCGTTGACCGACATTGCCTTACACTAATATTATAATTCCTCCGGGTTGTTTTGTCAAGCAGCCTGGGGGATTATTTTTGTTCCTTTAACGGCCTGGCGGCCTGGGATTGCTCCTTACAGTCGCTTATCCCTTTAACGGCCTTAAAGGCCTAGGGATTGAGATTTCTCGCTTACGCTCATAATCTCTTATCAAATTTTCTGGCTAAGCGAGTGCCGGCCTCTTGAAAAATCTGTACCAGAATCACCAGCAGAATAATCGCCATATTCATAATATCGTTCTGATATTTATAATAGCCGTAGTTGACGGCCACCTTGCCCAGGCCGCCGCCGCCGCAGAAACCGGCCATGGCGGTGTAGCCCAAAATGGTGGTAACGGTAATCGCAAAACCCACCAGCAGCGAGGGGCGGGCCTCGCCCAGCATAACCTTGGTGATGATTTTGCCGGTGGGCGCGCCCATGGATTGGGCGGCTTCAATAATGCCGTGATCAACCTCTTTGATTGAACTTTCTACCATTCGTGCCACAAAGGGGGCGGCGGCTACCACCAGCGGTACGATTGTGCCGCGGTTGCCAATAGATGTGCCCACTATGGCGCGGGTGTAGGGAATCATCCAAACCATTAAAATCAAAAAGGGCACCGAGCGCAAAACGTTGATAAGAAAACCCAGGCAGACATTGATTGGCCGGTTGGGATGAATCCCGTCCTTATCGGTGAGAATTAGAATAACGCCCAGCGGCAGGCCCAGCAGGTAGGCCAAAAAGGTGCTGGCCAGGGTTAAATAAAGGGTGGTTATGGTTTCGTTGGATAGTATGTTAATTATTGTGTCCATGCTCATTGGGCGTTCACCTCCCAGTTGTCGTTGGCCGTAAGTTCTTCGGCGTTTAAGCCCTGCATGCGTAAGTATTGCAACATTTTGCCGGCGGTCGGCGGATCGTCCGGCAGCTGCAAAACAATTTGTCCAAAGGCCTTGCCGTCAATATTCTTGCTGTTGGCAAAAATTATGTTAACAGGCTGCTTAAATTGCAGAATCATATTGGCGATAACCGGTTCAAAAGAGGATTGGCCGTCGTAAATGACCCGGCAGCAGTTTTTGTTAAGCATAGCCTTAACTGCCTGTTGCTTGGGGAAAACAAAGGATTTGGCAATATCGCTGCTGGGGTGGGCGAAAATCTCGCGCACTTCGCCGCACTCTGCAATGCGGCTTTTGTCAATAATGGCCACGCGCTGGCATATTTCTTCGATTACGCTCATTTCGTGGGTTATAATTACAATGGTGATGCCGAACTGTTCATTGATACTTTTCAGCAGGTTGAGGATTGCGCGGGTGCTGGCTGGGTCCAGTGCGGAGGTGGCCTCATCGCAGAGCAGCACCTTGGGGTTGGTGGCCAGCGCCCGGGCAATGGCCACCCGTTGTTTTTGGCCGCCGGAAAGCTGCGCCGGATAAGCCTGGGTTTTGTCTGCCAGCCCTACCAGTTTCAAAAGCTCATGGGCGCGCTGCACCGCCTGTTTTTGAGGTACTTTGGCAATCTCCAGCGGGAAACAGATATTCTGTACCGTGGTTTTCTGCATCAGCAGATTGAACTGCTGAAAAATCATCCCGATTGACTGCCGGGCCTGATTAAGCTGCGTCTGATTAAGCTGGCCCAATTCCTGATCGTTGACAAATACTTCGCCGGAGGTTGGGCGTTCCAGGTAATTGATACAGCGAACCAGGGTGCTTTTGCCGGCGCCGGAAAGCCCGATTACGCCGAAAATTTCGCCCTGTTTAATTTCCAGATTAATGTCGTTTAAGGCGTGGACAGCGTTTTCGCCTTTGCCGTAGGTTTTGCTAAGGCCTTGCAGACGAATAATTGTGGGTTGCGTGGCTGTCATTGGTGATATGCACCGCCTTTCTTCATAAATATTAAACGTATCCTATATTATAGCATATTTAGTCGAGTGATTGCAATAAAAAATCTGTAATTTAATTTATTCTAATCTTGGTTGAATAAAAAGGATTTTTCTGGCTGCTGCCGAATGTTGAAATATGAAAAAAATGTGAAGAGGGGTTGTATAATATGAAGAAAAAATTTTTTTTGTTGATTTGTCTGGCTATGCTGCTGGCTTTGGCCGGCTGCAACGCCGGGGATAATCCGCAGACTGGGCAGAGCGGCGATTCTGCCGCCGGGGTTGAGGTATTATATTATTTTGACGGTGTTATCAGCCGGGACGGCGAGATTTTGTTTATGCCGGGAGATGGCAGGGAATATCTGATTTTGAATGATAACACCGGCCGCCAGCGTTATATTCTGGAAACCGAAATGACCTATGATCCGAAGCGGCGCACAGAATACGACGAACCGGTGCAGACTGCCTGCGCTTATCGCTTTTATGATTTGCAGGGCGCACTGCAAAAGGAACTGAATATTCAGCTTTTAGGCGAGGTTAACAATGCGGTGAATTATAACTTTCCAATGGACGGCGATTTAAACAAGGTTCGGGTTATGGTTAACCAGGTGAATGTTGACGGAACTTTCCAGGTTTTGGATCTTGACGGCAATGTGTTGGTGAGCGAGCAGGTTTTGCCGCCGGACGCCTCGGACGAATGGAGCGACTACTATGTTTGGCTGGAAATGGCGGAGAATTTTATTCAGGTACGCTGTTCATTTTATAAATATGATCCAGAATATGACTTTCGGGAAACGGCCTATTTCTATGATATGAGCGGTCAGCCGCTGGAACTGGAGCGGCAATATAATTATATCTATAATATTTATGATTCCTTTACTAATCTTCTTTCTGATTATTATGGCGGTTATTATGAGAACGAGCAGGGGCAGAGTATGGTTGACTTGCTGGATAAGAACGCCGGGCTGTTGGTTGGCGGTTTGAATGAAATTCATCACAGCGCCGAAGGGCTTTTTGTGGTGGTGCGCGGCTTTGAGCGCGGGCTGATGGACGCGCAGGGCAACTGGATTTTTAAGGAATCGGTGTTTGACGAATTGGAGGATTAAATTCCTGCAAGGAGGTGTTGGATTTGTATAAAATCCTGCTGAAGAAAAGTCTTTTTTGGCTGCTGGCGTTCTGCTTGCTTGTGGCTTTGTCCGGCTGCAATGCGAATGAAAAAACCGCCGATGAAACTGCTGAAGAGCCGAACAATCCTTATTTATATTATTTTGACGGTATAATCAGTGTGGACGGCAAAATCTATTTTAAGTCAGAATTTGGCAAGGAATATCAAATTTTGGAGGATTGCAACGGGCGGCAGCGCTATGTTCTGGAAACGGAAAATACCTATGATACCGAGCGGCGCAACGAGTATAATGAGCCTTTGCAAACGGCTTGCACTTATCGCCTTTATGATTTGCGGGGAGAGATGCAAAAGGAAGTAAGCGTGCAGGCGGAGGGCGCGCCGAACAATATTGCTCGCTTTGCTTTTGACCAGAGCGGTGATTTGGCCAAATCGCGCGTGCTGGTAAACCTGCTGGCCGGGGAGGGCAAGTTTCAGATTTTGGATTTGGACGGCAATCTGCTGACGGAGGAGCAGGTTCTGTCGCCGGAGGACATGACTAAGTATACCGGCAGTTATGTTTCCTTGTCGGCAGTCGGCAGTTTTGTGCAGGTGTATATCAGTATGTATGGCGAAAAGTATGATTATTTTGATAAAAACTTTCATTATGATTTGAGTGGCCAGCCGCTGGCGCTGGCGCGGGAATATGATTATTTTTATAGGATGTATGATAGTTCCGGCCAATCCAGCCAGGAATATTTTGAGGCCGGTTATACCAACGAGCAGGGGCAAAGCAGGGTGGATTTGCTGGATAATGATTGTAATGTGTTGGTTGGCGGTTTAAATAGTATCAGATCCTTTGCCAACGGTGTTTTTGCGGTGGAACGCGGCTTTGAGCGCGGGTTGATGGATGCGCAGGGCAACTGGATTTTTAAGGAATCGGTGTTTAACGAGCTGGAGGATTAGGTTGGCTTATGAAAAAAATATTAGCGATAGTGTTGTGTTTAGCGGTGGTTTGTTTTTCGGCTGGCTGCGGCACGGAGGAACAGCAGGCCGCAGTCCCCTTGCTGGCGGCTTATGACGGCGGGGTTATCAATACCGGGGGCCAGATGATTTTGGCGCGGTCAGCCAACCGGCAGCAATTCTACATTTTTGATAATGACGTTTTGTATGATCGTTGGGGCGAACCGCGTTATGCCATGCAGACGGAAAACCATTTTGTGGGCGAGCCGCCGGCGCGGCTGGAGCCGAACCCAGACAGCCAGGTGCATATGTTTGAGGACGGCGAGGTTATCTACTTGGACTATGGTTGGGATGAAAGTATCACCGGGCGGACGTTTCGCTTTTATGATAGTTATGGCGAGCTGCTGCAAACGGTGGATATTGCCGCCGAGGCGTCTAATCCCTATTATGTGCGTTTTCTGTTCGCGCCGGACGGTGATTTGCAGAACAGCGTTTTTGTGGTGGATCAGCTGGCCGAACATGGCAGTTATCAGCTGTTGGATTATACCGGCGGTTTGTTGGCGGAAAAGGCCGGCGTCCTGGGCAGTGATGCCAGAGTAACTTTAGCGCCGGGTTTTGCAGCGGTGCAGTATGCCACCGCTGACGGAGATTATCTGGATTTGTATACGCCGGACGGTCAGCCTATGCCAACCGAGCATAAATATTTTGACCTCGAGCAGTTGAGTTTTGGCAATCTGCCGCCGGAGGAACGTCCGCTTTTTTATAAGGCGCGTTATATTAATGCGGAGGGCCGCCGCCGCTATGATATTCTGGACGGCCAGGGCCAGGTGGCAGCGGGCAATTTGCTGGGTTTAGAATCCGGCTATGGCGGCGTTTATTATGCTACGCAGGGTTGGGGCAATTTGACAAGCTGCTGGCTGGATCTGCGCAGTGGCCGGCCGGTTTGGCTGGCGGAGGATTCGGCAAAGCTGCAAGATATTGATTACTATAAAATATGGCGGGCTGAAGAGGAACAGCTGATTGCCGCCATGCAGACCGAGCGGGATTATGATTGGATAAACCGAGTCTATTATGAAGACTTGCGGTTTGGCTATTATCCCTCGCCTTATTTCAATGGGGAACGATTGTTGACGGAGGGCATAGCGGTTGATGTGTTGGACGAAAAAGGCAAAGTATTGATAAGCGGGCTGAAACCGTGGGGTATGCAATATCTGGGGAATGATTTGTTCATAGTGGAGCAGGGATTTAACCGCGGTTTGATGAATGTTAAAGGCGAATGGTTATATAAGGAAAGTATTTTTACGGAACTTGCAGATTGAATTGTAAAAAGATTAAGTTGGCAGTACAAATATGAAAGAGAGGTTTTGTGATATGCAGAAGAAGTTTTTGGCAAGAATTATTTTGGCCGGTTTGTTGTTGGCGGCGCTGCTGGGGCTGGCGGCCTGCGGTGATGATAACAAGCAGGCCGGCGGTTCCACTGTTGGCGGGGAGGGGCCGATGATACCGTTGGCGGAGTATCCGCGGGTGGACGGTTCTACCGCTAACCTGCCGATGATGGCGCAGATTATGGCGGATGTAACCGGGATTTCTCTGGAGGAGGCCGAGCAGAACACCTGGTGCCGCAAAACGCCGGAGGCCTGGTTGGCGCTGGCCGACGGCAACAACGATTTGCTGTTGGTTTATGAGGCGGCGGAGGTTACCAAGCAGCAGTTGGCAGAGCAGGGAGTTGAGCTGACGATTGAGCCGATTGGCCGCGACGCGCTGGTGTTCATTGTCAATGAGGATAACCCGGTGCAGAGCCTGACGCAGGAGCAGCTAATCGGCATTTACACCGGCGAGATTACCAACTGGAGCGATGTCGGCGGGGCAGACCTGCCGATAGTGGCTTTTCAGCGGCCAGAGGAAAGCGGCAGCCAAAGCCTGTTTATGAAACTTTTAATGTAGGGGCGGCAGCCTATGGATGCGCCGACGGAGTTTCGGCCAATGGAGATGGGCGGTTTAATTGAAGATTTGGCCTCTTATAACAACAGCGCCGATGCGTTGGGTTATTCGGTGTTCTATTATGCTTCTTATATGTATCAGCAGCCGGGGCTGCGTTTTGTGGCGGTGGACGGCGTGCTGCCCAGCGACGAAACGATTGCCGACGGCAGTTATCCGCTGCTGAACGAGTATTATCTGGCGGCGCGCACTGCGGATTTGCAGGATGAGAACAGCCCGACGGCCAGACTGTTTAATTGGATTTTAAGCGACGCCGGCAAGGATGCGATGCGCGAGGCCGGTTATATTCCGCTGGATTGATTTTCTCTGTTTTGATTGGTCGATTTTCCGCCGAAGATGTTTGAAGTTGTTGGTCTGTGCATAATTTAGGGCAAAAAAAGCGGCGCGCAGTCAGTTGTCAACAGGTTTTTCCACATTTTCCACAGGTAAAGCCTGTGGATTGTTGGGGAAAAGCGGTGCGATAATTTGCAGAATCCTGTCAGCAGGGAAAAACTTGCTAAAGAGGCAAAATCTTTTGCCTAGCCGGCAGGAATTCGCCTGCCGGAATATAATTAATATAATAGTGAATAATTTAGACAGTTTAAAATTATTTGCGGAATTTAGGAACCAGGGAGGTAATTTTATGAAGATTAATGTAAGATCCAGAAAAAACGAGGTTACCCAGGCCATGCGTGATTATGCGGAAAAGCGGTTGCGTAAATTTGACAAGATGCTGGGTGGCGTTGACGACGTTGCTGTTCTGCATGATGTGGTTAAGGATACGCACACAGTTGAGGTTACAATCAATGTAGACAGCGTGATTTTGCGCAGCGAGGTTTCCGGCGACGATATGTATACCTGTATTGACCAAGCGGTGGATAAGCTGGAACGCCAGGTACGCAAGCATAAAACCCGTTTGGAGAAACGTTTCCGCAAGGAGGCGCAAAAGGCCTCTTTGCAGGAACTTGACGCTTTGCCGAATGAGCAAAAATTGGTACGCACCAAACACTTTGATAAAAAGCCTTTGGATGTGGACGAGGCCATTAGTCAGATGGAGCTTTTGGGGCACAGCTTTTTTGCCTTTGTCAATGCGGAAACCGATGAGATTAACATCGTTTATAAACGCAAAGACGAGAACTACGGACTTTTGCAGCCAGAATAATTTGTACAATATAGCTAACCAAAACCGCCATTGCTTGAAGCAATGGTGGTTTTGGTTAGCTATGCGGTTTTGGTATAGCTTATATATAAGAAAACCTTCTAGGAAAAAAGCTTGTATGTATTGAAATATTCGATTATAATAAAATAATTAAAAATATCGGGAATTTAGTAATAAACATAAAATATAATGGAATATTTGGGAGGACAAATTTTTGGCGCGGAAACAAAACTTCAGCCTGACCGAAGGGCCGGTTGCTAAAAGCCTGCTTTGGTTTGCGCTGCCGTTGTTTGGCAGCGCGCTGATTCAGCAGTTATATAACACAGTGGATTTGATTTTTGTCGGCCATTTGCTGGATAACGCCGCCTCGGTGGCGGTTGGCTCCAGCAGTTTGCTGGTTACCTGTCTGGTTGGTTTCTTCACCGGTTTGGGGGTGGGGGTAAGCATAATTGCGGCCCGGGCTTTTGGCGCTAAGGATCGGCTGATGTTGTTCAAAACGGTGCATAACGCGGCTGGCCTGGCCTTGATTGGCGGTTTGCTGCTGACGGTTATTGGTTTGCTGTTTTCGCCGGTGTTCCTGCGTTGGCTGAATACGCCGGAAGAGGTTATGGAACCGGCGTTGGTGTATCTGCGTATCTATTTTTTTGACATTATCGCGATTATTTTTTATAATATCAGCGCCGGCCTGCTGCGCGCGATGGGCGAGGCGCGCCGGCCCATGCTTTATCAGCTGTACGGCGGGCTGGTGAATGTGGCGGTTAACGCGCTGCTGACGATAGTCGTGCCTATGGGAGTAGCCGGCGTGGCTATTGGCACGCTGGCCGGGCAAAGCCTGGCGGCGGCGCTGACCGTTTGGCATTTGTGCCATTTGCAGGATGAGTTCAGACTGCAAATCCGTTTTATTCGTCTGCAAATTCCCGTGTGTCTGCAAATTTTTGCTATCGGTATTCCCGCCGGGGTACAGGCCATGGTAACGACGCTCTCCAACCTGATTGTACAGGCCCAGATTAATAATTTGGAGGTTTTGAGCATTGCCGCTTTCACCGCCTATTTTAAGGTGGAAAACTTTGTTTACCTGCCAATTTTGGCGATGGGGCAGGCCGTTACAACTTTTGTCGGCCAAAATCTGGGGGCCGGGCAGGAGAGCCGCGCCCGTCTGGTGGTGCGCCGCGGTTTGCAGCTGGGGGTGCTGATTACGCTGTCTATCGGCTTTTTGCTGGTGATGTTTTCCGATTTGTTTTTTGGCATTTTTAATAATGATCCGGAGGTACAGTTGATTGGCCGCCAGATCGGTTTGGTAACTTTTCCGCTTTATTTTACCTATGTTTTTGTGGAGCTGCTTTCCGGAGCGCTGCGCGGCGCCGGCCACGCCATACCGCCCATGCTGTTGACCCTGCTTTGTATGTGTGTGTTGCGGGTGGTGGTTTTGTTTTATATTATGTCGGTGGCGCCGGCGGCAAATATGGTGGCCTGGATTTATCCCATAACCTGGATTGTTAACAGTTTGGCGATGTTTGGATATTATAAGTGGCGTTTTTGCCGGCACGATTTAAATACCCTTTAGACAAAATGCGGCAAAATAGCTGAATATTAGTCAATATAACTTATTCTTAGTTAAATTTCTCCGCAGGAAAAAGCCCCTTAAAACCGAATTTTATATTAGCTTGATCAGGGGAGGCTGTTTTATGAGCTTTAACTTTCAGATTAAGGAAAATACGGTTTGGGCGGCTATCGACGGCGAGGTGGATATGCAGGTGGCCGGCCTTTGGCGCGACGCTTTGGAGCGGCAGTTAAATGCCACGCTGGCGCGTAATCTGGTTTTTGATTTCAGCAAGGTGCGCTTTATTGACAGCTCCGGCCTGGGCGTGGTTTTGGGGCGTTATAAACGGGTGGCCAGCCGGGGAGGCCATGTGCGGATTATCGGCGCCAGCCCCCAGGTTTATAAAATCCTGCAACTATCCGGCTTTGGCAATTTGATGGAGATCGAGCAGCCGGGCGCGGCAGCGGCGGTGCAGGCGGGAGGGCGGCTATGATGCGAGAAAATTTAGCGGAAAAGACAGCGGAAACGACATTTCCGGATTATACTTATGGTCGGCTGCAAAACTCGGTTGTTTTTGATTTCGCGGCGCTTAGCCAGAATGTGGCTCTGGCGCGTACCATGGTGGCGGCTTTGATTGCCAACTGCCAGGAAGCCGGCTGGGATATGACAATTTCTGCCCTGGAAGAAATTAAAGTTGCGGTATCCGAGGCGGTTTCCAACGCAATTATTCATGCTTATCCCGGATCTGCCCAGGCTGCCCAAAAAGGCTGTTCAGACGAAGCTCCGCAGGTACATATGCAGCTTTGGCAATATCAGCGCGCATTGGTTGTGCGGGTCAGCGACGACGGCGTGGGCATTGCTGATGTGCGGAAGGCCATGGAGCCGGCTTTTACCACCGGCCAGGAGCATTTAGGGCTGGGGTTTGCCTTTATGAGTTCGTTTATGGATAAGGTCGAGGTGCAATCCCAGGTTGGACAAGGTACTGTTGTTACGCTGATTAAACAAATTTGAGTAGCAAGATGACAGAAAATCTGCTAAGGCAAAATAATGATATTAATGCGGAGGCTGAAATCTGGCAGCAGGTTCGGGCCGGGGATAACGGGGCGCGGGAGCGCCTGCTGGACGCGAATATGCAGCTGGTGTTCTGGCTGGCGCGGCGTTTTGTGGGGCGCGGTTTTGAGTGGGACGACCTTTGCCAGATTGGCGTGATTGGTCTGCTCAAGGCGATTGATAATTTTCAGCCGGAGTATAAAAACCGTTTTTCCACCTATGCGGTGCCCATGATTTTGGGCGAACTGCGCCGGGCGGTGCGGGACGATGGTCTGCTGCACGTCAGCCGTTCCTATAAGGAAAGGATTGCTAAAATTTTGCAGGCCGGCCAGGAATTTTTGGCGGGGCAGGGGCGGGAACCTACAGTGGCCGAGTTGGCGGAGATTCTCCAGCTTTCGCAAAGCCAGATTGTGTTGGCTCTGGAGGCTAACCAGCGCCCGGTTTCGCTGCACGCGCCGCTTGGCGCCGAGGGCGCGCGGGAAAATAAGGAGGCCACCCTGCTGGAAATGCTGCCGGACGGCGACGGCGAGGAAGCCTGGGTGCAGAACCTGGCTTTGCAGGAAGCCTTTGCCCGGCTGCCGGCGCGCCTGCGTTATATTATGGAAGCGCGTTATTATAAAGAAGAAACTCAACAGCAAATAGCAAGCGTTTTAGGGGTTTCGCAGGTGCAGGTTTCGCGCCTGGAGAAACAAGCCCTAAGCCTGCTGCGCGAATATTTATAAATCAGAATCTATCATAATCTATCCCAAAATAATTCCCAAAGGAAACGCGCTGCCGGTTTTGCCGGCGGCGTGTTCCCGTTTAAAGAGGCATAAAAAAATTATATGAAAATAAAGGAAAAACGCGTCGTGGGGAGAATAAATAATAGTTAAACAAAATTTGTAATGGGGTTGAATATATGTTTGATTTTTTGTCCAATATAAATTGGTTGGAACTGCTTTTTGCAGTGCCGGCGCTGATTATTGCCTTGAGTTTTCACGAGCTTTGCCATGGTCTGGCGGCCACGGCCCTGGGAGATGATACGCCGCGCCTGCAAGGGCGTATTTCGCTCAATCCGTTGCGCCATATGGACCCGGTGGGCACGCTGATGTTATTTTTGTTCCGTTTTGGCTGGGCCAAACCGGTGGAGGTTAACCCGCTGAATTTCAAAGTCAGCCGCAAGCTGGGTATGGCGCTGGTGGCGCTGGCCGGGCCGCTTTCCAATTTGTTGCTGGCCCTGTTTTCCGCTTATTGTATGAAGTTTATCAGCAGCGGCTTGATTCCCTCAAATCCCTATTTTCTGACTTTTTTCAATATGCTGCTGCTTTATAACATTTGTTTTGCGGCCTTTAATATTCTGCCGCTGCCGCCTTTGGACGGCTCTAAAGTGGTGGCGGCCATTGTGCCGGAAAATATTGCGGATATGCTTTATGGCAACACCCAGCTTTATATGCTGTTGCTGGTGTTGTTTACCACCACCGGATATGTCAGCAAATTTATGCAGCCTTTGGTAGACTGGCTTTATTATTTCGTATCCATGCTGGTGTTTTAAGGAACAGCCTGCCAGATAATGAAGTACATAATTAATAACTAATAAAGGATTAAGGTTGAAAATATGACACAGGAAAACAAAGCAATTTTAAGTGGTATGCGCCCCACCGGGCGTCTGCATTTGGGGCATTACAGCGTTTTGGAAAACTGGGCGCGTCTGCAAAAGGACTATGACGCTTATTTCTTCATCGCCGATTATCACGCCCTGACCACCGCCTTTGATAACACGGCCTCAATCGGGCAAAATATTCAGGATATGGCGCTGGATTGGCTGGCGGCCGGTTTGGACCCGGAACAATCGGCCATTTTTGTACAGTCGGAGATCAAAGAGCTGGCGGAACTGCACATCTATTTTTCCATGATTACGCCGCTTTCCTGGCTGGAGCGGGTGCCGACCTATAAGGACCAGGTTAATCAGTTCGCCAAGGGCGGCAAGGATATTATGACCTATGGCTTCTTGGGCTATCCCCAGCTGATGGCGGCGGATATTCTGCTTTACCGCGCTTTTGGCGTGCCGGTGGGCGAGGACCAGCTGCCGCATATCGAGTTTTGCCGGGAGTTGGCGCGGCGTTTTAATTATCTCTATCAGCGGCAGGTGTTTCCGGAGCCGCAGGCGCTGTTGGCTAAAATAAAACAGCTGCCGGGTTTGGACGGCCGTAAAATGAGCAAAAGCTATGATAATTATATCACACTGGGCGCAGACCGGCAGGAGATTGAACAGCGGGTGCGGCAAATGGTTACTGATCCGGCGCGTATTCGCAAGGACGATCCCGGCCATCCGGAGGTTTGTACGGTTTATACCTATCATAAATATTATAACGCCGAGGAGCATGAACAGATAAAATGCGATTGCCAGCAAGGCTGCATTGGTTGTGTGGCCTGCAAAAAACGTCTGGCCGCCAAGCTTGGCGAATATATGGAACCAATCCGCGAACGGCGGGAGCATTTCGCCGGCAAGCCGCAGCTGGTACAGGAAATTTTGCAGGACGGCGGGCAGCGCGCCCGGCAAAAAGCGGCGGAAACTCTGGCGATGGTGCGCGAGGCCATGGGTGTTTAGTTTATGGCCTATCAGATTCATCTGGCCGCCTTTGACGGCCCGTTTGATTTGCTGCTGCATTTGATCCATAAGAATGAGATTGACATTTACGATATACCGATTGCGGAAATAACCGCGCAATATCTGGATTATCTGGCCCAGATGGAGGCTCTGGACCTGGAAATTGCCAGCGAGTTTTTGGTGATGGCGGCTACGCTTTTATCAATTAAGGCGCGGATGCTGCTGCCCAAACCGCCGCCGGAACTTTTGCCGGAGCCGGACGAAGATTATGATCCCCGGCAGGAATTGGTGCGGGATTTGCTGGAATACCGGCGCATTAAAGAGGCGGCCTGTGTGCTGGGGGATTACTTCCAAAAGCGGCAGTTGCAGGTGGCCCGGCCTAATGATATTAGCCTTTATAACGATTTGTTTAGCGAGGTTAATCCCTTAACCGGCAAAACGGCAGCCGATCTGCTGGCGGCTTTGCGGCCGCTTTGGCAGCGCGCGCAGAATACGGAGCAGGTTCATACCATCAGGCGGGAGGCCGTCAGTATTGGCCTGATGACCGGGCGGCTGGTACAGCGTTTGCGGCAATCCCCGGCGGGTATCCGTTTTGATGATGTTTTTGCCGCTGGGCAGATCAGCCGGATACAGGTGATTGTGGCCTTTTTGGCTTTGTTGGAGTTGACGAAAATTTCTGCGGTGCAGGTGCAGCAGGATAGCCCTGACGCCGCTATCTATATTGTCCCGCTGCATTTGGAGCGGGCCGGAATTTGAGAGAGGAGCGGTTGCGTGGCAGAAGCCTGGCAGGAAGAGCGCGAGCGCTGGAAACATTTGTTGGAAACCTTGCTTTTTGTGGCCTGGGAGCCACTGCCCAGCAAGCGGCTGGCCGAGGTGGCCGGTTTGGATTTGAAACTGGTTCGGAGTTTGTTGGCTGAATTGCAGCAAAATTATGCGGATGCGGGCTTTCAGCTGAAGGAGATTGCCGGCGGTTGGCAGTTTTTAACCAGAGCGGAATTTGCGCCTTATATTGAAAAGCTTTATAAACCGCGGGCACAGCAGCTTTCCAAGGCAGCGTTGGAAACCCTGGCCATTGTGGCTTATCGCCAGCCTGTAACGCGTTTGGAGATTGATAATATCCGGCAGGTTAAGTCTGACGCGGTGCTGACCAAGCTGCTGGAAAGATCGCTGATTGAAGAGGTTGGCCGTCTGGAGGCGCCGGGCCGGCCGATTTTATACGGTACGACCAGAGAGTTTTTAGCCGCCTTTGGGCTTACATCTTTACAGGAACTGCCGCCGTTGGCGGAAATGGAGGGCGAACAGCCGCCGGTAAGCCAGGAGATCAGTTTGTTTAATTAATTTATAAGTTTGTTACTTAAATTTTATATAATTAAAAATTAAGAGGTGTTTTTTATGCAGGAAATTAAAATTGTCCCTAATCCCAATCCGCAGGCCAAGCCGGACGAAAACCAACTGGGTTTTGGCCGCTATTTTACCGACCATATGTTTGTGATGGATTATACCGAGGGCATCGGCTGGCATGATCCCTCGATTGTGCCTTATGGGCCAATTCCGATGGAGCCTACGATGATGGTGTTCCATTATGCGCAGGAAACCTTTGAGGGCATGAAAGCATATCGCCATGCCGACGGCCAGATCGTGCTGTTCCGGCCTTATATGAACGCCAGGCGGCATAACAACTCTAATGCGCGTTTGTGTATTCCGCCTATCCCAGAAGACGATTATGTTTATTACATCAAAGAATTGGTGAAGTATGAGCAGGAATGGGTGCCGCATCTGCCGGAAACCTCGCTTTATATCCGCCCCTTCGTTTTTGCCACCGAGGCAGGTATGGGCGTGCACCCGGCGCGTACCTATAAATTTTTAGTAGTGCTTTCTCCTTCTGGTAGTTACTTTGCTGAAGGTATGAATCCGGTAAAAATTATGGTTGAAGATGAAATGGTGCGGGCAGTTATCGGCGGCACTGGCTTTACCAAATGCGGCGGCAACTATGCGGCCTCTATCCTGGCCCAGCAAAAAGCGGCGGAGGCCGGGTATTCGCAGGTTTTGTGGCTGGACGGCGTGCATCGCAAATATGTGGAAGAAGTTGGCGCCATGAATATTATGTTTAAGATTGACGGCGAGGTGATCACCGCACCCTGCGAGGGTTCGGTGCTGCCGGGCGTTACGCGGGATTCTATTCTGCATATCCTGCGCGACTGGGGGATCAAAGCCACCGAACGTCATCTGGCTATTGACGAGGTTATGGCGGCGGCTGACGCCGGCAAGTTGGAAGAAATTTTTGGCACCGGCACGGCGGCGGTTATTTCGCCGGTTGGCGAACTGAAATACAAGGATAAGGTTGTTACAATTAACGACTTTAAGACCGGCGAGTTGACGCAAAAGCTTTATGATTACCTGACGGGTATTCAGTGGGGCAAGATTGAAGATAAATATGGCTGGATTTATCCGGTGAAATAAATAGCTGGTAAAAAGGCGCGCTGTCGTTTGGCGAAAACGGCGGCGCACTTTTTTTGTCTGCAAATTTAATATTGCGCCGAAGTTTAGCATATAGATACATTACAGATTTGTTTGGGAGGTTATGCCTATGGTTGTCTATATGCAGGGGGCGGATAATGGGGAGAATAACGCCGCTTTTGGTTACCTGAAGATTAATGTGGCGGCGGCGCAGCGGGCGCTGCCAATTTATAACGCGCAGATTATGGTTTATGGCAGCGAGGAAGAACGCCAGCAGGAATTGTTGGCTGTTTTACAGACGGATTCCAGCGGCGGAACGGAGATGATTTCTTTGCCGGCGCCGGCGCTGGCAGAATCGCAGAACCCGCTGCCGCCCGGCGCACCGCGCCCTTTC
Source organism: uncultured Bacillota bacterium (assembly GCA_948907985.1). Taxonomy (GTDB): domain Bacteria; phylum Bacillota; class Dehalobacteriia; order UBA4068; family UBA4997; genus Avidehalobacter. Next base: position 24,931 of record CAQWMM010000008.1, read on the forward strand.
ACCAGCTATTATGTCAGGATTGTGGCGGCCAATTTTGTTACCCGGGACAGAGTGCCGGTGCAGATTTTCCCGGGGGTGTTAAGTGATTTGATTATAAATATGCAGACGCAGACTTATATTGGTTAAAGGGGGCCGGGCAAATATGGTTTTAACTGCTCCTTATGTGCCGGAAACCATTGTAGTGCATTTGGGTTATCCCAATGCGCCGGCGCAGAATGTGCGAGTGGCTTTTTTGGATTATATAAAAAATGTGGCCAGCAGCGAGATTTACCCAACCTGGCCGGAGGCGGCTCTGCGCGCTAATATTTACGCGCAGATTTCGTTTACGATGAACCGCATTTATACGGAATGGTATCGCAGCCAGGGTTATGATTTTGATATTACGAATACCACCCAGTTTGATCACGCTTTTGTTTATGAGCGCAACATTTTTGATACCGTATCCCGTATTGTTGATGAAACCTTTACCACCTATATCCGGCGTATCGGCCAGGTGGCGCCTTTCCCGGCGCCCTACTGCGACGGGCGGCAAACCACCTGCGATGGTATGCAGCAGTGGGGAACCGTGGAATTGGCTAACGCCGGTTATAACAGTTTCCAGATTTTGCAATATTATTATGGGGAGGATATTGAGTTGGTTACAAACGCGCCGGTGATGAGTTATACGCCGTCTTATCCGGGAACGCCCCTGGACTATGGCGATTATAATAATAACGTGTTGGTTGTGCAGTATCAGCTGAACCGAGTTTCTGGCAATTATCCATCAATTCCCAAAATATCACCGGCTAACGGTGATTTTAACCTGATAACGGTGGCGGCGGTGCGGAAGTTCCAGAGTATTTTCGGTTTGGAAAGCAACGGTATAGTCGACGAGGCCACCTGGTATCAGCTTAGCTATATTTACAGCGTAGTTAAACGTCTGGCCGAGCTGGAGAGCGAGGGCGTGGAATATGCGTCTTATACCCAAATTTTGCCGGCAGAAATATCGCTGGGCTATACAGGCGAGGGCATTGATTTACTGCAATATTTTCTTTCGGTTATCGGTTTGTTTAACAGCTCTTTTCCGCAGGTGCAGATAACCGGCGAATTTGACGCTGCAACCGAGGAGGCGGTGGAGACTTTGCAGCGCAACAACGGTTTGCCGGTTACCGGGGCGGTGGATAAACAAACCTGGGATTTGATTTATGATCAGTTCCGGGGGATTAGCTTTATTTTGCCGGCGCTGCTTTCTCGTTTGCCGCTGGAGCCTTACGACGGCGTTTTGCTTAGCCAAGGCAGCACCGGCGAGCGGGTGGAGCTTTTGCAGCGTTATCTGAACGCGATTGGCGATGTTTATACGGATGTGCCGCAGGTGGAGGTTTTGGGGATTTTTGGGCCGCAAACTTATAACTCGGTGTTGGCTTTTCAGCGGCTTTTTGGTTTAACTGCCGACGGCGTGGTGGGCCGGGCCACCTGGGAAGCTCTGCTGGATGTTTATGAATCCACGCTGCGCCGGCGAAATCCTGACGTGCCGCAGTATCCCGGTTATCCGTTGGTGCAGGGGATGTCTGATTAGGGAGGGGTATTAATGAATATTGTTTATTGTGATAAAAATATTTTACCTCGCTGGATGCGGCCAATCGCTTTTATCCAGTACAGTCTGCGCAGTATCAGCCAGATTTACCCCAATATTCCCCGTCCGCTGGTTAACGGCCAGTTTGGCGAAGAAACCGCGGCGGCGGTGCGTGGTTTTCAGCAGGAATTTAATCTGCCGGTCAGCGGCCAAATTAATTATGCCACCTGGGAGATGATTTTGTCGGTTTACCATAATTTGGAAACCATGCGCATTGGCCAGGGCGGCTTGAATCTGGCTTTATCCCCGGGCGAAACCGTGCTTTGGGAAATGGACGACGCCTCCTGCCAGGCGGTGCTTTCGGTGGTGCAGGCCGTTTTGAACAATATGGCCGGTGATTTTTTCAATTTGGATTCGGTTACCCCCAACTGCAAGCCGCAGGTTAACGCGCAGGCGATCGCGGCTTTTCAAAAGCTGGCCAATCTGCCGGCCACCGGCGTGTTGGACCGCAACACCTGGAACATTATGTTGCGCTTTTACAGCGATAATATAATCAACGGTACAGAAAGTTAATTTTTGCTTAAAATACGCGCCCCCGCTTTCACGGCGAGCGGCAGCAAAGAGGCAGGCGTTCCAGAGCGAACGCCTGCCTTGCTTTCAGGAGAAATCAGCCTTTATAGGCCACCAGAATTACGTTCTTGCCGCACTCCGAACAAAACTCGTTTTGCAGCTCTTCCAGACGATCCAAATCGCTGCCGTTCAAAATTGCCGGATTATCCAAAATACTGTTGGTCATGATGATTACCCTCCAGTTGACTTTTTGAATTAGATATAATAAAATATAAGAGCGCTTTTGCAAGCGTTATTATTGTTGCACATTGCGGCTTTTTTTAAGCGTTTTTTTTATAATTTGTGCTTTACAATTTGTGATTTAAATGGTAAAATTAATATAGTAAAAAAAACTTGTTTATCTGGTTTTTAATACTAGGTAAACGGACGGAGGATATGCAATCAATGTGGGATCAGTTTGAGCGCACCGAACTGTTGCTGGGCGGCGCGGCCATGCAGAAACTGGCGGCCTCGCATGTGGCGGTTTTCGGTTTGGGCGGCGTGGGCGGCCCGGCGGCGGAGGCGCTGGCGCGCAGCGGCGTGGGCAGCCTGACTTTGGTCGACGGCGACGTGATCAGCCGCAGTAATTTAAACCGGCAGATTATTGCCTTGCTGCCCCAGGTGGGGCGGCTGAAAACCGAGGCGGCGGCTGAACGTTTGGCGTCGGTCAATCCGGAGGCGCATATTTATGCCCGGCCGGTTTTCTTTTCTGCCGCCAGTGCGGATGATTTTGATTTTTCTGTTTATGACTATGTGGTGGACGCTATTGATTCGGTGGCGGATAAAGTATGTTTAATTCAGCGGGTGCAGGCGGCGGGCCGGCCGGTTATTAGCTGTATGGGCGCGGGCAACAAGCTGAACCCAATGGGCTTTTTGGTGGCCGATATTTACGCCACCAGCGTTTGCCCGCTGGCCCGGGTAATGCGTCAAAAGTTGCGTCAGGCCGGGGTTGAAAGCCTTAAAGTGGTTTATTCGCGGGAGGAGCCGCAAAATACCGCTGCCAGCGAGGGCGGCAAAAGAATCCCGGCCAGCATAGCTTTTGTGCCGCCGGCTGCCGGGCTGTTGCTGGCCGCCGAGGTTATCAGGGATTTAGTAGAGAGCAGGTGATTTAGATGTCAACGGATGTAGCCAGGTTTAACCGGCAGAGTCTGCGGGAAGAAATTGCCAACGCTATTTCGCATGGTCTGGGGACGCTTTTGGCGATTGGCGGTACGCCGGTTTTAATTGTTTGGGCGGCTCTGCATGGCGACGCCTTGAGTGTTGTCAGCGCGTCTTTGTATGGAGCCAGCCTGATTTTGCTTTATTTGTTTTCCACTTTATATCATTCTATTACCAACCGAAGCGGCAAAAGGGTTTTGCAGGTTTTTGATCATTCGTCCATTTTTATTTTGATTTTGGGAACCTACATTCCGGTAACCCTGGGGCTGCTGCGCGGCTGGCTGGGCTGGACGCTTTTTGGTATCAATGCGGCGGTGGCTGTTGTGGGCGTTACGCTCAACGCTATTAGCGTGCGCCGTTTCCATAAGCTTTCGCTGGTGCTGTATCTGCTGTCCGGCTGGTCGGTTTTGCCGGCTATTAAACCGGTTGCGGCGCTGTTGGATTTGCCCGGCTTTTTGCTGGTGCTGGCTGGCGGCCTGTTTTATACGGTGGGCGTTATTTTCTACCGCAAAGAAGAAGTGCGCTATATGCACCTGGTTTGGCATTTGTTTGTGTTGGCCGGCAGCTTGTGCCATTATTTCTTTGTGCTGTTTTACTGTTTAAATGGCCCGGCTTAATTTTGCCCGGCTATTGGGGGAGGCTTGGTTGCGGTGCGTTTATCTGAAATTGTGGCGGTTTCCGGATTGGCTAAAAAAGCGCCCTTTCATTTTATGAATTATGCGCTGGCTGATTTGGCGGAAAGGCCTGATGAGTATACGCCGGCGCACTGCCAGTTTATTTCGCAGGCAGATTTGCAGTCCTGGCTTTCGGCGGGGGCGCAGCCGGCCCAGTCGGTTAACCGGCAGGAGCTGGGTATTTACCTGCCGGATATTTACGCCAGCGATTTCTTTTTTTATGAGCAGCAAAACAATTATATCAGCACCATGGCTTATATGCGGATGATTAACGACTTGCTGCCGCTGGATATTGAACGCTACGAACTGGCTTTCGCTGCCTTTGTGGTGCTGCACGAATACGGCCATTGGCTGCATTTTCGGCGCTGCCATAAAAGCAGCGTGGAATATGTGTTGTGGCTGAACCGCTTTTTGGCCCCGGTGGAGAGCCAGCGTGAGGTTTTGGACTTGCTGCCTGACAGCGAGCCGGTTAAAGAAGAACTGGTGGCCGAGCATATTAATGCTTATAACGCTATGCCGCAGGAGTTCTCGGCCAACAAATACGCGCTGAAACACGTTGCCCAATTATACGCCAAGCTGATAAAATAAGCAACGCCACCGCCCCCTCCGACGGGCACTTCCCCCCCCCCCACCTAAAGGGAGAGCTAGCAGCGACGACCGCTAGGAAGTCGCCGATTGCGAGATCTGCTAAAAGATAAAACAACGCATTTTGTCCACTTTCTTAAGATGAATGATTAAATTTTCTATTGCTAAACCGAATTTAATATTGCATACTTCTACAAAATATATTATAATGACAAACAAGGGCAGTACATATTTGTACGCCCCTTGAGAGTTGATTTTTTGAACAGGCGGTTAGTCCTCGATGAACCATGTCGTCCTTTAGCATGGGGAGAGGCCTGGGGCCCTCCCCAAATTGCTCGTCGGGGAGGTGATGCAATGTTCTTATTAGGTTTACTATCTGTAACTATCCAAGTTATTCAGCTTGGTATACAGGTTTACCAACTTATAACAGAACAAAGCAAACAAAAATAGCCGCCCAGTTTTTCGAGGATTGGTAGCGGCTATTTTTAGCTTTACTATAATCGAGGACTGACCCAGTTCAAGGATCAACTCTTATTTATATTATAAGTGATTTTTCGTTTGCTGTCAAGTGCTGAAGTAAGTTAGGTGTGGCCAAACGAGTAGTTTTATACAATTCCACGCCCTCTCAGTCAGCGACTCCTTGCCAGTCATCGCTGCCAGCTCTCCCAAGGGGAGAGCCAAGTTTAAAGAGTCAATCTATGAGAAAAGTATTTAAACTTGCCTCGCCCTTTAGGGAGAGGTGGCTATTTAGAGCCTTTTAGGCGATAAATAGACGGAGAGGGTGAGAACAGATAGGCCTAAAATTATTCGTTTGGCCACTCCCAAAAAAAACGATTTATTTAACCATTTTTTTCAAAAAGCTATTGACTTTTGGCTGTCAATAATCTATAATTAAGACGGTCGAAAGTGAGGTGAAAATGTGTCCCCAAGAACAGGACGGCCTACCGATAATCCCAAGCCGTATAAATTAACTGTTCGTGTTGATGAGGAAAGCAAACTTATTTTAGATAAGTACACAGAACAGGAACAGGTCAGCCAAATGGAAGCAATACGGCGGGGGATTAAGCGATTAGCGCCGGACATAAAAAATTAAGAGTAGCCGCCAACACTCGGAAAAGTACACGCGACTACTCCAACCCCAAAATAGAGGTATAAATATTATAACATATACCTTCTATTTTGGCAAGGTTTTTACAAGCAAAAAATAGGAGGAAAATATAATGAGAAAAGAAAAATTTTTGCCCAATGAAGAACTGATGGATGCGATTGACGAATTGAATGTTTATCTGACGCAAATCCGTTCAATCAATAATATTTTAAATTTTTTACACAGCTTTTTAAGCGGCGAACATAAAGAATTTTCCGAGCCTGCCAGCGTCCTGGTGGTTTGTATGTTTCAGTTGGATTACATCTATAAGCATTTTGAAGAGTTGCTGGATGTAATTATTGATTGCAGCGGTTTTAATCAACCAATTTAATTGCCTGCTGTCGAAAACACTGTTTTTGGCTTAAAGTTTCGTGTTTAATAATCCTCTCCATCTATTGTAATAGACGGAGAGGATTATTTATTGCGCCTCGCCGTCTTTGGGCGATACCTCAACATTAATAAACAGCGGTTGGGCCGAGCGGATTTCAACATTGCTTTTGCTGGTTAGCTGCAAAAAGGCCTGATTGCTGCCGGTTTTAAAGTCGGAGGCGTTAAGCTGCGCCGTTATATCGGTGCTGGTTATGCTGTTGATAGCTGATTCCGGCCCCTGCACGGTTACGTTAACGGTGTTGGTGCTAAGATTGTAATTGTAATTCGCCTTGGTGTTAGTCAGGGAGATTACCACGTCGTTGATAGTTTTGCTGCTTTCCTTTTCAATAACCACCACCACGCGGAAAGTACGGTTGCGGTCGACAGTTATGCCGTCGGCGTTTAACAGGGTTACGTCTTCGGTGATGTTGCCAGACGCGCCGCTGATATTGACGGCGGAGGTGTAGACGTAATCCACCTTGTCTAAATCGTTCTGCGCGCCGGTGATCGTCGCGACGGCAGGATCGGCCACGATGCGCGATACCACATAGCCTTCGGCGGGCTGACCGCTGATGGTTACGTTTACCGGTACGGTTTTGGTGGGTTGTTGGGTTACCACCGGTACCAACACGTCAATTTGGCTGGGCTGCACATTTACCCAGGAAAGCAGCGAGTTGCCCGCCGCGTCCTGCACATTGACCGGCAGATTGGCGCGATAATTGGCGTTCGCGCCGTCCAGATTAACGGTTACAAAAATTTTGTCAATTAAGGCCAGCTTATCTTCCGGGCCGGAAAGGATGACTTCGTTTGGCGAAAGCGTGCAGGTCAGCGGCATATAACCCTCGGCCAGATTGCCGGCCGCGGCGTATTCCACCGCAACCGCTTTTTGCACCTGCGCCTGTTCGTCAATCAAAACCGTAACCTCGGTGCGCTCGGCGGAAGCAAGCTGAACGTTGTTAGGCAGATCATAATTCAGCCGGCTGGTGTGCTGGCCGATAGTGGCGGCGGAAAGGTCGACATAAACGTTTATATCAGAAGCGGTTAAATTGTCCAGAACGTTGGCGGTTCCGGACAGACGCAGCTTGATGTTTTCTGTTTTATCGCTGATGGCCAGATTGTCCGCCAGATTAATATAATCAATGGGTACTTCAAACAGCTGCTCTTCCACGGGATTGTCCCGGATTGTAACATAAGTCCAGAGCATCAGGGCGCAGAGCAGGGACAGCGTCAGATAACCCCAATTAATATTTTTGATGTTCATTGCTGGCCACCTCTTTTCAGCCGGAAACGCGCCTGCACCTGTTTGAGGCCGCCGCCAAAATGCTGGGCCAAATGTTGGCGCAGGGCCTTTTCGTCCAGATTGACAAAAATGTGGCCCTCTTTGGCGACCGAGATTGCGCCGGTTTCTTCGGAAACAATAACGATCAGCGCGTCGGAAACTTCCGACAGGCCAATACCGGAGCGGTGGCGGGTGCCAAAACTCATATCCAGATTGGGGTTATCAGAAAGCGGCAGAAAACAGGCCGCCGCCAAAATACGGTCGCCGCGGATAATAGCCGCGCCGTCGTGCAGGGGCGTGTTATGCACAAAAATATTAATCAGGGTTTGTTCCGATACCAGACAATCCATTTTTATACCGGTTGCCACATAATCGTTCAGGCCGATTTCTCGCTCCAGCACCACCAACATGCCCACATTGTGCTTGGATTCTTCAACCGCGGCTTTAACCACGGCCTCGTGAACCTGCTGAAGATCGGTATCGGTGTTCTCAAAGGGGTTGATGTAAATGCGGCTGCGGCCTATTTGCTCCAGGGCGCGCCGCAACTCCGGCTGAAAAATAACAGCCAGCGCCACAATCGAAACTGCCCAAAGTTGATTGAGCAGCCAACTTAGGGCCTGCAAGTGCAGCCAGTTGCTTAGAGCCACGGCCAGAATCAGCATCACCAGACCTTTGATTAGCTGAACGGCGCGGGTGCCCTGGATGGCCATAAACAGGCAATAAAACAAAACGGTTACCACGGCGATATCCAACAGCGCGGAAAGCGCTGTGGCCAGGGTGAAACCTTGCAATAAATTATTCCACAATGCTGATTTCCTCCAGGATTTACTATACACGACAGTTTGTAATTTAAAATATTCTACATTATAGTTAACATTCCTGCTATTTGTGTGTTGACAAGTCTAAAAAACCTTAAAAAAAATTCCATAAAAAAAATTTTTCCTATTGTGATAAGGGTAATTTAATAGTATAATATATTTTAAGCGTTTAATTGAATAGTTGGGGAGCTATAATTAAATATGTCTGAATTTTTGAAAAAAAACCGCAACGTTTTAAGCGTGTCGCTGTTGTTTTTGCTGGCCGGCGCGGCGATTAGTATCTGGATCAGGGCCTGGTCAATCAATATCAATCAGGAAACCAACAATCAAAATCAAAATTTGATTGACGTTATTAACCAGCTGGAGGCGGAAAACCAAATTCTGGAAGCCGATATTGATAACCTGCGCAGCCGGATTACCGGCCAGATTTTAACCAGCGCGGAAACTGATGAATATATTGCCCGCCTGCGCCAGGAGCTGGAGCAGATGCAGCTGGTTTCCGGCCAGACGCCGGTTGAGGGCAGCGGCCTGCTGATCAGTATCAGCGATAACACGGCCGGGGCCGAGGCGGCCAAACAGCTGGACCCGGCTAACTATTATCCGGAAAATTATATTATTCATGACAGTAATCTGCGTTATCTGTTAAATGATATTGCCTATCTGGCAGACGCGGTTGCTATTAATGGCCAGCGCATTGTCGATTTGTCGGATATTCGCTGTGTGGGCACGGTGATTATTATTAATTCCACGCGCGTTGCGCCGCCCTATGAAATCAGCCTGATTGGTTCTCCGGCGCTGCTGGAGGGGGCTTTGCAGGACTCGGCGCAATATTTGTATCTGCACAATAAAAATATGCCGATTAAGGTCAGCCGCGAAGAAAAATTATCGCTGCCCGCTTATACCGGCGCAGTTTTGGCTAACCATGCCCAAATTGCACAGTAGGATTCACCAGGACTTAATAGGATGTGATAATATGGTTAAAATATTTTTGCCCCTGGGCAGCCTGGCGGTTGGCGCGCTTATTGGCTCGATACTTACGGTGAACGCCTCTCTGGGGATTGCCAAATATCTTTCTATTGCTATTCTGGCCGCTTTGGATTCGGTTTTAGGCGGCGCCAGGGCGCTGCTGGAAGACAGCTTTGACAGCCTGATTATGCTTTCCGGCTTTTTTGTCAATGCGCTGTTGGCTATGGTGTTGGCCTTTCTGGGTGATCAAATTGGCATTGATATGTTTATGGCGGCCAGTATCTGCTTTGCCCTGCGGATTTTTTCCAACCTGGCTTTTATCCGCCGGGATATTATTACCACCTACCGCAAAAAGTATGCGCAAAAGCAAAACGCGGCCGGTAACGTGCAGCAAATTCGTCTGATCAGCGCCGGGGACAACAAGGCGGCGGCGGAGCGGGAAAATAAAGCGGCAGCCGAACCAAATCTGGAAAATACCATTTCCGGCCTGCTGCTGGATGTTATGCCGTTGGCGGAAGAAAAGGATTTGGCCGTTGACCAGACCCCTGTTAAGGTTAAGGCGATTATCAGCCCGGACAGAGCCGAAAAGAAAGAAGAATGATATATGCCGGAAAAATCTCCCAGAACCAGCCGTTTGCTTTCGTTTTGTGTGGCGCTGACTTTTTTAAGCTTTGCCATCGTCTGTCAGATTAATTTTGAATCCAACAGCGTGCAGTCTTTGGAAAATCAAAGTACGGATACGCTGGTGGCAATGGTGCGTAATCTTAATGATTACCGCAATCGCTTAAACAATGAGCTGACTCAGCTGGAGCGCACCGAATCATCACGCAATGTTTCCAACAGCCTGGAACAACAGCTGAACAGCGCGCGGATTTTCGCCGGGGCGGTGGCGGTGCGCGGTTCCGGCGTCAGTATTACCATTACAGCGGATTATGAGCTTTACAGCATGGACGTTATTGATATTGTTAACGAGTTGAAAGTCAGCGGGGCGGAGGCTATCGCGATTAACAATCAGCGCGTAACCAGTAAAACCCGGCTGACGCAGGAAACCGACTCGGACGAGCGCGTTTTTGTCTTGATGAACGGCGAGCGCTTGCTGACGCCGATTGTGATAACGGCGATTGGCGATCCGGATACGCTGGAAAAGGGCCTGACCTTTACCGGCGGCATTGTAGACAATCTAAGCACGCTTTACGGTATTCATCCCATTGTGCGGCAGGAGCAGGAGGTTATTGTGCCGGCGGCCAGCCTGAACGCTAACCCGGCTTATATGCGCCTGCCGGAGCCGGTTAGTCCGGCTGAACCGCTGACGAATATTAACGACGATTTGACGGAGGAATAAAAGTCGATAACTTTAGCTGCTGTTTAACAAAACATATTTTGAAAGGAAAATTTTATGCTAGATTGGTTTTATGAAAATACTCTGGGGCAGATTATTGCCACCCTGGCGGTATCCGTGGTGCCGGTGATTGAACTGCGCGGCGCAATACCCATTGGGGTGGCTTTGGGTTTGCATCCTCTGTGGGCAACGCTGGCCAGCATTATTGGCAATATGCTGCCGGTTCCGTTTATTATCCTGTTTGTGCGCCATATTTTCACCTGGCTGAAGCGGCACAGCGCCACTGCGGGCAGGCTGGTGCAATGGCTGGAGGATAAGGCGCATAACAAAAGCGCGCTGGTTATCAAATACCGGGCAGTTGGGCTTTGTCTGCTGGTGGCAATACCTTTCCCCGGCACCGGCGCCTGGACAGGATCGCTGGTGGCGGCGCTGCTGGATATTCCCCTGCGCGAGGCGATACCGACCATTTTGCTGGGCGTAATCATTGCCGGTCTGATTGTCTGCGGGGTTACCTGCGGCGTAATTACCATATTTTAAAATATTGACAATCAAAAGATAGTTAGAGCAAAATACATAAGCAAAGAGAGCGGGGAAAATATCCTCGCTCTCTTAAATTTTTATAATATTAAAATTCAACAGCCAGATAAACCGGTACGCCGTTATCGCCAAAATAGAAGCGGACGTGCAGTTGAGAGGTAGCAACCAGTCCAGGCTTAGCCTCGTCCATACTGCAAATAATCTCTCTGGCGTTTTCCGGTATCTCAATATCGCCGTCGTCGGTGGTATAGCCCAGCAGTCTGGCGTCATAGATGGTGGTGTTGGGGTTGGAGTCGTCCACAATCAGCAGCGACAGGCCGTAAAGCGGCGGATAAGCCCATTCCGCATAGGGGCTGGTGTAATATTCGCCGTCAAAATCCAGGCCTTTATAAGCCGGGTTGCTGTCAAATTCCTCGCCCGGCTCCGGGTGGGGGACTGGCAGACTAAAACGCGCTGACAGAAAAGCGTTCACATATTCGGTGGAGAGTTTTTCCGGCGTTAGTTCGTGGTCGATATTGTAATAGTCCTCCCAAACCAGCGATTGGGCGATAACCAGATAGATGTAATCGCTCATCTCGGTGGGCAGCTCGGAGCCGTCAAAGCCAAAAGCGGGCAGAAAATCCCAGCGCTCCTGCTGGGCAAGGTCAAAAAACAATCCCTTAATTTCCGGCGTTAGCTCAAGAGCCTTTTGGTTGTCGGTAGTTTTCTCAACAACTGTGGCCTCGGCGCATAGCTGCTGAATTTGCGCCGAGGTTGAGGCTGAGGCGGCTGGGGGTGTGGTTTTGTCCTCGTTAGGCGAGGTTTTGGTTTCGGTGCAGCCTGCCAAACATAAGGTCAGGGCGAATAGACAGAAAATGACAATCAGTTTCTTTTTCATGGTATTTTCTCCTTGTACTATAACTATTACACAAAATAACGATCAACTGAACGGCACCACAAACACCTGCCAGACGCTTTGGAAAGACTGGCGCACCACCAGGCGCAGGTTATAACGGCCAATATCCTTGGCGGCCAACAGGTTGGTGCTGTATGTGTAGCCGCTTTCATCGGTGTAGGTGGCCGAACCGATAACCTCGCCGCGATGGATCGGCGCGGGTATGGAGTCCGGCAGATCCAAAACCTCCTGCACATTGCTGGTTTCGTCCTCGCGCATTACCGAATAAAGCGCCTTTTCCGTCAGCACCTCAACCTCGCTGCGGCCGCCGTTTAACACCTTAACGCTGGCCTTAACCATGTTGGCGTCCACCAGCAGACTGCGCTGCGAATTGGCAAAGCCCCATTCCAGAAGTTCCTGGCTTTCATCAAAAATATTGGCGCTGTTCAGCAGCACCACAATTAGCTGCATACCGTTTTGGGTGGCGCTGGCGACAATACAGTTACCGGCCTGTTTGGTATAGCCGGTTTTGATACCGTCTGCAAACTCATATTGGGTGAGCAGCGTGTTGCGGTTATGCACGGTGTAGTTGTCTTCTCCGTTTAACTTATGTATAACAAAGGATTCGGTGGTAACGATCCGGCGAAATTCTGGATTATCCATAGCGGCCCGGGCGATCATTGCCAGATCATAGGCCGAGGTGTAATGCGCCTCATTGTGCAGACCATGGGGATTGGCAAAATGGGTGTGCTGCAAGCCCATAGCCGCCACCCGCTGATTCATCTTTTCCACAAAGGCCTCTTCGGTGCCGGCGGCGCCGATGGCCAGGGCCTGCGCCGCGTCGTTGGCCGACCACAGCATGGTGGCCATCAGCAGTTCCTCAACGGTTTGTTTAGCGCCGGCTTGCAGGCCAATGCTGGTTTCACCCACATTGACGTAATAATCGGGCAGGGTGATTTTGCTGTCCAACTCCAGATTGTCCAGCGCCAGCAGGCAGGTTAAAATTTTGGTGGTGCTGGCTGGGTAATGTTCTTCGTTCATGTTTTTTTCATAAAGCACTTTGCCGCTGGCCTGGTCGATGACCACCGCCGCCACCGCCGATAAGTCGGGCGGGCTGTCGGCCTTGATTACCAGCCAGGGCAGGGCGGCCATGGCCGCTGCAAAAATCAGCAGGGCAGCGGCCATGGGCGTTATTAGGCGGGGCGGCAGGTTGGAAGCGGTGGCGTTTGTCTTTTTTCGTAAAATTGCAAACATATAATCTCTCATTTTTAACTAAAATTCCTGTTGATCACATTGTGGTTGGGGGCTGATTGGCCGGTTCGGCCGGCGGCGCTTTCTTGCCATCCTGGTTTGGTTTAAAGATATTCTCCAGTTTGCACAAAAGCCCGGGCGTCATATCCACCAGTTTTTCCAGTGGTTCTTGGCCGTTAACCGGGATATAGCGCAGCTGGCCGCCGGGCGCGCTGGTTAAAAATCCCAGAGGAGCCACGGACATTCCGCCGCCGGAGCCGCCGCCAAAAGACGGCTCGGTTGTCTGCGTCTGTTTATCGTGGCCGTACTCTCCGCCGCCGGCCACAAAGCCCAAACTAACCTTGGAAATTGGAATAATTGTGGTATCGCCGGCAAAAATCGGCTGGCCCACCACAGTGTTTACCTGAACCATGCTGCCCAGCTTTTCCATGGCTGTATCCAGCAGTCCGGCAATGTTCTGTTCACCTGTCATTTTGCTGTTCACCTCTTTAATTGCTTGCTGTTTTTAGTTTGCGCGGCCTTTGCAGAAAATATGCAGCCAGACGCAGAGAGGCAATGATTATCAGCCAGATTGGCAGACGAATTTTCATTTTAAGTTCCAACCAAACCCCAGGTTGGGGGCAGAGCTGCCAGCGCAGCCAACGAAGCTCCGCCCATTTTTGCCCAAAGCGCAGTAAGCGCCAGGCAAAGGGCAGGTCTTGGAGCTGAAAGCGAACGGGCCAGCGGGGCATTTGCGGCAAGGGCAGGGTTAAATGCAATGCCAGCGTGATGTTGAGGCACAGCAACGAAAGCGTCAGCAGCCCCGCCCCCAGCCAGGTAAATAAAATTTTTAGATAAATTGGCGTCATACGCCTAGTTTGGCTTTATTTGGCTACAATATTCACTAATTTATCAGGTACGATAATTATTTTGGCCGCCTGCTTGCCGCCCAGCCATTTATCAAAGTCGGGCAGGGCGCGCACATGCGCCTCAGCAGCGGTTTTGTTCAAACCGGTGGGGATTGTCAGGCGGGCTTTCAGTTTGCCGTTAACCTGCACGGCAATTTCCACCTCGTTTTGCAGCAGGTATTCTTCGTTGTAAGCCGGCCAGGCGGTGTTATAAACCACGCCGGTATGGCCGGTGGCCTGCCAGAGTTCGTCGGCAATGTGGGGCGCAAAAGGCGAGAGCATAATCAGCAGTTTTTCCGCCGCGTCTTTCAGCACCGCGCCGTTGTTGCCCTGATAAGCCGACATGGCGTTAACCAGTTCCATCATGGCGCTGATAGCGGTGTTGAAGTTAAAACGTTCGGCAATATCGGCGGTTACTTTCTTCAGCGTTAAATGCACGGTGCGGCGCAGGTCGCAATCGGCAGGCGTAAGCTCGCCCTCGGTGTAATCAGTTTTTTCGTAAATGCCCAGAACCAGCTTCCAGATGCGGTTCAGAAAACGATAGCATCCTTCCACCGCCGAGTCGTTCCACTCCAGATCGCGTTCCGGCGGCGCGGCAAAGAGGATAAACAGGCGGGCGGTATCCGCGCCGTATTTGTCGATGATCTCTTCCGGGCTGACCACGTTGCCTAGGCTCTTGCTCATTTTTGTACCGTCTTTTAGAACCATGCCCTGGGTTAACAGGTTGGTGAAAGGTTCTTCCACACCAATCAGGCCGAAATCATACATTGCCTTGGTGAAGAACCGGGAATACATCAAATGCAGAATAGCGTGTTCCACGCCGCCGATATACTGGTCAACGGCCATCCAGTAATCGGTTTTGGCCTTATCCCAGGGCGCTTGGTCGTTGTGGGCGTCGCAATAGCGCATATAATACCAGGAGGAGCACATAAAGGTGTCCATGGTGTCCATCTCGCGGGTGGCCGGGCCGCCGCAGCAGGGGCAGGTTGCCTGCCCAAAGGTGGGGCTGGTTTTCAGCGGGGATTCGCCAAAAGGCAAAAATTCAACATCGGTGGGCAGTAAAATCGGCAAATCTTCCTCCGGTACCGGCTGCATACCGCATTTTTCGCAGTAAACCATCGGGATCGGAGCGCCCCAGTAGCGCTGACGGCTAATCAGCCAATCGCGCAGACGGTAGTTAATTACTTTTTTGCCCAGCCCTTTTTCCTCCAGCCAATCGGCAATGGCGGCAATCGCGTCCGGCTTATTGGTCAACCCGTTAAACTGGCCGGAGTTGACTAAAACGCCAATATCGGTGTAGGCTTCTTCCAGCGGTTCGTCCGCCGATTTTTCGTCTTTGGCGATAACCCGGATGATCGGCAGGTTATATTTGCGGGCAAAATCAAAGTCGCGCTCGTCATGCGAGGGCACGCCCATAACCGCGCCGGTGCCATAATCCATCAGTACATAATTGGTAATCCAAATCGGCACTTTTTGGCCGTTTACCGGGTTGATAGCATAAGCGCCGATAAACATACCTTCTTTTTCCAGATTGCCGGAGGTGCGGTCGATATTAGAAAGCTGCTGTACCTTGCGGGTAAATTCCGCCACCGGCTGCTCAAAAGCGGTGCCTTTGGTCAGTTTGGCCACCATCGGGTGTTCTGGCGCCAGCACCATATAAGTTACGCCGAAGATTGTATCCACGCGGGTGGTGAAAACCGGCAGTTCGTCGCCGGCCTCGGTTTTGAACATAGCTTCCACGCCCTCGCTGCGGCCAATCCAGTTATGCTGCATGGTTTTAACTTTTTCCGGCCAGCCGGGCAGCTTTGCCAAATCGTCCAGCAGACGCTGGGCATAATCAGTGATTTTAAAGAACCACTGGTCCAGATCCTTTTTCTCCACCACTGCGTCGCAGCGTTCGCAACGGCCGTCCACCACCTGTTCGTTAGCCAAAACGGTGGCGCAGGAGGGGCACCAGTTGACGGCGGCGTGCTTTTTATAAGCCAGCCCGTGCTTGTAGAGCTGTAAAAACAGCCACTGCGTCCATTTGTAATATTCCGGCAAGCAGGTGGCCACCTCTCTGTCCCAATCATAGCTCAAACCCATACTTTTCAGTTGACTGCGCATGTTGTCAATGTTGGAGAGCGTCCAATCGCGGGGAAAAACGCCATGCTTGATTGCCGCATTCTCCGCCGGCAGACCAAAGGAGTCCCAGCCCATTGGGTGCAGCACATTATAGCCCTGCATATGCTTAAAACGCGCCACCACATCGCCGATGGAATAATTACGCACATGGCCCATATGCAGATTGCCGGAGGGGTAGGGGAACATCTCCAAAACATAGTATTTCGGCTTGTCCGATTGTTCCTGTACTTTATAAACTCCCTCGTCGGCCCATTTCTGCTGCCATTTTTTTTCTATTTCCTGAAAATTATAATGTCTGTCCATCTTTATACCTCCAACTTTTTCTTATCTTATTATTTTAACTCATTTGTTGCCAAATGGCAAGAATATTTTTAAGTTAAGTCGATAATTACCAGTTCCGGACGGTTAAAAATGCGCGGTATGCGGGTGCTTTCCCGGGCCAGCCCCCGGCTGACAATCATGTTGGTGTTAGCCTGCTGATAAACGCCGCCGGCATATTTGGGCAAAAAGCCCTGGTTGGGCGCGTAAACCCCATTAATTAAGCCGGGCAGCCGCCACTGGCCGCCGTGGGCGTGGCCGCAAAGCGCCAAATCAAAGCCAAGCCCGGCATAAAGCTTAAAATATTCTGGCCGGTGGGCTAATAAAATAGTATAATTGTGATTATCATCTGGGTTGGGCGCGGCAACGGCCAACTGCCGCTCAAACTCGGCCAGACCATCGGATTTGCGGGCGTTTTCGGCGGCGCGGTATAAGTCGGGGTCGTCAACGCCGCAGATCGTAATGGTTTGGCCGTCAATGATAAATTCTTCACTGGCGCCGGACAGGCGTTTTACGCCATAATCAGCTAAAATTTGCATTTTGGCCATAAAGGCCGGCTCTCCCCGCCAGTATTCATGGTTGCCGGTAACGTAATAGCAGGGATATTTGGCCGCGACGGCCTGTAAAAAGGCGGCGGCGTTGTCGTCGGTAATTTGGTCGTCAAAAATATCGCCGCCCAGCAACAGAATGTCCGGCTGTTCCTGATTGATTGCCGCCGCCAGTTCCTGCTCATTTTCGCCGTAGCGGCAGGAATGTAAATCGGTAACCAGCGCCAGCCGCACCGGGCTTTCGATTGCCGCCGCCTCCAGCGTATAATGCCGGATTATCAGGCGGCTGTCCAGCGCCGCGCTCAATAAAATAAGCAGCAGAACAGTTATAATTAAGAATAATTTTTTTCTTTTAAGCAATTTTTCTCCTTATTAAATAAATCTGTTGCTCTGGTTATTTTGTTTGTGATATAATTGATTAAAATGAGTGTGAGGTGTTATTATGCGAAAAACGATTGGCCTGTTTGTATTGCTGGCCGGGCTGTTGGTATTGACGTCCTGCAATGTCAACGTAACGGTCAATGGTCTGCCGCCGGAGGAATATTATATCTCCACGGAATATCCGGATTATGAAATTGTCAAAACCGCGGCGGTGGCCGATATTCAGGCGTACTTGCTGAAAGGCGAGGAAGACTATAATCTGGTCTTTTTCATTGATGGGGAATATATCGGCGGCACCAATAATATTACCGGTATGAGCGGCCATATATCTGGAGATTCCGACAACAGGCTGGTAATTATCGCCGGAGAAAATCCGGGCGGCGAGCATACCGCATATTCTTTAACTTTTTTAGATAATCCAAGCATTGGCAATGATTATATGGCAATGATGACAGCGTCTAAGGATAATTGGCATAAAACCTATATTACCAGGGACGTCAGCCGGCAGGAGTACATATTGGATATTTATTTACTGCCTACATATTATAGCCTGGACTTTAATAGTCAGAGTATGCACTGGGAAGACGGTACGGTATTTTAATTAAACAGCCAAACAGGGCTGGGGCATTTTGTTTGTGATATAATTGCTTGAAATGAATGTGAGGTGTTATTATGCGAAAAACAATTTGTCTGTTTATATTGCTGGCCGGGCTGTTGGTATTGACGTCCTGCAATGTCAACGTAACTATCAACGGACTGCCGCCGGATGAATATTATATTAGTATTAAATATCCGGATTATGAAATTGTCAAAACCGCGGCGGTGGCCGATATTAAGGCGTACTTGCTGAAAGGCGCCGAGGATTATCAAATGGTTTATTTTAAAGACGGCAAATACAACGGCGGCACGTCCAAAATAACCAGCCAAAATCCTGGTATCCATAATTTTGCTGACAGCTATGGTTGTCTGGTGATTGTGGCCGGAGAAAATCCAGACCGTATCCACACCAGCTATACGCTGCCTTTTCGCGATGAGCCGGAAATTGGCGACAATTTAGTAGAGAGCCTTACGCCGAACAAGGACGATTGGAACCAGACCTTAATTACACGCGACGTCAGTCAGCAGGAGTACATCTTGGATATTTATTTACTGCCGGTTTATTATAATCTGGATTTGCAGAATACGCGCTGGGACGACGGCAGTTTATTATAGCAAACCGGCTTTTAACATATCCTGTACGGTGCGGGTTACGGCAATTTTGGCATGGAAACGGTTTAAGCCGCCCTGGAAATAGGCGATGTAAGGCGGGCGCACCGGCGCGTCGGCGGAAAGTTCAATCGAACTGCCGCTGATAAAAGCGCCGCTGGCCATCACCACCTGGTCGGTATAGCCGGGCATATCCCAGGGCTCTGGCCGTACATAAGAATCAACCGGCGAATATTTTTGAATCCCCTGACAGAAAGCCAGCAAAAGTTCGGGGCTGCCCAACTGGATAGCCTCGACAATGTCAGAACGGTTTTCGCCGGGCAGGGGCGAAACCGCAAAGCCCAGGCTGTTGAACAGGGCGGCGGTGAACTCGGCCCCGCAAAGCGCTTCCTGCACCACCAGCGGGGCCATAAATAAGCCTTGATAAAACACCCTTTGCGCCAGCAGCGAACTGCCAACCTCCGCGCCAATACCGGGGGCCGTTAGACGGGCGGCGGCGCGTTCCACCAGCCTTTGCCTGCCGGCCACATAACCGCCGCCGGGGGCGATACCGCCGCCGGGGTTTTTGATCAGCGAGCCGGCAATCAGATCCGCGCCCCAGGCCATCGGTTCGTTAGCGCAGACAAACTCGCCGTAGCAGTTGTCTACAAAAACAATAAGCTCCGGGCGTACATTATGTACGGCGGTTATAATTTGCTGCAAGAGCGCAGGCGAGAGAGCGGGCCGCCAGGCATAACCGCGTGAACGCTGCAAGGCCAGAATTTTGGTTTGGGGCTGAATGGCGGAGATAATGGCGTTAACGTCCGGCTGTTCAAAATCAAAGTCAATTTCGCGGTAGAGTGCGCCGCTTTCCAGCAGCGAACCGGCGGCCTCGCCCTGCAAACCGATAACTTTGCAGAGGGTGTCATAAGGCCGGCCGACATAGAGCAGCTCGTCCCCGGGGCGCAGGTTGCCCAGCAATGCCAGCGTAATTGCGTGTGTGCCGGAAACAATCTGCTGGCGCAGCAAACAGGCCTCTGCGCCCAACACCTCCGCATAAACATTTTCCAGCGCGTCGCGGCCAACGTCGCCATAGCCGTAACCGGTGCTGCCCTGCAAATGGTTTTCGCTGATTTTGTTGGCGCGCAGGGCGTCCAGAACCCGGGCAAAGTTCTGTTCCGCCAGGGGCGCATAGCGCAGGGCAAATTGCTGCATGGCCTGTTCAGCCTGCTGTTCGGCCTGCTTTAATTTTGCTGTTGTGATATTCTTTTTGTTCAAAACTAAAATTTCTCCTATCTGTTGCTAAATATTTTATAATCATATGCGGGCCGGCAGAACCAGCCGACCACGCTGACTGCCAGCCAGAGCAGGAAAACCGGGATAATCTGGTATTGCCCTACGCGGCAGAAGAGCGTCAGGTTTTCCGGCATGTTGATTTCGGCAATAGCGGCGGCGGTTTCGCTGGGGGTGGTCTGGGCTAAAATTCGTCCCTGGCTGTCAATGATCGATGAATAGCCGCCGTTGGTGCTGTGCAGCAGCGGTCTGTTATATTCGATTGCCCGCAGGATGGAATGATTAAGATGTTGATAAACAACACTGGTTTCGCGGTACCATACGTCGTTGGAGGCCGCCAACAGCACCGAGGCCCCCTCCTGCACGGCCTGGCGGGGATAATCGGCAAAACAGACGTCATAACAAATCAGGCTGGCGGCGGTCAGCCGGCTTTTGTCCGGCAGAACAATTTTGGCCGCGCCCTGTCGGCTGCCCGGCTGCAAATTGCCAAACGGAAAGCCGTCCCAAAAATCCTGCGGCAGCAGCTTGTCCAAAAAGCCCTGTAGGGGGATATATTCGCCAAAGGGCACCAGGGCTCGTTTTTGGTATATTTCCGTGAAACTGCCGCCGGGGGTTGCCGCAAACAGACTATTGGTCTGGCCGGCGGGGTGATCGGCAAAGCCGCCCACCGCCAGCGTAATCTGATTTTGGCGGGCAAGTTGCAGGTAGCGTGCGCCAAAGCCAGAATCCGCCTGCAAAACATAGGGCAAAGCTCCCTCCGGCAGCAAAATCAGTTGGGCCCCCGCCGCTTTGGCTTTGGCGGTTTGCCCGGCGTAGATAGCGAAAAGTTCTGAATCATAGCTGCCGCCCCAGCGTTGTTCAATATTGATATCGGAATGGGCCACGGCTGTTTGCAGCGTTGGGCCGTCGGCGCTGTTGAAGTACCAGTCCACCGCGCCAGCCGCGATATTGACAGCAAAAATTGCAATGGCCAACAGCAGATAGCGCCAGCGACGGCAAAGCAGGGCGGCGGCTAACAAAACATTGATTAAAATTATCAGCGCGGACAAGCCGCAGGCTCCCCAACAGCCGGCGCTTTGGCAGAGCAGCGGCCAGACGCTCTGGCTTGCGCCCAGGCTGACAACGGGAAAACCACCCAGAAAATGACCTTGCAGCCATTCGATTAAATAACAGGCCAGCGGCCAAAAAGCAAAGGAAATCGCCACCGGCGGGCGGCATAAACCGAAGACGAAAGCTGCAAACAGCCAGGGCAGGCTAAGCAAAATCGCACACATGGCGTAAAGCAGCAGCACCAAAAGGCCGGCCTGCCAACGGGGCAGGCTGATATAGTCTGCAACCTGTAACATCCCTAGCATAGCCACTGCATAATAGCAGGCGGCAAACAGGCCGGCGCGCCAAAAATACTCGCTAAGCCGTTTGTGGGGCGCAACCAGCAGGGAGAACAAAAAACCGGCAGGGGCCAGCCAAATCAGCCAGGCAAAAAAAGGATAAAGCTGGGCCAGACCGCACATCACGCCGGAGCCGGCTGAGATAAGCCGCCAAATCCAGGGGTTCCAGTCGGTCAGCGGCGGTTTGTTAACATAATTTAATGAACTGTTAAGAGTGGAATAATACATAACAATTAACCATTTATACTTTTGCAATCATGTTTTCTGGCGTTGTTTTAATATTTGTTTAAAATTTGTTTAGTATTCATTGGGAAAATCCAGCGGCAGGGATGGGGCGATGGTTGAAATGGCCTGTTGATAAACCATTTGTTTTTTGCCGCCTGATTCCACAATCAAAACATCGTCGTCATAATGCAGCAGCACGCCCTTTAGCTGAAAGCCGTTCAGCAGAAAAAATGTGGTGGGTGTGCGGCCAAACTGTAATTCTTCCAGAACAAATTCGCGAATATTGTAACATTCCTTCACCTGCGCACCTCCCGGGGCCGCCTTTGGCCATATAAAATATTTTATTTAAAATATTTTATGAGTTATGCCCTTAAGGTGTGCAGAAGTTCGGGGCAAAGCGCGCCTGGACCAGCTGTAAAATTCGCTCCAGCTGATGGTCTGTGTTCGGCGTGTCGTCCAGGTCGAACCATTGAATACGCTTGTCGCGCCGCCACCAGATTAGCTGCCGTTTGGCAAAGTGCCGGGTATCGCGCTTGATCAGCCGTTCGGCCTCCGCCAGATTAACCAGCCCCTCCAGATAGCAGACGGCCTGCCGGTACCCCAGCCCCTGCATTGGTTTGGCCTCTGGCGAAACGCCGGCGGCCAGCAGACGCTCGGTTTCGCCAATCAGCCCGGCGGCCAGCATTTGTTCCACTCGCAGGTCAATGCGGCGGTAAAGCTGTTCGCGCTCGCGTCTTAGGCCCAGTATCAGCAGGTCATAGGCCGGCGCGGCGGCTTTGCCAAAGGTGGAAATTGGTCTGCCGCAAAGCTGCCAGACTTCCAGCGCACGCACTAGCCTTTTTTCATCGTTGGGTGATATTTTGGCGGCGGCTGCCGGATCAACCTGCGCCAGGCGTTGGTGCAGAACTGCCGCGCCCTGCTGCCGGTAGGCCGCGTGTAGACTGCGGCGCAGATTTTCGTCGGTGGGGGCCGTTTCGTCCAGATTGTAATTGTCGGCTAACGCCTGAATATAAAGCGCCGTGCCGCCCACCAGCAGGGGCAGACGTTCGCGCCGGTAAATACCGTCAATCAGCAGGGCGGCCTGCTTTTGAAAATCTGCCACGCTGTATGGCTCGTCCGGGCGGCAGATATCAAGCAAATGATGCTGCACCAGCCGGCCGTCGGCGGCGAGCATTTCCGCCGGGCGGATTTTGGCGGTTCCGACGTCCAGCCAGCGATAAAACTGCATGGAATCGCCGGAGATGATCTCGGCGTTAATCCGGGCGGCCAGTTCCACCGACAGGGCGGTTTTGCCGACGGCCGTCGGCCCCAGCAAAATGATTAAGGGGGGCTTTTGTTGATAAGTTGTCATAATTTTCCGTTTACGGCTTATAAGGCGCTGCGCATAAAGCGGCGGCGGATTTCAGCGTCGGTGATTTTGAAAAAGGTGGGGCGGCCATGCGGACAGGTTTGGGGTTGATCGCACTCCGCCAGGTTGTGGAGCAGCCAGGATATTTCCTGGCCGTTCAGATGTTCTTTGGCCTTGACGGCGCTTTTGCAGGCCTTGGTGAAAAGCTCCTGCTGGCTTAGGGCGGCAATATCCAGAGTCTGCTCGTCGGCGCTGCCCAGCATTAGTTCAAAAATGTCCAGGAAGAAACCTTTAATATCATTGTCATAAATATTGGATTTGCGTTGGTGGCCGCTCTCGACGCCGCGCACATACCAAAGCGGCACCGCGCGGATGACAAAGCTGCTGCCGCCGAAATGCTCCAGCACAAAACCGCAATCGGCCAGACGGTTGATGTTGTTCAGCAAAAGTTCCGTCTGCAAGTCGCCTATGTCAAGCGTAACCGGCGCGGCCAGCTGGGAACTTTCCCGGCAGTCCAGCGCATAGGCCAGCGAGAACTCTTCATATAAAATACGTTCGTGGGCGGCGTGCTGGTCGATGATATATAAATCTTCGCCCAGAGCGGCAATGATATAGGAATTGTTAAGCTGGCCGAGCGGTTTTAAGGCCAAAAACAGGTTATCTGCCGCCGGATTGCCGCCAAAAAGGCTGGGCTGCTCTATTTGTTCCGTCTGTTCCGTCTGCTCCGTCGGATTGTCCAGATAGGTTACGCCGAAGTTTTCCGCCAGCCATTCGCCGTCGTCCCGTTTGTATTCAACTTTGGAACCGGGGGCGTTAGCCATCAGGTTTTGGAAAAGCCGGGCGGCAAAATCCGGCTCGTCTTTCTGCTGTTGGCTTAACAGGCCGGTAAGTTCCGCGCCGGACATTTCCTTAAAGTTTGGCGCAGTCTGTTCCGCTTTGGGTATTGGCCGCAAATCCAGGCCACCCAGCGAAAGACCGGGCTCGGCGGCTCTTTTTACCGGGTTGTTCAAATTAAGCTTATCGTTTGCGTTGCTCATAAAATCCCTCAATAAATTGATATTTTCCGCTGGGTTTATTTCCGGTTCCGGATCTGCCGGCAGGTTGTTTGCGGTGGGCATCAGCGCCTGGCGCAGGGCCGGCAGCACCGCGTCGTGGATTTCGGCCAGGCGTTTAAAACGGATTTCCGTTTTGGCCGGATGGACGTTTACGTCAACGCTGTCCGGCGGTACCTGCAAATGCAGAATCACCAGCGGGTAACGTTTTTCCGGCATCAGACTGCGATAAGCGTCGTCTACAACGCCGTTCAGCTCCGGGCTTTTAATCAGACGTCCGTTAACGAAAAAGTGATAATAACGGCGGGAAGAGCGGGCAAAGGGCGGCATGGAGGCAAAACCGCTGACGCTGGTCGCGGCGTTTTGCAGTTGAACCGGCTTCAGCTCGGTCAGCACCTGCGAACCATAAACCGCCAGTACCGCTTTAGCCGGATTGCCGCCGCCGGGCGAACGCAAAACCTGACGGCCGTCAATTTGCAGGCTGAAAGCAATGTCCGGTCTGGCCAGAATAAAATCTCCCACCAGCTTACTGACGGCCCCGGTTTCGGTGGCGTAGGATTTTAAGAATTTTTTGCGCGCCGGCGTGTTATAAAACAAATCCCGCACGATAACCCGCGTACCTTTGGCCAGAGCGGCCTCCTGCGGGGAAGAAACCTCGCCCTCCGCCGCCCTCACCTGCCAGGCGCAGTCGTCGTTGGGGGCGCAGCTGGTGATTTCCACCCGGCTGACAGCAGCAATGGAGGGCAGGGCCTCGCCGCGAAAACCCAGCGTCAGCACCGCGTCCAGGTCGGCGGCGCAGGAAAGTTTGCTGGTGGCGTGCCGGCCAAAGGCCAGGGGCAGGTCCACTGGCAAAATGCCGCGGCCATTATCAATAACCCAAATTTCGCCGATCTGGTTGAGTTCTTCGTCAGCCAGAAGACGTACCTCAACGCGGCTGGCGGCGGCGTCAATAGAGTTTTCAATCAGCTCTTTAACGACGGATACCGGGCGCTCTACCACCTCGCCGGCGGCAATTTGGCTGGCCGTCAGGCTGTCCAGCTGTTTAATAAGTCCCTGCATCAATTTTCATCCTCCGTTTGCTGTAATTTCTGCTGCCACTTTTCAATGTAGAGCAGCGCCTCCACCGGCCGCAGGTTGGCCAGCTGCAAGCCTTGGATTTCTTTTTGGATTTCCTGTAAGGCTGGCGGGGCCGCAGCCTGCGCCGGCTTGGGCTTTTCGGCAAGTCTGCCGCTGATCTGCGCTCTAGGGGCGTCTTTGTTTTCCAGCTGGTGCAGGATTTCGTTGGCGCGGTCGATTACTGCCGGCGGCAGACCGGCCAGTTTGGCAACGTGTACGCCGTAGCTTTTATCAGTGCCGCCGGGGATGATCTTGCGCAGGAATACCACGTCGTTTCCCTTATCGCGTACCTGAACTGAAAAGTTTTTCACTTGCGGATAATGGCTGGCCAGTTCAATGAGTTCATGATAATGGGTGGCGAACAGGGTTTTGGGCGAGTTCTCCGGCCGCAGCAGATATTCGGAAACCGCCCAGGCGATGCTCAAACCGTCATAGGTGCTGGTGCCGCGGCCAATTTCGTCCAGAATTACCAGGCTTTGCCGGGTGGCGCTGCGCAGAATGTTAGAGGTTTCGCTCATCTCGACCATAAAAGTGCTTTGGCCGGCGGTCAGGTCGTCGCTGGCGCCGACGCGGGTAAAAATCCGGTCAATCCGGCCAATATGGGCGGCCTCGGCGGGGATAAAGCTGCCGCAGCGCGCCAGAATCACGGCGAGCGCCACCTGACGCATATAAGTTGATTTGCCCGCCATGTTGGGGCCGGTAATCAGCGCGAAACGCTGGTCATCACCTTGCAGGTCGGTATCGTTGGGAATATAGTTTTCCCGGCCAATGGCCAGTTCCACCATCGGGTGGCGCGCGCCGTACAAAATCAGACAGTCGCTGTCGTCAACCTGGGGGCGGGTATAGGCGTTATCCTCCGCCAGCCTGGCCAGACCGCTTAAACAGTCCAGAGTGGCCACGCATTTGGCCGTGTGTTGAATCCGGGCGGTTTGGTTGACGATTTCCTGGCGCAGTTCGGCAAAAAGCTGCTGCTCCAGGGCCTGCAAACGGCTGGCGGCGTTTAACAGCCTGTCTTCCAGTTCTTTTAACTCGTTGGTGATAAAACGCTCGCAGTTTACCAGCGTTTGGCGGCGGATATAGTCTGCCGGGGCCAAATTGGCGCTGGATTTACGGATTTCGATATAATAGCCGAAAACCTTGTTGAAGCAGATACGCAGGGCCTTAATACCGGTGCGCTCCCGCTCTTTGGCCTCCATTTCCAGAATCATATCGGCCCCCTGGGTTTGCAGGCGGCGCAGTTCGTCAATTTCGGCGTTGCAGCCGGGCTTGATGATTTTATCGGCGTCTTTGTCTTTTTTGGCCGGTTTGGCAGTCTCGACAGCCGCGCCGCCGTCCAGTTCGGCGGGGTCAAACAGTGTTTCGTCAATCCGGGCGCAGACGTCGGCCAGCGTGTCAAAATGCTGGTACAGCTGGCGAAAAATATCGGCGGAAAGCGCGACCATGGTTTGGGCCAGACGGGGCAGACGGACAAAAGAATGTTTCAGGGCCAGAATATCTCGCGGCGAGGCGTTGCCGTAAACCACGCGGCTGATCAAACGCTCCAGGTCGGCGATATTTTTCAGCGCAGCGCGCATTTCTTCCTGCAAAAGGGGCTTGGCCAAAAGCTCTTCGATGCCGTCCAGGCGCATATTGATCATAGCGCTGTCGAGCAGGGGCTTTTCCAGCCAAAGCTTAAGCAGCCGGGAGCCGAGCGCGGTTTGGCATTTATCACAGACGGCGTAAAGAGAGGCGGCCTTTTTGCCGTCGCGGGCGGAGGCTGTCAGTTCTAAATTGCGCCGGGTGTTAGCGTCTAAAATTAAATAGTTGTCAATATTTTGTACTTGCAGACTGTTGATATAGGCCAACTCCCGTTTTTGCGTCAGCTGGCAGAAGTAGAGCAGGGCGGCGGCGGCCTGTACCGCGCCGGGCAAGTCGGCCAGGCCGACGGATTGCAGCGAAGCCAGCTTAAAATGGGTTAAAAGCAGGGTTTCGGCGTTTTGCCGCACAAAAATTTCATCTTTGGCGGCAGAGATTACCACGCTGCTGTGCCGGTTCCAGGCGTGGGCGGCAAAATAGGCCTCGTTAAGCAGCGCCTTGGGCAGGATACATTCCTTGGGATCAATGGCGGCCAATTCATCGCTGACGCGCCCCAGGGCGTTTTCGCCCACCGTCTGCGCCGCGTAAAATTCGCCGGTGGAAATATCCGTCCAGGCCAGCCCATAGCCCTGCGCCAGCGGGAAAACTGCCGCCAGGTAATTGGCGCCGTCCTCTTTTAACAGGCTGCCGTCCACCAGCGTACCGGGAGTGATAACCCGGATAACCTCGCGGCGCACCAGCCCCTTGGCCTGTTTGGGGTCTTCCGTTTGTTCGCAGATCGCCACTTTAAATCCCTGCTCAATCAGCTTGGCAATGTAAACGTCGGCGGCGTGATAGGGTACGCCGCACATCGGCATGGCGTTTTCGTCCTTGCCGCGCGAGTTGCGCGCAGTCAGGGTGATGTTCAGCGCCTTGGAGGCCACCAGCGCATCGTCGCCAAACATTTCATAAAAATCGCCCATCCGATAAAAAAGCAGACAATCCTGATAATCCTTTTTGATAGCGGCATATTGCGCCTGCATGGGGGTAGGCGCGGGGGTGTTGTTAAGTTCTTTCAATATTTTCTCCCAAATTTGCAAAAAATAGATTGTGTTTTTTCATTTAAAAAGCTATAATTAATATTTAATTCGGCAATTTAATTAAATATCCTGCCTTAAAATTTGCGAAAGAGGTGTATTATATTGAGTGCGGCAGAAAAGAAGATTATGAAGTATTTCCGCCGGGCGGTGATCGACTATGACTTGCTGGGCAGCGCGGACGGCGTGCTGGTGGGGCTTTCCGGCGGCAAAGACAGCCTGACGCTGCTTTGTATGCTGAAACTGTTTTTGCGCAGCTCCAAATATAAATATGAGCTGGCGGCCGGTTATGTGGATTTGGGCCTGGGCGCGGATATTGGCCCGCTGCGGGATTTTTGCCGGCAGCTGGAAGTGCCTCTGCTGGTGGAAAAAACCTCGATCAGTCAGATTGTGTTTGATTACCGCCAGGAGCAGAACCCCTGTTCGCTGTGCGCCAATATGCGGCGGGGGGCGCTGAACAGCCTGGCGGTGCGCACGGGCTTTGCCAAGGTTGCTTTGGGGCATCATCTGGACGACGTGGCGGAAACGGTGCTGTTGAATATGTGTTTCAACGCCCGGGTGGATTGCTTTAAACCCAAAACCTGGCTTTCCGGACGGCAGATTACGGTTATCCGTCCGCTGGTTTATGTAGACGAGCGCACTATCGCCACCTACGCCCGCCAACAGACCCTGCCGGTGATTAACAGCTGCTGCCCGGCCAACGGCCGCACCAAACGGCAGGATATGAAAGAAACCCTGCAACAAATACAGGGTTTCGCGCCGATTGCTAAAAACCGGATTTTGGCGGCGCTGCAAAATCTGGAGGGTAACGAGTGGCACACCATGTTAAAAAGATAAAAAAACCGGGTTTTCAGTCTTCCTCGCAGGGGGCCAGTTCCCGCGGCTGAACATAGATTGTCTGCTGTTCAAAGTAAATAACCATGCCGGGCCGCGCGCCGTTGGGCTTTTTAACGTTATGCGCTTCGGTGTAATCCACCGCCACTTTGTCGGCCTGGCGGGCCTGGCTGTGAAAGGCGGCCAGCGCGGCGGCCTCCCGCAGGGCGGTTTCGCTGATTTCCCGCCCCTCCGGGCATTGCAGAATAACGTGGCTGCCGGGGATCTTCTGGGTATGCAGCCAAATGTCGTGGGGCTGGGCAATTTTGGTGGTCAGACGGTCATTCTGGCGGTTGTTGCGCCCCAAAAGCAGGCCGAAACCGTCCGAAGTCTGATAGCGGCGGGGCTGGCTGGCGGCGGCTTTATCGGTCTTGGAGCGGGCCGGAGCCTGCCGCAGATAGCCGGCGCTTTGCAGCTCCTGGCCCAGCGCCTGCAAATCGGCCAGGTTCTCCGCTTCGGCCAGGGCGGCTTGCAGACTTTGTAGATAGTCGTACTCGCCGCGGTTGATTTGCAGTTGTTTGCTGATTTGTTTTTCGGCATTTTTCGCCTTGTTGTAGCGGTGAAAATAGCGTTTGGCGTTATCGGCGGCGGAAAGTTCGGGCCGCAGGCTGATCGTTATAAGCTGGTCGGGATCGTAAAAGCTGGGCAGTTCGGCCTGCTTTTGGCCCGGCTTTAACAGGTGCAGGTAGGCTGTCAGCAGTTCGCCGGCGTTTTTGTATTTTTCGGCGTCGCCGGCGGCGCGGAGATCATCCTCCTGTAGTTTGAGCTTTTTGCGCAGGCGTTGTTCCTCTTTAGCCAGCAGTTTGGCCAGACGGTTGTGTTCGGCGCTGAAAGCCTGCTGCTGGCGGCGGCTTTGGTAAAAACAGTCCAGCGCGCCGCAAAAGCTGTCTGTGGGTTGCTGGCGGCAGTCTGCCGATTGCAGGGGCAGGGGATAAAAGCCGGTGTAATGGCTGGCGCGGCCCCCCTCGGGGCTGAGCAGCACCGGCTGAAAACTGCCGGACGTCAAAATATGTTTAAGGTGTTGCAGCTGTTGATAAAGGCGGCTGATTTCGTATTCGCCCAGTTGTTCGCTGCTGGAATAGTCCGCCAGGCCGGCGCGGCAGCAGATTTCGACTGCCAGCTGGGTGGAAAACCCAGCCAGCGCGCTTTGCAGCAGCCGGGCCGGCGGCTGGCTTAAATCGCCGGCCAGCAGCGCCGCCGCCAACTCCTCTTCGTCAAGCTGCCGCCAGTTGGCCAGAGCGCTGGC
The DNA here is from genome assembly GCA_948907985.1 of uncultured Bacillota bacterium. Taxonomy (GTDB): domain Bacteria; phylum Bacillota; class Dehalobacteriia; order UBA4068; family UBA4997; genus Avidehalobacter. The sequence continues at coordinate 54,724 of CAQWMM010000008.1, forward strand.
CGGGGGCGCGATATAGGCTGCGCCGGGCAGAACTTCGCGGTGGCGGGAAACATTGTGCGAGTAGCGCCGGGCGGCGTCGATAATCAGATTGGAGTCGGCGTCTAGCAGCAGCAGATTGCTGTGTTTGCCCATAATTTCCAATATTAGAGCGCGCCGGGTGGGCGTGCCGATTTCATCGTGCGCGGCAAAATCCAGGCGCACAACGCGCTCGTTGGGGGGCTGCTCCAGGCGGAGCAGGCGGGCGTTTTCCAGATGTTTGCGCAGCACCATACAAAACAGGGGCGGCTTGGCGGGATTATCGGCGTTATATTCCGTTAGCTGCAAGCGGCCGTCCTGCGGATTGGCGCTAAGCAGCAGTTTATATTGTTGGCCGTCGCCGTAAAGCCGCAGCAGCACCGTATATTTGTCCGGCTGGTAAATTTTCGTCAGCTTGGCGTTCTGCAAAATCTGACATTCCTTGACCGAGGCGGCCAGGCAGATGTTATCAAAAGGCATTTTTAGTTTTTCTCCTTGCTGTAATATATTCTATATAATACATCTTCCGCCGGCTAATTACAAGTTGATAATTAGAAGTTTGCTGCTGAAATTTTAATTTTATTAGCTAATAAGCAGGATTTATGGAAAAATATATAGAATATTTTAAGAATATTATTGTGATGATAAATAATCACAAAGGCTAAAAGGGGTGGGGCAGGTGCTCAAAAGTATGACCAGCTTTGGCCGCGGCGTGGCAGCCGGGGAAAATTATAAGCTGACTGTGGAGTTAAAATCCGTAAACAACCGTTATTTGGAGGTTGTGCCGCATACCCCAAGAACGCTGCTTTTTCTGGAGCCGGTGATTCGCGCCAGAGTTGCAGCGGCGGCGGCGCGCGGCAAAGTCGACGTTTTTGTGCAGCTGGAAAATATTGGTGAGCAGACGCCTAAATTGTGTACGGACAAGGCGCTGGCGGCGGCTTATTTGCAGGCGGCGCAGGAGTTGGCGGAATCCCTGCGGCAGCCGCTTTTGGTTAAGCTGACCCTGCGCAATCTGGTGGCGATGCCGGGGCTGATTACCCTGGCCCCGCAGATCGAAACCACCGACGCGCAGCAGGCGGAACTTACCGAGGTGTTGGGCCGGGCTATGGATGAGGCTTTGGCCGCTTTTACGGCCATGCGCGAGTTGGAGGGCGGCCGCCTGCAAGCGGATTTATTGATGCGGGCCGGTCTGGTTAAAGATATTGTGGCGCGGATTGACAGGCTGGCCGACGGTGTGGCGGCGGATTATCAGACCAAACTGTTGGCGCGGATTGAGGAACTTCTGCCGGACAATGTGCCGCTGGACGAGGCGCGTCTGGCTAACGAGGTGGCCTATTTTGCCGACCGGGCCTGTATTAATGAAGAACTGGTGCGCTTAAACAGCCACCTTTTGCAGCTGGAAAATCTGTTGCAGACGGCGGAGCCGGTTGGCCGCAAGCTGGATTTTCTGTTGCAGGAAACCAACCGGGAAATTAACACCATTGGTTCTAAGGCAAATTGCCTGCCGATTAACCAGCTGGTGATTGAGGCCAAAAGCGAGTTGGAAAAAATTCGTGAACAAATCCAAAATCTGGAATAATTTTATTAGAAGTGTTTTATATAACAAAAATATTGGGGTATACTGTTTATAAAAAATATATTTTTGTTATATATTTTATAAAAAAACCTTAAAAACAGGAAAGGTTGTTGTCTTATGTCTATTCCACAACTAACAGCCGAACAGCGGGCAAGCGCGCTGCAAAAGGCACAGCAAACGCGCACGCAGCGTATGATTCTTCGGGAGGAACTGAAAACCGGGCGGATGAGTTTGGCCCAGCTTTTGGATCGCTCCGGGGAAGAGTTGATCGGCAAAATGCGGGTTAAGTATCTGCTGGAGAGTTTGCCCCAGGTTGGTAAAGTTACCGCCGCCAGGCTGATGGAAGAAATTGGTATTGACGAAACACGCCGCGTTCAGGGGTTGGGGAGCCGCCAGAAAGCGGAGTTGTTGGCCAGGTTTGCCGAGCAGCTGCAATAAAAAATTTAGGGTAATAAAAAAGGGATCGGAAATTTGAAAAGAAAGTGGAAAGGGAGGGTTTGTTTTGACATCGTTAATTAATATCGGTTTTGGCAATATGGTGGCCGCAGATAAGGTGGTTGCTATCGTTAGCCCGGATTCTTCGCCGATTAAGAGAATTATTCAGGAGGCCAGAGACAGCCAGGGCACGTTGATTGACGCTACCTATGGCCGGCGCACCAGGGCGGTTTTGGTTATGGACAGCGGGCATATTGTACTTTCGCCGATTCAGCCGGAAACTATCTCGCACCGTTTTGTGGATGTTACTTTGGACGGTTCGGAGGCGGCTAATGGTTAAGGCGGCTTTATATGTTATTTCCGGCCCGTCAGGCGTGGGCAAAGGGACGGTTTGCCGGGAGCTTCTGGCGCAGTCTGACGCGCTGACTTTATCCATATCCGCTACCACGCGCGCGCCAAGAGCCGGCGAGGTTGACGGCGTTAATTATCATTTTTTGAGCAAAGAGGATTTTTTGCAGCGGGTGGAAAATGGTGATTTTCTGGAATGGGCGGAGGTTTATGGCAATTTTTATGGAACCCTGCGCAGCGCGGTGCAGGATGAACTGGACAAGGGCCGCAACGTTCTGCTGGAAATTGATACCGCCGGCGCCAGACAGGTGAAAAAGCTGATGCCGGAGGCGGTTTTGATTTTTTTGGCCCCGCCCTCGCCGCAGGAGCTTTTAAGACGCTTAAAGGAGCGCAATACCGACAGCCCGGAAGAAATCGAAAGACGGCAGCGGTGTTTGCAGGATGAATTGGCGCAGAAAGTATATTATGATCAGGTGTTGGTTAATGACCGGGTGGCGGATACGGTTGAGCAAATCTGCCGGATTGTGAGCCAAAACCAGCTTTAACATAAACCTTAATAGTTAGGGAGGAAATAATGAACAAGCCGTATATTGACAGTATATCGACAAAAAGCGATTCCAAGTATCTTTTGATTGTGGCCGCCGCCAAGCGGGCGCGCCAGATAACGATGACGGAGCCGGAACTCACCCGTTCCGGTAAGGTCAACCCGGTATCTCAGGCTTTGCATGAGATTGATGAAGATTTGCTGACCTGGGAAACCGGTGAGAATCTTTCGGAGGAAGAACCGGCGGCGGAGCCTGAAGCTTATGAAGCTGAAGACGCGGCGGAAATACCGGCAGCGGACGGCGCTACGCCGTTAGAGAATTAAATTTGAGGAAAAAAGATGTTTGCAAATAAAAAAATAGTGCTGGGTATCAGCGGCGGCATTGCCGCCTATAAAGCGGCTGATGTTGTCAGCTGGCTGGCTAAAAACGGCGCGCAGGTGCATTGCGTGATGACTAAAGCGGCGGCGGAATTTGTTTCACCGCTGGTTTTGCAGGCGCTTTCCGGCCGCGAGGTGGTGGTGGATGAGTTCGTTACCGGCCCGGGTTGGGGGATTGTGCACATTGATCTGGCGGCTGGGGCGGATTTGCTGGCTGTTATCCCGGCTACGGCTAATATTATTGCCAAAATTGCCGCTGGGATTGCCGACGACGCTTTGACTTCTACCGTGTTGGCGGCCACCTGCCCCCTGTTTATGGCTCCGGCCATGAATACGCATATGTATGAAAACCGGGCGACGCAGCAGAACCTGCAAACCCTGCGCGAGCGCGGCTGGCAGATTATGGAGCCGGCCTGCGGGCATTTGGCCTGCGGCGCGGTCGGCAAAGGCAAGTTGCCGCCGGTGGAGCGGATTGAAGACGAACTGCAAAAAATCCTGCTGGCTGCCCGGCGGGAGCCGGACGCTTGGGCCGGAAAGAAAGTGGTAATAACAGCTGGCCCCACTACGGAGGCGATTGACCCGGTGCGCTATATCAGCAACCGCAGCAGCGGCAAAATGGGTTATGCGGTGGCACGGCAGGCCGCGGCGCGCGGGGCGGAGATTTTGTTAGTCAGCGGCCCGGTTGGTTTGGAGCCGCCGGCTGGCGTGCGCTGTGTGCGGGTGGAGAGCGCCCGCCAGATGCGCGAGGCTGTTTTGGCGGCCTATTCGGACAGCGATGTGGTGATTATGGCGGCGGCGGTGGCCGATTATCGGGTGGCGGCTCC